>NZ_JBFALJ010000007.1:0-309535 GCF_040660195.1 Streptomyces sp. NPDC050147 | reverse complement strand
CTTCCCGGGCAAGCTGGTACTCCCGGTCCGCCCCTTGCCGCCCCGCACCCCCGCCCCCCCGGGGGGGGGGGCCCCCCGGCCCCGCCCCCCCCCGCTCTGCCCCGCCGCTCGATTCCGCCTCCCGGTCCCGCCGAGCGGTCTACCCGTAGAAGGCCGGACGCTCGATCAGTTCCACCTCGGCCCGCCCGCCCTCCCGCTGGGACACGACGCCCGCCTCGCACACGGCCGCGGCGGCGTACCCGTCCCAGGCACTGGGGCCGGTGACCTCACCCCTGCGGGTGGCGTCCACCCATGCCTGTACCTCACGGTCGTAGGCGTCCTCGAAACGCTCGACGTAGTCCGGGGGTACGTGGCCTCCCCAGCGGCCGTCGACGCTGACGCGGGGCCCTTGTTCGTCCCCGATGCGCACGGTTCCCCGCTCGCAGACCGCCTCGGCCTGGACCTGGTAGCCGTAACCGCAGTGGCCGAAGATCTCGACGTCGACGAGCGCGCCCGAGGCGGTCTCGAACAGGACGAACTGGGGGTCGTTCATGCCCGCCGGGGCGAGGGACGACGGCGCCGGTCTGTGCACGGCGACCGCCACGATCTCCTGTCCGAGCAGCCAGCGGGTCGCGTCCACCTCGTGGGCGACCGAGCTGGTGATGAGCATGTCGTCGGTGAACCCCGGCGGCATGGCCAGGTTGCGGTGACGTTGGTGCAGCATCAGCGCCCTGCCCAGTTCGCCGCCGTCGAGCAGTCCTTTGAGCTTCACGTACTCGGAGTCGTAGCGCCGCATGAAGCCCACCTGGATGCGCCGGCGCCCGAGCCGCCGCTCCGCCTCCAGGACCCGCAGGCAGGAGGCCGTGTCCGGTGTCATCGGCTTCTCGCACAACACCGGCAGGTCCCGGCCGAGCGCTTCGATCAGGGCCGCTTCGTGGGCCGGGCCGGGAGAAGCGATGAGTACGGCATCCACCTCTCCCGACGCCATGGCGGCCGCCGGGTCCGTGTAGGCCGTGCACCCGTCGATCGTGGCGGCCAGGGACTTCGCCCGCTCCGCCTCGATGTCGGCGACGGCCGCCACCCGCGCCCCGCTGATGACGTCATGGAGCCGGCGCACGTGATCCGCGCCCATCTTCCCGGTGCCGATGACGGCCACTCCGAGTCCTCGCTGAGCTGGCATGGCGGTGATGTCTCCCCTCCTGGGCGGGCTCGCCGCCCGCACTCGTCTCCGGCGAGAGAACCCTGCCTCGCGCCATGCCGCCGGCGCCAGACCCCCTCAACGGGGGTGAGGGTGTCCCTGGTCGGGGTCGTCGTCGGGCGTCTGCCAGGTGGTGCCGCGTTGGGCTTCACCGCTGGGAGGAGCGACGTGTTGAGAGGGTGTGGTCGGCTCGGTGCGGCGGGCCGCGCGGCGCCGTCCACTGACGAACATGGCGAGCAGGCCGATGACCACGGCTAGGCCGACGATGATGAAGATCAGCGAGCCGCCACCCTCGACTGCCAGAACGGTATAACTGTGAGTACGCATATCACCCATCTACCCCATATATGGAAATAATGCTCACACCGGTCGCTTGATGCGCTGATGCACTGACGGGTCTCGTCGGCCTCCGGCCCTCTTCGTGCCCCGGGTTCCCGGCCCGCGGAGATCCATGTAAGGGCATTGCTCCCCCGTGCCTGGCGCGACGTGAAGCCCCGCGGTGGGGATGATGGAGCCGACAGGGATCACGGGCGCGGGCCGCTGGTACGGGCCGTCTCCCGACCGCACAAGGTCGGGCGTCAGTAGCCTGAAGAGGGTGGGGCGTCCTTCGACCTCAGAACGGTACAAAGATGAGCAGCGACAAGGCATCTGCAATCCGGAACGTACCCAGCAGCGCGGTGTTCGGCGCACCCTGTTGGGTCAGCCTGACCACGCGAGATCTGGAGGCCGCTCAGGAGTTCTACCACGCCGTACTGGGGTGGGACTGGCGCGTCGGCAAGCTGGGCGACCAGTACAGGTTCGCGAGCGTGAACGGGGTGCCCGTGGCGGGGGTGTCCGCCGTGGAGGCCGTGGGGCAGGCGGCCATCGCCTGGACACCCTTCTTCGCCGCGTCCGACGCGAACGAGACCGTGGCACGCAGCCAGGAGCGTGGTGGAACCACCGCTGTGGGCCCCATCTCCTTCCCTCCGGGGCGGGCGGCTCTCCTGGCCGACCGCGAGGGGGCCGTCTTCGGCATCTGGGAGGGTGAACTCGTCTCCGACTGGGAGGCGTGGCGCCGCGCGGCCCCTGTCTTCGTGGAGCTCTATACCCGGGACGCCTTCGACGCCGCCATCTTCTACGCGGAGGTCCTCGAATGGGCCACCACCTCCTCAGGCTGCTGCGAGGTCGACTACGAGGACGAACGGGTCGTGCTGCGCAGCCAGGGCGTCATCGTGGCCCGCATCCATTCGGGCGCGATCGAATCCGCGCCCGATCCGGAGATCCGGCCGCACTGGCAGATCCACTTCACGGTCGACGACGTGGACGCCTGCGCCCGGGCCGCGCGCGCCTACGGCGGCAGTGTCCTGCAGGGCGGGCAGGGGGCGGCGGAGGCGATCTTGAGCGACCCCGACGGGGCCCGCTTCGTGGTGAACTCCAAACCCGGGATCAGGGCCTGAGCAGCGTCTTGATCATCCCGTCTTCCTTGTCCTGGAACATCTGGTACGCCTTGGGACCCTCTTCCAGAGCCATGTGATGGGTGGCGAAGTCATCGACGCCGAGCGGGTCCTCGTCGGTGAGCAGCGGCAGGATGTCGTCCACCCAGTGCCTGACGTTGGCCTGCCCCATGCGCAGCTGGACCTGCTTGTCGAACATGGTCAGGAGGGGCATCGGGTCGAGCGCGCCGCCGTAGACACCGGAGAGGGAGATGGTGCCGCCGCGTCGGACGATGTCGATCGCCGCGTACAGGGCGCCCAGTCGGTCGACGCCTGCGCGCTCCATCAGCCTTGCGGCCATGGCGCCGGGCAGCAGGCCCACGCCCCAGTGGGCCGCTTTGGCCAGGGGCGCCGTGCGCCTCCATCCCTACGGCGTCGATGACGGCGTCCGTGCCGCGCCCGTCGGTCAGGTCGCGGACCGCGCTGCCGAGGTCCTTGCCGTAACGGCGCAGGTCGAAGGCCTTGACGCCGTCACCGTCGGCGTACTCCACTGCCTGCCAGGCGGTGGGAAGTACGTCGGAGAGGTAGACGAACCGGTCGTCCGCGGAGCCCGTCGGCACCTTGATGGGCAAGGTGTTGCCGAACGGCACCCGAAGGAGTTCCGCCTGCCCTAGTACCTCGTACAGATGCAGGTCCGAGCCCCAGACTCCGGTGGACGTCACTTGCACGATGGCGTCGGTCGGCTCCTTGAGCGCAGGGTCTCCCGTGCAGGCGTGCGGGCGCCGTTATGCCTGCGTCCGTTCTCGCAGGCGCCGGGCGGCCGCGGTCACGCCGCGCGCGCGGCGGGCGAGTCCCGCCCAGGGGTCCTTATCGAGGCGGTCGCCGAGGTCGGTCACCGTCCAGCGGCGGGCGGTCAGCCCGGGGGCATCCAGTTCGTCCCAGCCCAACGGCACGGCCACGGGCGCTCCCGGCCTGGACCGGACGGCGAACGGGGCGACCACGGTCTGGGCGTAGCCGTTGCGCGCGACGTCCAGATACAGCCGCCCCTTGCGCGCGTCCTTGCGGGCCTCGGCCGTCAGCTCCTTCTCGTACTGCGCCGCGAGGGCCTGTGCGACGGAACGGGCGAAGGCGAGCACGTCGTCGGCGTCGTCGCGCCGGTTCAGCGGTACGACGACGTGCAGACCGCGTGAGCCGGTGGTCATCAGGCCCGACGGCAGGTCCAGCTCTTCGAGCAGTTCGTGCAGGCGGTGGGCCGCGCTGCACACGGCCTCGAAGTCGTCGCCCGGCGGGTCGAGGTCGAAGACGAGGCGGTCGGGGCGGCGCGGCCGGTCGGCTCGGCTCAGCCAGCGATGGGGGGTGACGCAGGCCTGGCCCGCGAGATAGACGAGGGTGGCCGTGTCCTCGCAGAGGACATGGGTGACTTCGCCGCCCTCCTTGGCCACCGTGGCGCGCCGGATCCAGTCGGGGAAGTAGTCGGAGACCTCCTTCTGGTAGAAGCGGTCGCCGTCGATCCCGTCCGGCATTCGCTCCAGCATCACGGGCCTGCCGCGCAGCTCGGGCAGCATGCGCGGTGCCACACGCCGGTAGTACTCGGCGAGATCGGCCTTGGTGATGCCGTCCTGCGGGAACAGCTCCTTCTCGGCTCGCTTGATTTCGACCTTGCGTCGTCCGACCTGTAGCTCGACAGTGGGGCTCACGCCACCGCCTCCTTCACGCCGATGGATTCGCGGTCTCCCCGCTCCCGCGGCCGGGTCACGGGAGCGGTGTCCCTCCGGTGGCGTTCATGATCTCGGCGGTGATGAAGCTGGCCTGCTCCGAGGCCAGGAACACATACGCGGGCGCCATCTCGGCGGGCTGGGCGGGGCGGCCCATCGGGGCCTGCTTGCCGAACTCCTGGGTGTCCGGCAGCGTGGCCGGGATCAGCGGCGTCCACACCGGCCCCGGAGCGACGGCGTTGACGCGGATGCCCTTCTCGACCAGCATCTGCGCGAGCCCTTGGGTGAACGTGACGATGGCGCCCTTGGTCATGGCGTAGTCGAGCAGGTGGGGGCTCGGCTTGTAGGCCTGCACCGACGTGCTGTTGATGATGGACCCGCCCGACGGGATGTGCGGCACGGCCATCTTGCACAGCCAGAACATGCCGTACAGATTCGTGCGTACGACGCGGTCGAACTGCTCCGTGGAGATCTCCGTGATGCCGTCGGGCTGGGACATCTGATAGGCGGCGTTGTTGACCAGTACGTCGATGCGGCCGAACTCCGCCACGGCTCGCTCGACGAGGCGCCGGCACTGCTCCTCTTCACGGATATCGCACGGCACGGCCAGACCGCGGCGCCCGGCCTTCTCGACGAGGCGGACCGTCTCCTGGGCGTCCTCCGCCTCCGTGGGCAGATGGGTGAACAGGACGTCCGCACCCTCGCGTGCGTAGGCGAGAGCCACGGCCCGGCCGATGCCGGAGTCGCCGCCGGTCACGACCGCCGCCCGGTTCTGCAGCAGCCCGCTCCCCCGGTAGGACTCCTCACCGTGGTCCGGGGGCGGGTCCATCGGGCCGGTCCAGCCCGGCGGCTCCTGGTCCTGCGAGGCGAAATCGGGCTGCGGGTGCTTTGTCGTCGGGTCCTGCGGGGTGTCACCCATGGGTGCTCTTCCCTTCTCTGGTCCGCTCTCTGATCCACTTACTCCAGCTTGCTCCGCGCCACTCGCGGGCGCGAACGCCTGGCACCGCTCACGGTGTGCGACCAGCGCGAACGTGTGCCGTCGAGCATCGGGTGTCCCGCGGGCCGCGGTCCCACACATACGAGTCCCCGCGGGGCTTCGGCCCAGGCCACTCGGCCGCCGGCCGGGGTGCGCTCGCCGTGCGGGTGAGATCGGAGGTGCATAACCTGGCCGGGGCCGAGCCGACCCGTCACGGCAGGTCACCTGTCGGGCGCACGCGTGCCAGAAGTGATCACGGGTACGCGCCGCACGAACGGATCGGCGAACGGATCAGCGACCCGACGGAAGGGGCCCGCCGTGAGCGAGAAGGACGGGCTGCGGACCTACCGCGGCAAGCGGCACTTCGACAAGACGAGCGAACCGAGCGGCGAGCCCTCGGCGCGAGACGCGGCCACGCCGGAGACAGCCGACGAGCCCACGTTCGTGGTGCAGATCCACGACGCGAGCACGATGCACTTCGACTTCCGCCTGGAGGTCGACGGCGTACTGAAGTCCTGGTCGGTCCCCAAGGGCCCCTCCACCGACCCGCACGACAAGCGGCTGGCCATCCCCACCGAGGACCATCCCTTGGAGTATCGGGACTTCGAGGGGGTGATCCCTTCGGGCGAGTACGGCGGCGGGACCGTCATCGTCTGGGGCCGCGGCACCTACCGGCCCACCAGCCACGACAAGCGCAACCGGCCGGTGCCGTTCGGCGAGGCCCTGGACAAGGGCCACGCCACGTTCGATCTGCACGGAGAGAAACTGCGCGGGCAGTACGCGCTCACCCGCTTCCACGGGCGTGAGGAGAAGAGCGGGGGCTCCGCCGCGAAGCCGACCTGGCTGCTCGTGCGGACCGGACACCGCTCGGGCGGCGGAACCCCGGACCCACGGCGGGCGCGGTCAGCACGCAGCGGCCGTACGCTGCGCCAGGTCGCCGAGGCGCCGGACGCGCCGACATGGCATTCCGACCGCGGTGAGCAGCGATGACGAGCCTGCTGGACAGCCTGCCGCCGGGCCTGGACGGGCGCGTCCGGGAGGCGGCGCCGGGTGCCGAACTGGCCGCTTCCCCGATGCTGGCGACGCTCACCGAGCGGCGTCTCTTCACGGACGACTGGATCTTCGAGCGGAAGCTGGACGGCATCCGGGCGCTCGCGGTGCGCGAGAACGGCCGGACGACGCTCCGGTCCCGGTCCGGGCGACGGCTCGACGCCACGTATCCGGAGATCATCGACGCGCTCTCGGGACAGGACTGCGAGGACTTCACGGTCGACGGGGAGATCGTCGCCTACTCGCACGGCAGAACCGACTTCGGGCGACTGCAGCAGCGCATGGGGCTCACGCGGCCCGCCGACATCGCGGCGAGCACGGTCGCGGTCACCTACTACGTCTTCGATCTGCTGCGCCTCGACGGCATGGACGTACGGCGGTTGCCGTTGCGCACCCGCAAGTCCCTGCTGCGCCGCTCGATCACGTTCACGGCCCCGCTGCGGTTCAGCACCCATCGCAACGAAGGCGGGCCCGAACTCCTGGCCGACGCCTGCCGGCGCGGCTGGGAGGGCCTCATCGCCAAACGGGCCGAGAGCACCTACCAGGCGCGCCGCTCGGGCGACTGGCTCAAACTGAAGTGTTCCCGGGGCCAGGAGTTCGTGGTGGGCGGGTTCACCGAACCCACCGGAAGCCGCGAGGGCATCGGCGCGCTGCTCATCGGCTACTACGAGGGCGAACGGCTGCGTTACGCGGGCAAGGTCGGCACCGGTTTCGACCGGCGTACCCTGCTGGCCCTGCGGAGGGAACTCGACGAACTCCAGGTGACGGGCTCGCCGTTCGGGGACCCGGTACCGGAGCGGACCGCACACTGGGCACGGCCGCGTCTCGTGGCTCAGGTCGCCTTCACGGAGTGGACGCGCGACGGCATGCTGCGCCACCCCCGCTATCAGGGGCTGCGGGACGACAAGGACCCGGCCGATATCGTCCGGGAACGCGGGAAGCCCTGAACTGCGCGGGCTCCCGCGCCGGACGCCGCGCGCGGCCCGTCAGCCGCTTCGGCCGGCGTTGAGCCGGGCGTTGAGCCGAGCTGCCTGACGCGTCAGATGGACGCGTTCGGGCAGGTTGGGCGCTTTCTCGGCCGCCTCGGCGTACAGCCGCGCCGCCGTCGACAGGTCGCCGTCGCGCTCGTAAAGGTACGCCGCCACCGCGGTGTGGCGGGGCAAAGAGACGTCGAGCGCCGCGAGCGCCGCCAAGCCTGCGCGCGGCCCGTCGGCCTCGCCGACGGCCACCGCGCGGTTGAGCCGGACGACCGGGCTGTCGGTCAGGTTCGCGAGTTCGTCGTACCACTCGACGATCTGCACCCAGTCGGTCTCCTCGGCGGTGGGCGCGTCGGCATGGAGCGCCGCGATGGCGGCCTGGGCCTGGAACTCGCCGAGGCGGTCGCGGGCGAGCGCCGCGTGCAGGATCCCGATGCCCTCGGCGATCGCTTTGGTGTCCCACCGGCCCCGGTCCTGCTCGGCGAGCGGCACCAGGCTGCCGTCGGACGCGGTGCGGGCGTCGCGTCGGGCGTGGTGGATCAGCATGAGGGCGAGCAGGCCCGCCACCTCGGGGTGGTCGATCGCGGCGGCGAGCTGCCGGGTGAGCCGGATGGCCTCGGCGGCGAGGTCCACGTCACCGGAGTAGCCCTCGTTGAAGACCAGGTAGAGAACGCGCAGCACGGTGGCGACATCGCCTGTCCTGTCGAACCGCACGCCGGAGACGGTTCTCTTGGCCCGGCTGATGCGTTGGGCCATGGTCGCCTCGGGGACCAGGTAGGCCTGGGCGATCTGGCGGGTGGTGAGACCGCCGACGGCACGCAGTGTCAGCGCGACCGCGGAGGACGGTGTCAGGGACGGGTGGGCGCACAGGAAGTAGAGCTGGAGCGTGTCGTCCGCGGCGGGGGCGGGTCCGGGCGCCGGTTCCTCGTCGACACGGTCCTCCCGTCGGCGGCGGGCGGTGTCCGCGCGGGTCGTGTCGAGGAACTTGCGCCAGGCCACGGTGACCAGCCAGCCCTTCGGGTCCCTGGGCTGCTCGGCCGGCCAGACGCGGACCGCCTCGACCAGGGCGTCCTGCACGGCGTCCTCGGCCGCCGCGAAGTCGGCTCCGCGGCGGACGAGGATGCCGAGCACGCTCGGAGTGAGGCTCCGGAGCCGGCTCTCGTCCATGTCCGGGTTCACTCGGTGACGGTGTGCTGCGCGCCCAGGAACGGGCGGACCTCGAGCCACTCGTGGATCGGCTTGCCGCCCGCGCCGGGGGCGGCCGACAGCTCCCCGGCCAGTTCGAGGGCACGGTCGTGGCTGTCGACGTCGATCACCATCCACCCGGCGATGAGGTCCTTGGTCTCGGCGAAGGGGCCGTCGGTGACCGGCGGGCGGCCCTCACCGTCGTACCGGACGAACGTTCCCTCGGGGGCGAGCGCCTGGCTGTCGACGAACTCACCGCTCTCCTCGAGCCGGGCCGCGAAGTCGTTCATGTACCGCACGTGCGCCGAGATCTCCTCCGGCGTCCACTGGCTCATCGGCACGTCGTTGACCGGAGTCGGGGCGCCACGGTAGTGCTTGAGCAGCAGGTACTTGGCCATGGTGTTCTCCTCGGTGCTGGTGCGACCCATTGTGGTCGCGTTCACTACGAGGACGGAGCCGGACGCGAGTTCTCGACATCGCCACGTACGACTTTCCTTGAATCTGCCGAGGGGGTGTTGGCCGAGAGCCTCGTCCCTGAAGTGCTGACCGAGATACTGACCGAGATGAGGAACGGACTTGACGATCACGACCCGGACGGTGCGTTACGCCACCGGCGGCGACAGCAAACTCCTCGACGTCTACGCCTCCGAGCGGCGGGACAACCGGTGTGTGCTGCTGTGGCACGGAACTGGGCCCGATGAGCGCGACATGCTGGCCGCGCTGGCCCGGGAGGTCGCCGGGCTGGGTCCCACCGTCCTCGTCCCGGACTGGCGCTCGGACCAGCCCGACGGCGGCCGGGAGCATCTCATCGACTCCTTGCGGTACGCCCAAGATCACCTTGGTCAACTCTTCGACGGGCCCGGTCAGTTGGTTCTCGCGGGGTGGTCGGCGGGGGCGGGCGCCGCGGTGGGAGTGGCCCTCACGGCGCAACCCTTCGACGGCCCGCGGCCCGCCGCGGTGGTGGGCATCGCGGGCGGTTACCGCCGCCCGGCACGCACGACGGGCACCGTGCCCCTCCAAGCCGTCGGACGGGCGGTGACGCCGATACCCGTACGGCTCGTGCACGGCACGGCAGACGAAGCCGTGCCCGTCGATTCCTCGCGTGAACTGCACGAAGCCCTGCTCTCCCAGGGCTGGAATTCCGAACTGTCCGAGCCGGTCACCGACCACGCCGGGGTACTGGGCTGTGTGTACGAGCCCACCGCGGGGCGGTGCCTGCCGGCGAACGAGCCGTCCGTATCGGCGATCGGGCGCCGGACGGCCCACGTGATAGCGGACGCGGTGCCGCCGATGCGACGAGCGTGAGGCACGGCAGGCGCGGCTGAGGAACCGGTGGACGGATATGGCAGCCACTGGGCCGGCCGCCATCCCCCCGTACCCCCGTACCCCCGTAGGTGAGGCCTGCCTCGCGTCGAGCCGTTCCTGAATCGCTCTGCCGGAACTGGACCAAAGACTCGCTTCAGGCCCCTGCCCCGCACGCCACCCGGCAGGGAGCGGGCGTGGGGCTTTGGCAACGGCCAGGTCAGGGCCTTGGTCCCTCGGATGGATGAGCAAGGTCCCGGTATGGCGCTTCCTGTCTGCGGAATCACTGGCGAGACCGCCGGAACCAGACGGGAGAGGGCGCTGTGCCAAGGGACATCGGTGTGAGCAGAGAGCGTGAGCAGCAGCGGCGCGAGGGGACCGCCCCGCACGCGAGAGTCCGGCGCCGGGAGGCAGGGCGCACGTGGACCGGCGTCAGGCCGTTCCGGCAGGCCGGAGGGCTCCGCCTGGTCCCGCCGCCCGACAAGCCGCTGCCCTCCCTGCCCGGCAACAGTCTGCCGCCGGGCGCTACGGCCAGGAAGCGCGGCGCACCGTGCTGGCTGAGCCTGGCCTCCGGTGACGCCCAGGCCGCGAAGGAGTTCTACGCCCGTGTTCTGGGCTGGTGCCACGTCCCGCTGCTCGGCGCGCAGGGCAGGGTACGTTCTCTGGCGCTGCGGGCCGGCGCACCGGTGGGAAGCATCAGCCAGGCCACGTGTGACCTGGGCGTCTCGGCGGGGTGGATTCCGTACTTCGGTGTCGACCACGTGGACGCGACGGTCGGCCGGCTGCGTGAGCGCGGCGCCACCGTCGCCGTAGGTCCGCTGAGCACCGAGACCGGGCGGCTCGCGGTGGCGGCGGGCCCGCAGGAAGCGGTGTTCGGCCTGCGCCAACGCGCCCCCGACCACCGCTGGAAGGTGGGCGCGGGCCCCGTCGCCCGGCTCGAACTGCACACCCGGGACATCTTCGCCGCCGCCTACTTCTACGGGGACGTACTGGACTGGGCCGGCACGTCAGGTGACTGCTGCGAGGTGGAGTACGCCCGCGGGCAGATCGAGGTGCGTGACGGGCTGGGCACCGTCGCCGCGTTCAGGGACGCCGCGCCGCCCGGTTGGCACCCGTGCTTTCGCGTGGCCGACGTCGACATGGCCGCCGTGTCGGCCGTCGGCTGGGGCGGACGGGTCGTCGCACCGCCCGTGGGGCCCCGCAACCGACGCGAAGCGGTGCTGGCGGACCCCGAGGGCAACGCCTTCATGGTCACGGCGAACTGAGCGATGCAGGACGAGAGAGCGAGGAGTCGGACGATGTTTCTGCAGGCAGCAGCGGACGTGGAGGAAGCCGCCGCGCCGGCCGAGTGGGCGCGGGGTGAGAGCGACGAGCTGCGGGTGCGTGGCGAAAGTGACGGGCTGCCGGCTCAGGGCGGGAGCGACGGGCTGCCGTTGATCGAGGAGGCCGACCAGGTCGCGCCGAAGGACGCCCGTGAGCTGTCGAAGCTCTTCTTCGAGGAGCTCCAGACACTTGAGGAGGGCTCTCCCGCCTACGTTTACACGCGCAACACACTGATCGAGATGAACCTCTCCCTGGTGCACTACGTGGCCGGCCGCTTCCGCAACCGCGGCAACGGACAGCTGGAGGACATCGTCCAGGTCGGTACCGTGGGCATGATCAAGGCGATCGACCGGTTCGACATCGGTCGCGGCTTCGAGTTCGTCTCCTTCGCCGTCCCCTACATCCTCGGCGAGATCAAGCGCTACTTCCGTGACACGAGCTGGGCCGTGCACGTGCCGCGCAGACTGCAGGAGCTGCGTCTTCAACTGGTCAAGGGCCAGGAGCGGTTGTCCTCGACGCTCGGCCGCGAACCAACGGTCGCGGAGCTCGCGGCCGAACTCAAGGTGACGGAGGAACAGGTCCTGGAGGTGATCGTGGCGGCCAATGGTTATGCCGCCGGGTCACTGGACAGCCCGCGCGGTGAGGGCGAGGAGGGCGGGGCCCCCGCCGCCGGCCGCTCGCTTTCCGACACGATGGGCCAGGAGGACCCGGCCATCGAGGTGTTCGAGGATCTGCACGCCCTGGCCCCGCTCCTGGCCGAACTCGGCGAGCGCGAACGGCGCATCATCGAGATGCGCTTCGGCCAGGAAATGACCCAATCGCAGATCGGCGCCGCTCTGGGCCTCTCCCAGATGCACGTCTCACGCCTCCTGTCGAGCACGCTCGCCACGCTCCGCACCGGCCTCCTCTCCCACGACTAGTGCCCTTCTGGCAGATGCGGGGCTGGGCTCGGGAATCGCCGCACGGGAGACCGGCCGACCATTCAGGCCCGTTCAGGGCCGGGACGCAGGTGCGGCGAGCTCGGCCAAGTGGTGCAGGGAGTCAGGGAGATGCTCGGGGCCGAACGGCGGGAACTCGAGGTACTCGCGGATGAACTGCGGCACCGCCGACCAGTCGTAGGTGAGCGTGACCTCGGTTTCGGACGGACCGTGCGGCACGAGACCATAGCGCCAGACCCAGCCGCCGAACTCCAGTCGGCCGTCTTCCTTCTCCTCGCCCGTCAGCCAGCCGATGGCTCGCGGCGGGTCGAGAACCTCGACCTTGTTGGCCACCCGGTATTCACCGTCCGGGTGGTCGGGGTGGGACATGGCCATCCGGAAGATCTGCCCCGCTTCGGTCAACGGGGCACGGTCGACGGGTTCCTGGACCCACCCGGTGCCGTCGATCGCGGAATGAGCCGTCGGGTCCGTCAGTACGGCGAACACTTCCGCGGGGGACGCCGCGACGGTCAGGGTGGCGCTCACGTTCTCCTGGTCCACGATGTGCACGCTCCTTGTCACCTCATCGGGCCTCCGCAGGCGCGGAAGGGGGGCCCTCCCTCATGCAGACGACGCGGCGACGCGGAACTCATCGGCACCCCCGGTCCTACACCACCGCGGCGTCTTCGGCGGGCGTGGACCGACCGCTCGGGACGGCCTGCTCGGGCCGCGTCGGCGGCACGGCTTGAGACTCCTCCGCGGCCTCGGCAGCGGTGTACGACGAGGCGAAGGTGAACGCGCGCGGGGAGGGTCCGTGTGCCCGCAGGTCCGCCAGACGCTCCAAGGCTTCGCCGACCGTCGGTACATGGCCGGCGGGGACCCACCAGAGGACCATGTGCGACTCGACGTGCCGCTCGAACCACTCGCGGCGCCGCCGCATCACCTCCAGGTGTCCGCTGCGGTAGGTGAAGTCCCACAGCGCCTCCTGGGTCTCCCACACCGACAGGTTGACGATGACGTCCTCGCCCGCCGGGCGCATGCCGGTGGCGTCGGCCGCGCCCTCCTCCACGAGCCGCCACACGAAGCCGAGGGCGTCGTCGGCGGCGGCGTTGACGGGATTGAGCAGCTCGACGAACGGCGCGATGCGCGGGTCGTCGATGGGATGGAGGAGCGTGGCGACATTGAGCTCGGCGAGGTGGGCGGCATGCTCGGATGCGGTCATGGCCTCATCCCAGCATGCCCGCCTTTTCTATGTCAATCATCGTTGTTTTTAGAAGAGTCGAGCGCCACGCAACACTCCCCCGGCCGAGCATCCATGCGGGCGTGGACGGGCCCGTCAGCGCCGAGCAGCCCCTCCAACAGCGCGAGATTCATGCCGCAGACGAGCGGCGGGAAGCGCTCGGCCACGGCATGAAAGGGGCAGTTGCGCATGCGAACGACCGGCGCTTCTCCCGCGTCTTCGGCGTTCTCCAGGTGCGGTTCGTACCCGCGCGCGGCCAGTGTCTCCATGGCCTCTTCGAGGTCGCCGCAGGGCGCCGTCGAGCCCCGCAGGGCCTCGCCCCGGCGGCGCGCCGCCGCGTAGAGCCCGGCGTCCAGGCCGGCGTGCTCGGCAGCCTCGGCGAGCAGCTCGGCGGCGGTGCGGTAGTCGCGGGCGGGCAGCGACACCGATCTTTCGGTCCGCGCCCGCGTGTAGACCTTGGCGGGACGCCCCGCGCCCGGCCCGGAGCGGCCCGTCAGGCGGCGACTGCCGCTCTCCAGCAGCCCCGCGTCCGTCAGTTTGTCCAGATGGTGCGCGGCGAGCGTGCGCGTCACGCCGGCCGCCTCCGCCGCCTCGTTACGGCCGACTTCACGGCCTTGCGCCGCCACGTACTCGTACAGTCGGCGCCGCACAGGATCCTGCAGCACCGCGATCGCTTCGATGTCCTCCACCCGGCCCATTCTAGGAACAACACAGGTTGGAGATAGAAAGGCGTGGCCCGGCCCCGTCACCGGAACCCTCTCAACCACCCCGGCGCTTCCGCGGTCCTGCTGTGCGAGCGGCTTCAGCGACTGTGAGGAGAAGCAATGGCGTTACGCGAGTGCACGAAGGCCGGCGTGGTGGGTGTCGCGGCGGCGGCGATGGCGGCCACCGCCTTCGTGGCGCCCGCTCAGGCGACACCGCACACGCCTGACGCGGGGACGGGCCACCGGGCCACTCAGCGCGCGATGGACGCGATCGTGAAGGCGGGCACCCCCGGCATCACCGCCCAGGCCCGTGACACCGACGGCGTCTGGAAGTCGGCGTCGGGCGTGGGCGACCTCGACTCCGGTGCGCCGCGCGGTAAGGACGACAAGTTCCGCGTAGGCAGCATCACCAAGACCTTCGTGGCGACCGTCCTGCTGAGCATCCTTGTTCAAGATCGTCGAAGCCGAGTACTGCGCCTGAGCTCAGGCATGCACCTCCCCGTGCGGTCAGCTGTCCCATCGACATCACCGGCCTGCCGCCCGACCGGCTGCGGTTCGCCGCCTCCCCGCTGGCCGAACTGACCTCGATGCTCCACGCGTTGGCCGCCCCGGGGCATCACCCGCAGCTCGCCGACTGGGTCGCGGATGTCCGGGCCCGGCTGCGGCCGGAGCTGGCCGAACGGTTGCGGGAGGCGGAGTTCCTCTGGCGTTCCTCACAGGCCGACTTCCTGTTCCCCGCCCGCCCACGGCCGACTCTCGCCCAGGAACTGGACGACGTGGACCGGATCGGCGACGAGACGTACGTGACCGCCGCGCTCGTCACCACGTGCGGCGGCAACCGGGCCTTTTTCGCCGCGTCCTCACCGCTCACCGACACGGACGCGCGAGAGCGGGCCCTTGACCTGGCCCAGGCCCGTGGCGCGCGGCAGGAGGCTTTCGCGGAACGGCTGATCGCGGACCCGGCCGCCGTACGGGCGCGCGTGCGCCACACCCTCGAAGAGTGCGCCGAGGCGTTCTTCGACGCCGCCTGGGCCGGCATCGCCGAGCGGCTCGCCACCGATCTGCGCCTGAAGAACGACCTGTTGAGGCACCAGGGCCTCGGCGCGGCGCTCGCATCGGTATCCGGCGCCATCGCGCTGACGCCGGACGGTGACTGCGTCACGGTGGACAAACTGCAGGACAAGGCGACCGCCGCCAACGGCACCGGGGTCACCTTCATCCCCAGCGTCTTCGGCAGCCCGCACCTGGTGGTGGTCCACGCGCCCGGATGGCAGCCGGTGGTGCAGTACCCGGTGGCCGAACCGAATCCACCGGAGCCGGTGCCGCTGGAGACGGTCGGGCTGCGTCTCAAGGCGCTCGCCCATCCGGTACGGCTGCGTCTCCTGCGCACCCTGGCCCGCGGCCCGCACACCACCGGAGAGCCGGCCCACACCTGGGAGCTGACACCCCCGGAGGTCTCCCGCCATCTCGCCGTCCTGCTCCGCGCCGACCTGCTGACAGCCCGCCGCCAGGGTCGCTACATCCACTACACCCTCAACGTGCCCGCCCTGACGACACTGGGCACGGACCTGCTGTCCGCCGTGCTGCGCCAGGACGCGTTCCCCGCCCACACCGTGGGGGTCCGGCCCGACCACGGGCTCGCCTGTTCGAGTTGTCCCGCGAGGCGGAAGAGCCGGCCTTCGTGCCCGTAGCCGGCGGCGAACTGCATGCCGATCGGCAGCCCCGTCCCGGCGTCGGCCGTCAGTGGCACGGACATGGCGGGCGTGCCTGCCACATTGAACGCCGTGGTGAACGGCGAGCGGTCGTTGAGCCGGTCGATCCAGCCGAGGCCGTCCAGCGTCCGCCCACCCTCGGCATAGGCACCCAAAGGCATGGGAAGCTCCGGCAGGGTCGGGGTGAGCAGCACGTCGTGAGCGTCGAAGTACCGTGCCAGGCTGCGAGCGACCCGGTTGCGGAGCGCGAGAGCGCCGAGGAGCTGAGCCCCGCTGACCTGCTGCCCGTAGTGGTAGCCGGCCAGTGTCTCCGGTTCGAGGGTGGAGGTGTCGACGGGCCGGCCGAAGGCGGCAGCCAGCTCGTCGACCAAGGCAGTGAGATTCGCCGTCATCAGACGGGCGTTGGCCAGGACGAACTCCTCCCAGTCGGCCCCCAGGTCGACCTCGACCTCCTCCACCCGGTGGCCGAGGGATTCGAGCAGACGCACGGTACGAGCGAGAGCGTCGGCCACTGGTGTGGTCGTGCGGCGCCCGCCCCACGCCTGGGCGAGGACACCGATCCGCAAGATGCCCGGGGGGCGGGTGACTTCCTCCGCGTACGGCCGGGTGGGCTCCTGTGCGAAGTAGGGGTCGCCCGGTTCGGGTCCGCGTATCTGGTCGAGGAGTACGGCACTGTCACGCACCGTGCGGCTGACGCTGCCGTGCACGGCCAGGCCGTTGAAGATCTCGTCGACGTCGGGGCCCATGGAGATCCGGCCGCGCGTGGGCTTCAGGCCGAAGAGGCCGTTGCAGGCCGCGGGGATGCGAAGCGAGCCCGCCGCGTCGGTGGCGTGCGCGATCGGAACCACGCCGGCCGCTACGGCCGCGCCCGCGCCTCCGCTGGAGCCGCCCGCGCTGCGCCCCAGGTCCCAGGGGTTGCGGACCGGCCCGTACGGCGCTGGTTCGGTCGTGATGCTGTAGGCCATCTCCGGCGTGGCGGTACGCCCGAACGTCGCGAGGCCGGCGCGGCGGAAGCGAATCATCAGGGAGGAGTCGGCTCCGGCGACGTTGCCGGCCGCGAGACGACTGCCCAGCTCCATGCGCCTGCCCGCCATGGAGACTCCGATGTCCTTGATCAGGAAGGGGACTCCGGCCAGCGGTGCGCTGCCGGGAATGGGCCCGTCGTCGGCGGGCCACGTCTCCAGGATGGCGTTGATCCGCGGATTGACCGCCCGCGCGGCCTCGTGCGCCGCTGCCTCCAGTTCGGCGGGGGTCACCTCGCCCGCGTCGACCAGCTGCGCGAGCCCGACCGCGTCGGCACGCACGTACTCACTGACTCTCACTGTCACTACTCCCCAGCAGAAGGAAGATACCGTCAAGTGCCTGATGATACCCAACGGTATCGTTCAGGACGAGCTGGTACCGTATCAGTGCGCGCGGACCCCCGCCGCCCGCAACTGACGGAACGTCACGGAGTAGTCATGGCATCGACCGCCAGCAGGCCGAGCAGGGTGGCCAAGCTGCCGCCTCGCGAGCGCATCCTCGACGCGGCGGAAGAGCTCTTCCAGCGCGAGGGGATCCGACGGGTGGGTGTGCAGGCGATCGCCGAGCGTGCCGAGACCACCAAGATGGCGATCTACCGGCACTTCGAGACCAAGGACGCACTGGTCGCGGAGTGGCTGCGGATCGTCGCCGCCGACTACCGCGCCGCCTTCGACCGGGTCGAGGCGGACCACCCCGGCCGCCCCAGGGAGCAGATCCTGGGTCTGGCCCGCTTCATCGCCGAGGGTTTGCCCGCGATCTCGCACCGGGGCTGCCCGTTCATCAACTCCATCGCCGAGCTGCCCGACCGCGACCATCCAGCACGGCAAGTGATCGAGGAGCACAAGGCCCACCAGACCCGCAGACTGGTCGGCATGTGCACAGATGCGGGGCTGCCCGACCCCGCACAGGCCGCGGCCGAGATCACCTTCGTACTCGAAGGCGCCCAGGTCAGCACGCAGAACGGCAGCATCGATCAGGCGGGGGACCGGCTGCTGAGGATCGTCGAGGGGATCATCGACCACCGGCGGCATCGATGACACCGACGACCGGGCCCCTGACACACCCGCCCAAATACCGACTGGTGGTCAAGTGAGCGACTGGTGGGCCCGCCTGGATGAACGGACCCGCCATGAGGTCGACGCGGACGTGCTGCGTGACCGCCGGATGGCAGCGGTCAGGTCCGTGTGGGAGGCCCTGCGCCCGCTGGGATCGGGGCTGCACGAGGCGGAGCTGGTGGTCCACTCGCGATACGAGGCTCTCGGCGACCAGGTGCGACGCAGGCCCGCCGACCCGCTCGAGACCCCCTCGCTCGCTGCTCGCGTCGCCGCCCTCCCCGGCCGGGTGGCTGCCGTCGAGGCTCTCTGGGACGGCGATACGGTGCACGACTGGTTCGTGGAGCTGGTCGCGGTCCTGGACGCCCCGGAAGGGGAGGGCCAGGTGGCGATCGTCTACCGGCGCCCTGACCGCTCCCCCGCAGACGCCGCCATCGAGGCCGGCCAGGCGCTGGCCGACCACCTCGGCGTGCCCTTCCACTTCGCCTCACCCAAGGCCCCTGACGACCAGGCCCCGCGCTGGCGGACACCCGGATGACTCCCCCGCCCTGGGCGTTTTCGAAGGCGCTTCGGCTCACCGATAGCCTGCGTCGTCATGATGCGCGCCTGGAGTCTTCCCGTACTGCTGCTGGTCTGCGGCTCGTTCGCCGCGGTCAGCTCGGCCTCAAGGGGGAATCCTGGTGCGGCCGCGGCACTCCTGCTGGTGTTCATGCTGCTCGCGGTCGTGCACTCGCCGCTGTTCTTTCCGAGGCCGATCGGTGCGCTGGAGGCCCAGCGTCGCACCGCGGTCGACGGCCGGCCGATCGTTTTCTGGCGCTCGGGCTGCCCGTACTGCCTGCGTCTGCGCGTCCGGCTGGGGCGTAGCGCCCGCCAGATGTACTGGGTCGACATCTGGCGTGATCCGGCTGGGGCCGCTGCGGTGAGGGCGGTCAACGAGGGCGATGAGACCGTGCCGACGGTCTTCGTGGCGGGCCGACCGCACGTCAATCCCGATCCCGCGTGGGTACGCGAACAGGTACGCCCTCCTCGGTGACGAGGAGCGGCACCGTGCCCGGGTCGGCGCCCCAACGCCCGTTCGAGAGCGCACCTTTCGGGAATGGGCCGGCAGGGGGACACGCCGCCCTCGGAGTGGGACGCTGTGAGTGTCCGGCCGCCGCCGCGCGCGAGTGCGGCAGCGTCCGGGGGCGCGAGGACCGAAGCTCCCCCTCGATCGGCTCTCGCGCGAGGTGCCCCCGGCGGTGCGGGGTCGCGGGAGTTGCCTCGCCGCCGCGCCTGGAGGGCGAAGGCTGGGGCCGTATTGTCGGTGATGCGGCTCCAGCCGACCTGGCCCCCAGCCAACCTGGCGGCGCCGGTGTCAGTCGGTGGAGAGCGCGTCGAGGAGCTGCCCGGCCTTGGGGTCCTGCAGCGCTCGCGCGGCGTCGGCGAGGGCCACCATGCCGACGAGCCGGTGCCCGTCGATGACGGGAAGCCGACGCACCTTGTGATGCGTCATGGTGGCCACGATCTCGTCCGCGCCGTCGTCGGCGCCGATGGTGACGGCCTCACCCTGGGCGAGTTCGCCGACCAGGACGGTGGCCGGGTCCTTGGACTTGCCCAGCACCTTGACGACGATGTCCCGGTCGGTCAGGACACCTTTGAGCCGGTCGTCCGTTCCGCAGATGGGCAGCGCGCCCACACCCAGTTCCGTCATCTTGCGGGCGGCGTCGAGCACGCTCTCCTCGGCGCCCACGCAGTGCGCGCCGCCGGTCATGATGTCGCGTGCGGTAGTCATGTCGGATTCCTCCGCTGCACGTAGGGGGCATCGTCGGCTCTCCGGGTGCCCGGAGGGGGCCGGTCGAACCCAGGACCGCAGGGCTTCGGCCGGTTTCGGACGCGAGTCGGCGAGAGAGCGGGCCGGAGGAGGGGCCGCATGAGTCACTCGGGCACCAAAACCGGCACATCGCCTCCAACCCCTCCCACCCGCGCCTGACTTCCGGGGCCGGTCGTCACATCGTCCACACGTCGGGTTAAGGTCACCCTGGGTGTGTGAGCAGCGGTCCCCTTCAGCGAACGGAGCTGGGGTGGGCGGCGTCGGTGGCGTCGCGGCGCTGCTCACGATCGACGAGGAGTACGGACCAGGGTGCCGCCATGGGAGACAACGTGACGAACATTCCGTCTGCGCCCCCGCCCGAGGATCAGTCCTCGCCCCAGGAATCCCCCACCCTGAGGGCCGAGACGGAAGAGCTCAGAGCCACCGCCGAACAGCTGCGCGGCCAGGTCTCCGAGCTGGAGGTCCAGGCCCGTGCGCGCCCCAAGATCGCGATGGCCGAGGGCGTCCTGGTCGAGAGGTATCGCCTGGCGAACGCGGAGGCGGCGTTCACGCTGCTGCGCCAGGCGTCCCAGCGAGCCAACATCAAGCTGCACCAGCTGGCCGCCGCGGTGGTCCGTACGCCGGGACCGGCACCGGGCGCCAGGACGTGGTTCGGCGGACGGCCGCAGCAGCCCACACCCGACCTGGCCACGCTTGAGGCAGGCACGCTCAACCCGACGAACCAGGGCGAGGTACTGGGCGCCGCCCTGCAACGCGTCCTGTCCGTCACCGGTACGGACATGGGCAACGTGCAGCTGGTCGAGGACGGTGTGCTGCGGATGGCGAAGCACACGGGCCTGCCCCGCCAGTTCACCGACTACTTCGCGTTCGTCGACGGAAAGACCGCGTGCTCCCGGGCCGCCGTCGCCAGCCAGCAGGTAACCGTCAAGGACGTGGCGACCTCGGCCGGATTCGACGACGAGACCCGCCGGGTGATCCTCTCGGCGGGCAGCCGCGCCTGCCACAGCATTCCGCTGGTCGACGAGCAGGACACCGTGCAGGGCGTCATCTCCTCCCACCACGCACGCCCCCTCGTCGGCTTCACCCAGACGCAGTTGCGGACCCTGGACGCCACCAGCCGTGCGCTCGGTAGCTGGATCAAGTGGCACCAGCACACCGTTCTCGTCGACGCCTTGGAAGACCTGCATCGACTGGCCCTGGCCTCCCGCCAGTAGCGGCGCAGCGAATCGCGCGCCGCTACTGGGCCAGTCCCTTCGGCGCCGGTCGCTTCGGTCAGTCGACCCGGGGCTTGACGAACTCCTCGATCAGCACGGGATATTGCTCGCCACCGTGACCGGCGGCGATCGCGCGGTCCGCCATCGCCTTGATCAACCGCGGCAGTTCGGCGTTGACCCCCACCGTCTCGCTCTCCTCGATCAAGTGCGCCATGGCCCGCGCGTCGGTCTCCAGAGCCGACACCTCGGCCGGGAAGGACCCGTTGTCGATCTGCTCGGCGTACCCGGGCAGCCATGTCGCCACACCGGTGGCGATCTGCTGCGCGAACGGCGCGTACGTCGCGGCGTCGACACCGGCCGTCCTGAGCATGGCAGTGCCCTGGAGCCAGGCGTTCAGGACGCTCCACATCATGGCCAGGCCCGCCACGTCGTACAGGGACGCCAGCCCGTGGTCCGCACCGAGGTGGGTGACGGTGCCGAGCGCGTCGAGCGTCGGCTTGTGCGCATCGAAGTCCGATTCCGCTCCGCTGAGCAGAATCACCGCTTCGGCGGTCCCGATCCCTGAAGGGACGGCCATGATGGCGCCGTCCAAGTAGCGCGCACCGCGCTGCTCGGCCAGCCGGGCGGCTTCCCGGGCCTGGGCCGAGGCACCCGAGGTCAGGTTGACCAGTGTCGTGCCCTCCAGGGTGACATCGTTCGCGCCGAGCAACTCGTGCATGGCCTCGTAGTCGGTGAGGCAGATGATCGTCAGAGAACCCGCCTTCAGGGCGTCTGCGGCCGTCGGCGCCAACTGCGCCCCGTGGCTGATGAGGTGGTCGGCCTTGGAAGCCGTGCGGTTCCATACGGTGGTGGGGTGCCCGGCTTTCAGGAACGCGCCCGCGAGGGCCCGGCCCATCAGACCGAGGCCGATGACTGATACAGGTGCAGCGGTTTCGTTGTTCATGACAGCATCGTCAACGTTCATACCGGTATGAAGGTCAAGTGAGGTTCGATGCGCATCGGGGAACTGAGTCGTCGTACGGGCGTCAACGCCCATCAGTTGCGCTACTACGAGGCCCAGGGCCTCCTGGAGGCGGACCGCAGGGCGAACGGCTATCGCGACTACGACGAGAACGCCGTGCTGCGGGTGAAGCAGATCCGGCACCTGCTCGGTGCCGGCCTGTCCTCCGAGGACATCGCGTACGTACTGCCCTGCGCGGTCGGGGAGGCGCCGGAGCTGCCCGGGTGTTCCGAGCTCCTGTCCGCGATGCGGTCACGGCTGCGGCGGCTGGAGGACCAGATGCACCGGCTGTCCCAGTCCCGTGACGCGCTCGCCGTCTACATCGAGGCGGCCGAGCGCACGGGAGCCGAGAGCTATCCCCCCTTTGACGCAGCCGGCCAGGAGCCCGTCCCCGCCTGAAGCCTGTCGCGGCCGGGGCGAGGGCGGACGACCACCGGGTCAGGGCTGTAGCGGCATTTTCCAGCAGTTGGAGCTTGCCGACTTGCCGGAGATCCGGTCGGTCAGCCAGGAGATGGCGTCGCCCTGGTCGGTGATGAGCGGCACGAGGTGGTTGGTGAGGATCTTGTCGCCGAGGTTCGGCAGTACGAGCGGCTCGTAGGTGACGTTACCGCCCTTGCGGCACCAGTTCACGGCCAGTTGCCGGGCCTGGGTGTGCGGAACGATGTCGTCCTGGACGCCGGTCGCCACACGCACCGGTCCGCTGGGCTTGAGCGTGCCGATGCGCTGCCTGTCCAGTGCGGCCTTGGCTCGGGGGTCAGCGGCGATGATGTCCCCCACGGACTTGCCGTCGCTGGTCCACTTGTTGCTCTTGGTGAAGCCGTAGCCGAACAGCGCGTCGCCGACGCACATCGTCGAGGCGTCCTTCAGCGCGGCCTTCCCCGCGGTGTTGATGTGCGCGTCGACGACCGCGCGCAGATCGGGGTCGGCCTGGGCGAAGCCGGTGATCGACCAGGCCAGGGCACCGGCCAGCGCGCTGCCGTCGATGCCCTTCATGACCGAGGTCAGGTCCGCCGGCGGCGCGCCTGCGTAGGTACCGGCCAGTCGGACGTCGGGGGCGTACGAGGGCTGGAGTTCGGCCGCCGCCGCACTGGCTCCACCGCCTTGGCTGTAGCCGTACAGACCGGTGCGGGACTCCGCGGTGACCGATGCCCCGGGGACGGCACGGGCGGCGCGGGCCGCGTCCAGCAGGGCGTGCCCCTGGTCGAGTCGGTTGACGTAGGTGTGTGCGCGGTCGGTGGCCCCCAGGCCGACGTAGTCGGTGATGACGACGGCCGCCCCGGTGGCCAGGATGCGGTAAATGGCCAGGGCTTCGTAGCCCACGGACACGGTCTGGCCGTTGAGGGTCAGAGGGTGCTGGAGGGCGAAGGAGGGAGCACACTGGTCACCCTGGCCCATGGTGCCCGAGGCCACGGCGACCAGCGGGCGGGGCCCGGGTTTCGTCCAGGCGGCCGAGGGCTCGATGTAGGCGCCGGTGACCGCGACGGGCTGCCCGGTCGAGTCGGTGGACTTGTACATCAGGCGGCTCGCGGTACCCGGCATGGGACGTCCGTCGAGGCCGGGGATGCTCAGCCCGAGCGGCATGGGCTCGGTCCGGACCAACGAACCATTGGCGGCAGGGAGTTGCGCGGGCGGGTTGTAGAAGGTGGGGATGGTGACCCCGCGGGAGACGACGGGCTCCCCGTCGGCCGCGGAGGCCGGTGCTCCCGACAGGCCCACACAGACAGCGCCGACGACGACGCCCACCACCAGACGCGGACGCGCCAGGTTACCGCGGAGCGTGGTCAACTCGCCGGTGTCAGCGTAGCGTTGGAGCGAACGGGCAGTACGCGCAGGGCGTCTTTTGCGGCTCATGGTGTGCTCCTCGCTCAAGGTTCGGCTGATCGGGTCGATGCCCGCACGCGGCCGTGGAAGTCACACACGTGCGCAGCGCTTTCCGCGTTGACGTGCGCGTTGACGTGCGCGCCGCTCGCGGTTTGGCATGACCATGACATTGCGCATGACGTTGTGGCCAACGAGGGTTACCCGCTGGATACTTACTGGACAGTAAGGCTGGGCGTCAGCCTGTGACAAGACGTGGGCTCGATTTCGCCCGGAGCGACTGCGCCCTCAGGAACGCGGTGCACAAATGTTGGTTGTCGCTTCCGCGTCCGGCGTGCGAATGTGAGCGGCCGTGATCCACATCATCACGCGCCCAGGAAGGAGTCCGGACCATGCTGGACGGCTGCACCCCGCACCCGCCCGAGACCATCGGCCGCTACTACGACCGTGGTTACTACGAGGGCGCCGCCCTGCCCCAACTCCTCGCCGAGCACGCCCGCACCCACACCACCCGCACCGCCCTCGTCCACGGCGAACGTCGGCTCACCTACCGCGAGCTGAACCGCGGTGTCGACCGCATGGCAGCCGGGCTGACGCTTCGGGGCGTCCGCGCGGGTGACCGGGTCATCGTCCAGCTCCCGAACGTGCCCGAGTTCGTCATCGCCGTCTACGCCCTGATGCGCGCCGGAGCCTTCCCGGTCGTGGCACCCACCTCTTTCCGGGCGGACGAGATCGGACACCTCGCCCAGGTCACCGAAGCCGCTGCCTACATGGGCCCCGGCGTCCACCGCGGCTTCGACCACGCCAAGATGGCCTCGATGGTCAGCGACGACCATCCGCGCCTGCGCCGAGCCTTCACCCTGGACAACCCCGACAGCCCTCAAAGCGGCTTCTTCACCGCCCCCAGCGGATGCCTGTTCTTTCCCCTCGGCTCCCTGGATGCCCCGCGCGACCCCGACCGTGCATACGACCCCAACGACGTCGCGTTTCTCTTGCCGTCGAACGCTGACGCGACCGCGACCGCGCCCCGCCTGGTTCCGCGCACCCACAACGCCTACGCGTATCAGACGCGCGCCGCGGGTGAACTCATCGGTCTCGGCCCCGAGGACGTCTACCTCGCGGCCCTCCCCGCCGCCGCCAACCTCACCTTCGGCTGTCCGGGCATCGTCGGAACCCTCGCCGCCGGCGGCACCGTCGTACTGATCGACGACCACGCGGACGCGGTGCGCACGACCGAAGCAGCCTTCCACGCGATCGAGACGGAAAAGGTCACGGTCACCTCGCTCACCCCCGCTGACGCGCGACTGTGGCTCGACGCCCTCCCCCACGGCCGGTTCGACCTCTCCAGCCTGCGTCTCGTCCAGATCGGTGGCGCGCCCCTCGACCCCGAACTGGCGGCTCGCATCCAGCCCGCCTTCGGCTGCCGCCTCCAGCAGGTCTTCGAGATGGCGGAGGGGCCGCTGTCGCTCACCCGCCTCACCGACACCGACGACGTCATCCGTCACACGCGGGGCCGTCCCCTCTCACCGGACGACGAGATCCGCCTGACCGAATCGGACGGCACCGCAGCACCGGCGGGAACTCCGGGGGATCTCTGGGCGCGCGGCCCTCACACCCCCCGCGGTTACTACAAGGCCCCCGACCAGAGCGCCCGCGCCTTCACCCCCGACGGCTTCTTCAAGACCGGCGAGGTCGCCCGCCTCACCGAAGACGGCAACCTGGTCATCGAGGGCCGCGCCTAGAGACCACAGGGCGTCGTCGGCCCGATCGCAAGGCCCCTCACTTCGGGCCTCCAGCCGCGATTAACAGTAGCCATGGCTATAGTAGCCATGTACATTATCTGTTGTGAGTACAGCAACTGAGGGCGCAACGCCGGGATTTCTGGTCTGGCGCCTGTCGATGAAGTGGCGGGTCGCCGTCGACCGGGCCGTCGGGCCGCTGGGCCTTACCCATGCGCAGTACGCGTTGATGACATCGCTGTACGGCATGTCGCGCTCCGGGCTGCAACCCAGCCAGCGTCGGCTGGCCGACCACACAGGGCTTGAGGCGCTGTACGTCTCCAAGCTCGCCCGCGCACTGGAAGCCGCCGGACTCGTCACCCGTACCCGCGATCCGCACGACCCCCGTGCCATGCAACTGTCGCTCACCGAGCAAGGACGCGACGTCACACACCGCGCGATCCACGTGGTCCAGGGCCTGCTGGACCAGCTGCTCGAACCGCTCGGAGGGCAGAACAGCTCGCGCACACGGCAGTTCACCCGCGAGCTGGCGACCCTGCTCGACGCACCTCTTGAACCGCACACCGAGAACTACGAGGAGCAGACATGACCACCACCACACCCACAGCTACGCCTACGACCGCACCCGCGCCCGCACCCACACCCACACCCACACCCACGACCAACGGCCGGGTCATAGCCTTGGCCCACTACGCCTCGCGCGCCCTCCTGGAGGGCGTACTGACCCGCCACGGCGCGACGTTCCACCAGAGCGTGACGCTCCGGGCCCTCGTGCTCGGCGGCGAGTCCATGGGCCACGACGAACTCGTCGGCGACGTCACCGGCTCACTGAAGGTCGACGAGTCGGTCGTGCGCGATGTGATCGAGGACCTGACTGCCACGAAGCTGCTGGAGAAGGACCCGGCGGATGCCGCCCGGATCCGCCTGACGGACGCCGGACGGGAGCTGTACGAGAGGACCGGCGCCGAGACCGCGGAGATCTCCGCCCGCCTGTACGCCGACATTCCCTCCGAGGACCTCGCGATCGCGGGCCGAGTCCTGGCCCTGATCACAAAGCGCGCGAACGCCGAGTTGGCGGCCGTCTGAGGCTCTGTCCCGTCCCGTCACATGAGCCGCCCCGACACAGCCGCGGCAGTGCCCATATCGAGGCGACGCGACTACGGTCGAGGCTCATGGACAGCGACGACGACCTCCTGGCGGAGCAGCTCGCCTACTACCGGGCCGGTGCGGCCGAGTACGACCGTGCCTACGCCGAGCGCGCGGACCTGCGACGCCTCCTGTCCTTGATCGACGGCCTTCCGATCGCCGGGGACGTGCTTGAGCTGGCCTGCGGAACAGGACGGTGGACCCCGGCCATCGCCGCCAGGGCGCGCTCGGTGACGGCTGTCGACGCGGCGCCCGAGGTGCTGGAGATCGCACGCGCGCACACCGCGTCCCCGCGGGTGCGGTTCCTCCGGGCCGACATGTTCGACTGGCAGCCGTCGCGCCCGTACGACACCGTCTTCTTCGCCTTCTGGCTCTCCCACGTGCCGCCGTCCCGGACGGCCGACTTCTGGGACCTCGTCGCCGCCGCGCTCGCGCCGCACGGCAAAGCGGTCTTCATCGACGACGGACCCACCGAGGCCGCGCGCGAGGAAGTTCTCGTACGCCGGACCGTGCCCGCGGTACGACGCCGGCTCGGGGACGGCAGCGAACACCGCATAGTCAAGGTCTTCCACGACGCCGACACGCTCACCGGCGATCTCGTCGCCCGGGGGTGGTCGCCCCGCATCCGGACGGTGAGCGAGAGCTTCATCGTCGGCATCGCCGACCCGCCGCCCGCCTCCGGTTGAACCCGTGACCTCCGCAAGGGCTCGCGCGGCGGCGCATCACTCGACCTGAATGCCGAACCGCTGTTCGGGCATGGCACCTTCCCGCAACGACTCCGTGCACCACATGCACTCTTCTCCGGCGTATACGGGAGAGTCCAACCAGTAGGCCCCGGTGAGGAGTTGACCTTGGGGCGAAGCGGAATACGGGTCTCTCGTGTCATCGTCCATGTTCCGCCCAACGAGGCCTGGACGCGGAGGTTTTGGGAGCGCAATCGCGCTGCCCCCCGCGAGCCGACCAAATGCCTGAAGTTCCCTCTGTGGTGCTTTCAACCGGGAAGGAATGGGTAGAAGAGGCGACTTCACCGGCATCTGCTGGGCGGCAGCGGACCTTCGCGGGGATGCCATTAGGCCGGGCGCGCCGATTCGGCGCCACGCTGGCGGGAAACCGCGGAGTGACCATGAAGAGTTGGTCAGCGCAGGCAGAACACGCGCACCATCCAGCGAGTACACGAAGGAGACAGCGGATGCTGTTCGGCAAAGAGCACGTCGAGCGTTACGTCGAGACCGACGGCGAGGAGGGCCACGACTGGCAGAACACCACGGTGCTGATCCTCACGACCATCGGCCGCAAGAGCGGTGAGCAGCGCAGCACTCCCCTGATCTACCAGCCCTACGGTGACGACGTTCTCGTGGTGGCCTCAAACGGCGGAGCCGACCAGCCACCCCTCTGGTTCCGCAACATCGAGGCGAATCCCGAGGTCCAGGTGCAGGTGAAGAGCGACCGCTACACCGCCCGTGCCCGTACCGCCACGCCGGACGAGAAGCCGGACATGTGGCGGACCATGGCCGCGACCTGGCCCGCCTATGACGACTACCAGCGCAAGACCGACCGGGAGATCCCGGTAGTGGTCCTGGAACGCGTCTGAGGCGCAGGTCAACAGAGCGGGTACGTACGCCGGTTGCCGAGGACGGGCGGTCGACGCGGTCGAGTTCGGTTCTGGCGTACGTATCCGTCAGGGGCCGACCCTGGCTACTTCAGGTCGGCGAGGAGGCCGTCGAGGGCGTTGCCGAGCGCTTGGGAGTTGGCCGGGTCGAACCACGTGGTGCGGATGCGTTCGTTGTTCCCGTTCGGGGTCTCGTGGTCGGCGGCG
The DNA here is from genome assembly GCF_040660195.1 of Streptomyces sp. NPDC050147. Classification (NCBI taxonomy): domain Bacteria; kingdom Bacillati; phylum Actinomycetota; class Actinomycetes; order Kitasatosporales; family Streptomycetaceae; genus Streptomyces; species Streptomyces sp. NPDC050147. The sequence goes on along the minus strand of NZ_JBFALJ010000007.1, from coordinate 281,227 downwards.
AGTTGGCGCAGGGAGCGGGTCTCGTCGCTCAGGGCACGGCCGACGGCCTGGAACAGTCCGCGGACGTAGCGGTCGGCGGCGTCGGGGGCGACACCGTGGCCGACGGCCCACGACGTGAGGGTGTCGAGATAGGAGTAGTGGGTGGTCAGCGTCCCCGTCAGCGCGGAGAAGACGTTGAAGGCCTCCTCGTCCGCGACCGGCTGCGCCCCGCCCAGCCGCTCGAAGAGCGCGTCCGCCACCGGATGGGACGGGAACGTCACCGTGACGGAGCGGCGTTCACGTACGGCGGGCAGCGGGATGGCCCGCACCAGCGCGGCCTCGGTGGCAAGTATCCGGCGCAGGTCGTCGTTGGCGACGCCCGCCATCACGTTGATCACCGTCTTGTCGTCGTCCACGCTCAGGCCGGATAGCGCCTCGTGCCGGTCCTTCGCGCGTACGGCGACGAACACCACGTCGGAGCGGTCCACCACCTCCTGGTTGCCGGCGCAGACTCGTACGCTCTCGTGGCGCTCGGACAACTCCGCGGCCGCGCGGGCCCCTCGCGGGGAGAGGTACACCTCTGGCGGTCCGTCGCTCCCGTCGCACAAGCCCGTCACGAGGGCCCGGCCGATCTCGCCCACCCCGATGATGCCGATGCTCTGCACTGTGTCCTTCTCCTTCTCGATCATGTGGCGAGCGCGGTGCGGAGGAAGTCGAGGATCTCCGTCCGCGCCGCCTCGGCCTGTGGATCCACGCCAGGAACGCTGAGGAAAGCGTGCCCTGAACCGGCGTATTCGGTGAGTCTCGCGGGTGTCCCGGCCTCATGCAGGCGTTCGGCGTAGCGGCGGCCGTGATCGGCCAGCGGATCGTGGGTGGGCACCACCACGAGCGCCGGGGCAAGTCCGCTGAGGCTGTCGGCGTACAGCGGGGAGAGCGCACGGGGGTCGGTTCCCTGCGGCACCGCCAGCCGCCGGAACAGCTGCAGCTGGGGAACGGCGAGGAACGGAGTGTGGGCGTACTCGGTGATCGAGGCGTGGTCGAACAGCGTCTCGGTCACGTCGACCGCGGGGTTGACCAGCACCTGCGCTCGAAGGTGCAGGCCCGCTTCACTGGACCGGATCGCTGCCAGAGCGCTGATCAATGCGCCGCAGCTCTCCCCGAAGACGGCGGTCCGCGCCGGGTCGATGCCCCTCTGTGCGGCATGCCGCACCACGTGCTGGAGTACGTCCCAGCCGTCGTCGACGGCCGCCGACAGTGGTGTGTCCTGGGCGAGGAGGCGATGCTCGACCGAGACGACGACCGCGGGCAGTCGGGCGGCCAGGTGGCTGTTGACCCAGTCGCATTGAACCGCCGTGCCCACGAAGCCTCCTCCGTGGACGTGCAGGACGAGGGGCAGGCCCGGGGCCGTGGCTTCGTGCCGGGGTGACGGCTGGTACACCCGGGCCGGGAGCCGCCGGCCGGGCAGCGCCACCTCCTGCCATTCGATCGTGGCGCCGGGATCCGGATCTCCGGTGAACGCCCGGGCGGCGCTCGACGCCCTGAAACGGTTCTCCGCGTCGCGGTAGGCGAGCAGTTCCTCGGCGGTCACCGTGTTCCAGTCCGGCGCCGGCGGCCGCTGCGTGGCAGTGTCCTCGCTCATGTCCTGTTCCTGTCGAGAGAGTTACGCGACTTGAGGTATCGATACCCAAGGTAGCGAAACGAGATAGCATGCGCATATGGCTTCGACCACATCCGCATCCGCCAGACCCCCCGGCCGCCCCCGCGCCGGCGTCAACGCCGCGGTCTTCGCCGCCACCCTGAGCACGGTGCGGGAACTGGGCTACGCACAGGCCACGGTCGAGCGCATCGCCGCCGCGGCCGGCGTCGCGAAGTCGACGGTCTACCGGCGCTGGCCTTCCAAGGGCGCACTGATCGTGGACTGTCTCCTCGACGCGTTCGGCCCGGCGCCGCTGGAGGGCGCGAGCCGCGCCGACGTCATGTCCTCGACCATCCGCTGGGTCGCGGCGAAGATCGGTGAGCCCGGAGTGGGCGACGCGTTCGCCGGCGTGTTCAGTGACGCCGTCAGCGACCCCGCCCTACGGGACATCCTTTCCACGCGGCTGCAGGACCCGTACCGGATCGCGCTCCAGGAAGCGCTCGACGAGCCGGAGAACCGGATCCTGTTCTTCATCGACGTCGTCGTCGGCGTCCTGCTCCACCGGATGGGCATGACCGGCGAGCCGATGGTCGAAGCAGACGTCGACGCACTGGTGGAGATGGTGCTGCCACACTTCACCGACGGCTCCGGCGCCGAATGAGAGCGACACCGACCCTTCGGCGTCTTTGACGCGATCTGGCCTGCCTACCTATAGGTGGTGAGGGCAGGCATGCCAGCGAGGCAGCCTCCCAAGTGCCGCACCGGCCAGGAGATGTCGCGGGCTCCTGAGCGCTTGGACGAGGGAGCGGGCCTCGCCTCTCGAGGAGGGAGCACTCCAGGCGGGGCCCGCGCGGACGCACCTGTATGATCCGGCGGTCCGCCCACCCCAGCGCGGCACCGACACCGGCCGGGATGTTCCTGCAAGCAGCGTTCCACTCTTACCGTGCGTGCGGCGCAGCATTTCGGGGCATATTCATGCGCGACGGACGAGTAACCACCGCCCGGTCGGCCCAACGTACCCGAGGAGACCACGAAGCATGGCTCCCGCTTCACCCCAACCGCTGCACGTGGATGCGGTCTTGGGCCTCGAACCCGCGTTGATCCGTGCGTGCGGGGACCTGGACATGGACAGCGTGCCGTCGCTGACAGCGGTACTGGAGCCTTTGCTGGCCGAGCGGGTCGAGTTGGATCTCGCGAACGTCACCTTCATCGACTCCTCCGGTGTGAACGCGCTCCTGTCGCATCACGAACGGAGCCGAGCAGCGGGTGGCCGCCTCGTCGTGCTCCACCCCTCCAAGGCCGTACGGCAGATCCTTCAACTCCTCGGCGTCGACTGGCTGCTGGCCGCGCAGCACAGGGCCGAAGGGAAACACGACCCGGGAGAGGGCACCCACGGACTTTAATCGATGTTCGAAACGCTTCGTGGGTCCTACAGTTCCATGCGATGACACTCCTACATGCTCATGACTACGGTGGCGATGGCCCCCAACTGGTTCTCCTGCACGGATTCTCACGATCGCTCGCCGACTGGGACGCCGCTGCCGCACACCTCACCGCGGGGCACCGTGTCCTCGCCGTCGACCTTCCCGGACACGGCCGTTCCCCTCGCGTCTCCCCCTGGACCATCCCCGCTGTCGTACGGGACATCGCGGAAACCCTCGACGCGCACGGCGTGCCGGAGGCCGTGCTGGTGGGCCACTCCCTCGGCGGCATGATCGCCGTCGAGTACGCCCGGACGCACCCGGACCGCGCCCGCGCCGCCGTCAATCTCGACGGCTTCTGGTGGGCGGGCGACTACCCCGGCGCCGCGCAAGTCAGTGCAGGACTGCTGGCGACCGCCGGGGCGATCGCCCCTCCTGAGTACGTCGAGCAAAAGGTCATCGCCGCCGGCCGGTTCGGGATTCCCGCCGACCACGCGGAGACCGCTGCCCGCGCGGCCGCACAGCCGCTGCCCGACGGCACATGGCAGACGTTGCCGCACCGGGCGGAGGCGACGGAGATCGTGGACGAACTCCACAGGCTCTCCGCACCCGGCGTCACGGCACTGCTGGAGGGGGTCGAACGCCCGCTGCTCCTTGTGCAGGCCGGCCGACAGCTGCCGCCGGCGCCCGGCATGGAGTGGTTCGCCGAATTCAGCGCCCGGTTCGCCCAAGAGGTCTCCGCCGAGTTGGACGTGGTCTCCCGCACGCGGCCGACGGTCAGCGTCCACCGGACCGACGCCACCCACCTCATGAACATGGAAGCTCCGGCAGCGGTGGCGACCCTGGTCGCCGACTTCGTCCGCGGACTGCCCGCCTAGCGGACCGGGCTGAGGGGCCGCCGCGCAGGACCTAGGCTCTGCACATGCTGAAGCTCGGAATTCCCGTCGTCGGTGTCACCGACATTCCCCGCGCGGTCGCCTTCTGGACGCAGGCACTGGACCTGGTCGCCACCGAGGAGTGGAAGAGCGAGACATGGCGGACGCTCGACCACGCCGACGGCTCCGGCCGGGCTCTCGGCCTGCTCCGCAGCGCGTCACCGGCGGAGCCCCGGCCGCGGCTGCACCTGGACCTGTTCGCCGAGACCACGGAGGAACAACGAACAGAGGTCCGGCGGCTGATCTCACTGGGTGCGCGAGCCGTGGAATGGGACCTGTATCCGCCCGACCCCGACTTCGTCGTTCTCGCCGACCCCGACGGCAACCTCTTCTGCGTGGTCGACCTGAGCCGCGCGCCCAGCGGCAGCAACCGGCCGCCTGCCTGACACCCGCCGGTCCCTGGCCAGCCTCAGCAGCGGGTCTCAGACGCCGCCCCCGAACCCGCGAGGGCCGCCGTCTCGCCGCCTTGGCCCGCGGCCCCTTACGCAGCACGGCCGCTCCCACCCTGGCGGCGACCATCACGATGCCGACGATCCACAGTCCATGGGCGCCGCAAGGCCAGTGATCGGTCCGTTTGCCCGGGATGGCAGGCTGGCCACTCGCATCCGTGCAGGAAGGTCGGCCCGAGCATTCATGAGCAGTAGTGCTGTCAGCGCCCTCGAGCGTCTCGTCGGTCATCGGCGGCGGTTCGACGCGGCCTTCGAAAAGTACTTCGCCGAGCTCGCCGGTGAACTCGACGGTGCGCGATTGGGCCGCTTCCCGCCCCGCTGTGTCGAACTGCTGGCGCAGTTGTCGCTGCGCGGCGGGAAGCGGATACGGATAGCCCTGCTCCACGAGGCGGCCGGGCTCGTCAGCGGGGCGAAGGCGCCGGGGCTCGCGGAAGCCGCGCTCAGTCTTGAGCTGCTCCACAGCCATGCGCTGGTCCTCGACGACATCATGGACGACTCACCGATGCGACGTGGTGGGCCCTCGACGTACTACGCGTGCCGCGAAGACCTCCCGGACCACCCGCAGGCGGCGCTGGGCCTTGCCATGATGGTGGGCGATCTCGCCGGTTTCCTGGCCCTGCGCGTCCTGTCCAGGGCCGACCTGCCCGCCGACCGCAGGCAGGCCATGATCGACGTCCAGCTCGGGGTGTCGACCGACACCGTCATCGGCCAGGTTCTCGACCTCGAACGCGACGTGGACCCCTCAGCCGATGGCGACGACGGCCTCCTGGCGGCGGTGTGCGAGTACAAGACCTCGCGCTACAGCATCCTTGGCCCCATGCGCCTGGGCCTGCTGGCGGCGGGCCAGGATCCGATGGAACACGAGGAGAGCCTGCATCGCTATGCCCGCCTGGCCGGTCTCAGCGGCCAGCTGCGCGACGACTACCTCGACCTCTTCGGCGACCCCGACCTCACCGGCAAACCCAGGGGCGCCGACCTGCGGGCGGGCCGCCACACCTCTCTGACCCGCGAGCTCCTTGCCGTCACCGGCGGCGACGATCACGACACCGTGAAAGCCGGACTCGGCGACCCCCACTGCACCCCGCGGACCATCGACCGCATCCGCGACATCGCCCACCGCCACGACGTTCACACCCGCCTGCAGACGACCATCGACCGTTACGCCCACGACGCGGCCGCCGAAGCCGCCTCCTGGCACCGGCACTGGAACAGCGAGGCCGTCGCCCTCTTCGAACAACTGCCGCTGTGGAACACCCGCAGGACCCGGTGACCGACGCACGTGGGCCGCAGGACCGACGGCGGGTCGCACGATCACCGACTACAGCATTCGCACCTCGGCCCCGGTCTCGGCCTGGGGAAGCTTCGCCCACCAGTGGTGGTATCGGCTGTAGGGCGTCACCTCACGCTCACCGAGGAGAGTGGTCAAGGACCGGGCCTCCTCGGCCAGACGGTCCCAGGTCGCGGGTGACAGCCGGTGGAAGGCCGTGGCCTCGATGCCGTCGTTCAGCGGGCGCCACACACCGGCGACATGGCCGTCGACCAGCAACGTGGGCAGTACGTCGCCGTTGCGCCGGATGACCCACGGCCGGTAGGCCGGTGGTATCACCCGGCCGCGGTCGGAGTACGCCAGCAGAATGCTGTCCCACATGGCCATGAGGCGCGCAGGTGCGGGGGTTTCGGCGGGCGGCCGGGAAGCACCCGGCAGGTCGAACAGCACGCCCCCGCCCGGCCCCTGGAGCTGCTCGACAGCGTCGCCGAGGGCAAGGAGTGCCGCGCGGACGGGCGCCCTCTGCACCATGGCGAACTGCGCCACGTCCGCCACCGAAGCGGGCCCGAACCCTGCCAGATAGCGCAGGATCAACGCTTGCAGAGCCTGCGGGTCCGCCGCCCGGCCCGTGGGAACGGCTCCGTCGCCGGCCGCGACGAAGGACGGCCGGTGACCGAAGGACCAGGGGTGGTCCGTCGGGGCGTGGTGCAACGGCGCGTACGCCTTCAACCCCCACCACGCCCCCTCCTTCTTCTCGGCACCGAGCCGCTCCTCGACCCACGCCTGCAGCTGTGCCGAGGTCCGCGGCCGGTCGGCGAAGTCCAGCAGCTCCGGCACCAGTTCGTCGGCGTCCGCGGGGGTCAGACCCGAGGCGGCGAAGCGGGAGCCGAGCCGCGAGGCGTACAGGGTGGGCTGCAACGCCGCGCGGAAGACGGGGTAGTCCTCGGCGTGTACGACGTGCAGTGTGATCCGCATCAGGGTCGCCTTGACCAGCGAACGCTCGATGAACGCGGCGTCGAGGTCCCCCGCGGTGAACCCGGTGAGCCGATTCCACAGGGCGACGTACGGCGAGGCCGGCTGCTGCGCCTGGAGCGCGACGACGCGCCGCATGCCCTCCTGGACGCTCAGCGGCTCACGTTCCAGCAGCAGTTGGCGGCTGAGGGTGGCTCGGTTCAGTTCCCGCTCGGTGATCGTCACGGTTGAGGATTCTGCCCTCCCCGCGTTCCCGCGTCGTACGCGCCCAGCGCCGCGCCGACCGAGCCACAACGCCGGGCCCCGGACAAGTCGTCCGGAGATACAAAACGCGTCCTCGATCTTGGGTCGTCTTGACGAACTTTGCCCCTTCGGACTCGCATAGCGTTTCAGGCACGCATCCGAGGAGGAGTCGAAGGTGACCGAAGATCTGCACGGCCGAGCGGTCGTGGCCCCGATGAGCGACGCGAAGCCAGGAGGGCCGGTGCCCCACCTTCCGGCGATGCTCGCGGACCTCCAGGAGCTGGTGGTGTGCGAGTCCTTCTCCTCCGACCTGGACGCGGTGGCGCACAGCGCTGACGTCGTGGCAGCGCAGGGGACCCGTCACTTGGGTGTCCCGCCCGAGCGCATCGTCGTCGACGGCGTCACGCACCTGCGGTGGATGTTCGGCACACCCCGGGTGCTGCTGCTCGGGCATCACGACACGGTGTGGCCGATGGGCTCGCTGGACACTCACCCGTGGTCGGTGGCGGACGGCATCGCGCGCGGTCCTGGGATCTTCGACATGAAGGCCGGCCTGGTGCAGATGTTCCACGCGCTGGCCTCGCTGCCCTCGCTCGAGGGGGTCTGTGTCCTGGTGACCGGCGATGAGGAAGTCGGTTCGGACACGTCACGGCCGCTGATCGAGGAGGTGGCACGGCAGTGCGCCGCGACCTTCGTCCTGGAGGCATCGGCCGACGGCGGCGCGCTGAAGACGGCCCGCAAAGGCACTTCCGCCTACGAGTTGGTGGTGCACGGCAAGGCGGCCCACTCCGGCCTGGAGCCGGACAAGGGCATCAACGCGGCGGTGGAGGCCGCGCATCTGATCCTCGCCCTCGACGGCCTTGCCGAGGAGGTCAACGTCGGCGCCCCGCAGGACTGGCGCACCACCGTGGTCCCCACGGTGGTCGGTGCGGGCACGACCACCAATACGGTGCCCGCGCAGGCACGGGTGTCGGTGGACGTGCGCGTCCCGACCCTCAGGGCGCAGGAACAGGTGGACGCGGCCATGCGGGCGCTGAAGCCCACCGTGCCCGGAGCGCACGTCGAGGTACGCGGCGGCCCCAACCGGCCCCCGCTGGAGACGACCTCCTCCACCGGACTGTTCGAGCGGGCCCAACGCCTCGGCGCGCGGCTGGGTCTGGCCCCGTTGTCATCGGCGGCGGTCGGCGGAGCGTCCGACGGGAATTTCACCGCCGGGCTCGGCTGTCCCACCCTCGACGGCCTGGGCGCCGTCGGCGGCGGGGCGCACGCCGACCACGAACACCTGGTCGTGGCCGAGATGGCCCCCCGCGCCCGACTCCTTGCCGCCCTCGTCGAGGAGGTCGCCCGGTGAGCGCCATCGGCGTACACGAACCGTCCACAGCGCACGGCCTCGTCGTACAGGAGCTGCATGACCTGCGCGGACTGGAGCGCGCGAACGCCCTGTTCGAGGAGATCTGGGGCAGCTCCCCCGGCGCCTCCCCCATGGGTGTCGAACAGATGCGGGCACTCTCCCACGCGGGCAACTACGTCGCAGGAGCCTTCGACGACGGCCGCCTGGTCGGCGCGTCCGTAGCCTTCTTCGCGGCCCCCGCCGGCCAGGCCCTGCACTCGCACGTGACCGGCGCACTGCCCGGCCGCCGAGCGGGTCTGGCCCTCAAACTCCACCAGCGCCAGTGGGCCCTGGACCGCGGACTGCGACGGATCTCCTGGACCTACGACCCTCTGGTGCGGCGCAACGCCCACTTCAACCTCACCAAGCTGGGCGGGCGGCCGGTGGAGTACCTCACCAGCTTCTACGGAGCGATGGACGACGCGATCAACGGCGGCGACGACACCGACCGCGCGCTCATCGCCTGGGAGTTGAACGGCGCCGCGGCAGTCGCCGCCTCGGCGTCGCGCTCCGTTCCCGTGACGGTCCCCGGCGACGCCGCGATCGCGCTGTCCGTACGTGACGGCCTGCCCGTCATCGGCCGGGGTGACGCCGCGACCCTGCTGATCGAGGTTCCGCCGGACATCGAGGGGCTGCGTCGCACCGACCCCGGCGCGGCCAAGGCGTGGCGCCTGGCGCTGCGCGAAGTGCTGGGCGGTCTCCTCGCCGACGGCGCCCGTGTCATCGGCTTCCACGACCGCAGTTCCTACGTCATCACGCGCGCCACCACCGCGTGAGGTCCGAACCCCTCCCCCCCTGGAGCCAAGCAGCATGAAGATCAACGGAATTGAACTGCGCCGTATCGCGATGCCCCTGCGGGCGCCGTTCCGGACCTCATTCGGGGTCGAGACCGCACGCGACGTCCTGCTCGTCCGCGTGGTCACGGCCGACGGTGAGGGCTGGGGCGAGTGCGTCGCCATGTCCGAGCCGCGCTACTGCTCGGAGTACGTCGACGGGGCGGCCGATGTGCTGCGCCGCTTCCTGATCCCGGCGCTGCCCGCTGTGGCGGACGCGCACGCGGTCAAGCGCGCCATGAAGCCGTTCAAGGGTCACAAGATGGCCAAGGCGGCACTGGAGACCGCCGTGCTCGACGCCCAACTGCGCGTCACGGGCCAGTCCTTCGGGTCCTTCCTCGGCGCCGAGCGCGAGCGCGTGCCGTGCGGTGTTTCGGTCGGCATCATGGACTCGATCCCCGAACTCCTGGCCGCTGTCGACGGCTTCATCGACGAGGGCTACGTACGCATCAAGCTCAAGATCGAACCGGGCTGGGACGTGGCGCCGGTCCGTGCGGTACGGGAGCGGTTCGGCGACGACCTGCTGCTCCAGGTGGACGCCAACGCCGCCTACACCCTGGCCGACGCACGCCAGCTCGCCAAGCTCGACGCGTTCGACCTCCTGCTCGTCGAGCAGCCACTGGCGGACGACGACCTGGTCCAGCACGCCGCGCTCGCCAAGCAGTTGCGTACGCCGGTGTGCCTGGACGAGTCCATCGAGTCCGCCGAGGACGCAGCCGCGGCCATCACCCTGGGTGCCGGCTCGATCATCAACGTCAAGCCGGGCCGGGTCGGCGGCTATCTGGAGGCCAAGGCCATCCACGACCTGTGCGTGGCCCACGGCGTCCCCGTGTGGTGCGGAGGCATGCTGGAGACCGGCATCGGCCGCGCCGCCAACGTCGCGCTGGCCGCGCTGCCCGGCTTCACCTTGCCCGGCGACACTTCCGGCTCCAGCCGCTACTTCGCCACGGACGTCACCGAGCCCTTCGAACTCGCCGACGGCCATCTCGACGTACCCACCGGCCCCGGCCTCGGCGTCGAGCCGGTCGACGAGATCCTTGAGCGGGTCACCACGGCCAAGGAGTGGATCCAGCTGTAGCGGCGAGTGGGGCCGGCCCGCCCGCTCCGGCCCCACTCGTGCGTCTCCGACTACTCCTGCGTGTCCGTGCCCGAGGGATGCGTCAACCGCAGCTGCAGCATGAGGGCGAAACGCACCGAGGGGTCCCGCAGATCGACCTGTGCCACCTCGGCGACCCGCCGGATGCGGTAGCGGAAGGTGTTGGGGTGGACGAACACGCTCGCCGACGCGGCGGCGATGTCGCCGAAGGAGTCCAGCCACGCGCGCAGCGTCTCGACCAGGTGCGAGCGATGCCTGGTGTCGTACTCCACCAGCCGGGCCACCGAACTGAGCAGCTCGTCTCCCTGCACCGCGGCCAGATCCCGCAGGTCGAGCAGGAGCGCGTCGATGTACACGTCGCCGATCGAAGCCACCCGCCTGCTGCCCAGGTCACTCATCAGTACACGCAGCGCACGGTCCGCCCTCCTACGTGACGGGGCCAGCGCCGACGGGTCGGTCGCCACCGACCCGATGCCGATCATCACCTGCGACCGCTTACCGGCCCGCTCCAGGAAGTTGGCCGCGATCTGCACCGCACGCTCCCGGCCGGCCACGGGGTCCGCCGGCACCGGAACGACGGCGTACGCCACGTCGCCGAGGAGCGCGAGCGCCGAGCGCGGCTGCACCCCGCTGAGGTGGATGCCCAGTGCGCTGGTCAGCCGCTGCCGTTCCGCCGCGAGCTGAGCATGATCACCTTTCTCCCCGGCGAGGCCCATGGCCATCACCACCGTGGGCTCCTTCACCAGGCCAAGTCTGTCCAGGGCGTCCACCGCGCCCGTGCCGCCTTCGAGGACCGTGCTCACCAGGTCGGCCCGCAGCCGGTTCTGCGCGTCGGCGCCCGCCCGGTGGCGCAGCAGGTGCAGGGCGACGAGCTTCGCCGCGTCCTGGAACGCCTGCTCACGATCGGGGGTCAGCGGCTCCTCGACCGCGGCCCACACCGACCCGAGGAACTCGTCACCGGCGCGCACCGCGACGGCCACCCGCGGAATGGCCGTCTCGCCCTCGTCGAGCGTCGCCGGGGCGATGTGCACGGGGCGGTCGCTGCGGTACAGCTCGCCGAAGACTCCGCGGCTCTCCAAGATCCGCAGATACCCCTCCGGCACCTGGCGGGCCAGGATCGTGGCGACGCGCGCCTGGTCCGCCTCGTCCTGCCGGCCCGAGAAGGCCAGGATGCGCTGGCGGCGGTCCTCGATCGTGATCGGCGCGTCCAGCAGGGTCGCGACGGCGTTGGCCAGCGCGAACAGATCCCCGGACGGGACTCCCCCGAGCGACTCGGCCCCCGCTTCACCGACATCCCCCTCGGTGAGCAGCGTCCGCAGGAGCTCCGTCAGCTGCGACCACGAAGCGCCCTGCGTCAAGCTGATCAGAACCACCGACGAGGCCGCCGAAGCCGCTGCCAGCTCCTCGTTGCGCTCCACCGGTCCACGCACCACCAAGGCCGCCGCACCGTGCTCACCCAGCTCGCGCAGCAGCCGGGCGATCGCCTCGGTCCCGTAGACGCCGACGCCGAGCACGATGGCGCGCGGCGGGTGCGCGAACGCGTCCCCCGGGTCGTGGATGACGACCCCGCCGACCTCGTCGGCCGGCTCGGGACTGCCGTGCACGAGATCGAGCAGGGCGGGGCTGAAGTCCGCGAGCACGCGGGCAAGACTGGTGCGCTGGTTCGTCGGCACGTCGCTGATCACCGCCTCAGGCTAAGAGGGGCACCATCACTGACGTTCGTGTGGGGGCACAAGCCGGTGGTCGGACTTCGTCGCGACGTACGAATGGTCAGCGGCGCCGTGCGGCGACCACCCGGCACTCCACGCTCAACGGCCGCGCAGAGCCTTCCAGTCGTCCTCGAGAATCGAGTACTGGACGATGTCGTGCCACACCCCGTCCACGTGGCCGTAGTGGCGCAGTCGCCCCTCCCGGACCATGCCCGCCTTCTCGATGGCTCGCTGCGCCGCGACGTTCGACGGCATGAACCCCGACCAGACGCGGTGCAGGCCGAGCCGGTCGAAGCCCAGGACTCCCAGCAGGAAACCGATCTCGACGCTGTGGCCGACGCTCACCCGGTCGGCCCGCAGAGCCAGGCCCACCTCCGCGCTGCGGTAGCCGACCCGGACCATCCCGCCCTCGCCCGACTGATCCTCGACGATCAGTTTCGCCGAGCCGATCAGTTCACCCGTGGCGATCTCGCTGACGCCCAGGCGGTAGTGCGTGCGAGGAGTCCGCCGGGCGCCGGCCCTGGCCTGCTCGACCAGCGCCGCGGCGTCGGGGTGCCGGAAGGGCGGCATCCCGAACTCCCGGGTCGTGCGGGGGTCGCCGAAGATACCGAGTACGCCCTCGACATCGCTGGGCAGGAACTCGCGCAGGCGCAGCGTGCTGCCCTCGATGAGAACCCCACGCTGCCCCGACACTCGCGGCGGCCGTTCATCGACCCGCGCCTGGGGCGCTGTTCGCGGGGGCCACAGGGGGGTCTTCTCCCGCGCGGCTTCCAGGCGTTCCGTCATCGGTTGACTCCTTGGTGCTGTTGCGTCGGGCCGAACGACACTCGCGTGACCCAGAGTGGTTTTCGCGTACGGATCGCAGGAAGGAAGTTGACCAGCGGCAGGAGCCACCCGCAGAGAAAACCCCGGCCCCGTGGTTCGCGAACCGCTCGCACGGCGGCGACGTTCGGGTGCACCGTGCGCAGCTTGCGCTGTTCCGCCGGTGTCATCCCCCAGAGCATGGGCGGCGGGCGGTAACCCGCGGGGTACTTCCACCGGCCGCGCTCGGTGCGGGCCGCCATCCAGGCAGGTGGTGTGTCGAACACCAGCGACGCTCCGGGGAATCGGTCGGCGCACGCCTCGATGAGCCGGTGGACCACATCCCGCGGCAGGTACATCAGCATCCCCTGGGCGATGATCAACACCCCGCGCGTGGCGTCCACTTCGTCCATCCAGCGCGTGTCGGTGGCCGAACAGGGCAGCGTGCGGTGGCGTGGCGCGTCAGGCAGCAGACGTCGGCGCAGCCCCGCGACCTCGGGCAAATCGACCCCGAGCCAGCGCACCCTGCCGTTGTCCACCCGCCAGAACTGCGTCTCCAGGCCCTCCCCGAGCGAGACGACCGTGCCGTCCGGGTGGTCCCTGAGGAAACGTCCCACCTCGCGGTCGTAACAGCGCGCCCGTACTGCCATCCCCTGCGCGAAGCCCCAGTTGCCGGTGCCGAACCGCCCCTCAAAGGGGTAGTCGACAGCGTCGATCACCTCGATCGCCTTCGGGTCCCGCAGTGCCGAGCCAGGGTCCTTCGCGGCCAGAGCGCGGTGGTGCAACGTCCATAGCGTCGTCTCGGCGACGCCATCCAACTCGGCCTTCCGCTTCTGTCCGTTCATCCGGCGATGGTCACAACACTGTCGGCGCCCCAGCAAGGAGCGTCACTCCTGCGAGCACATAGATCACTCCTTCAGTTGGGATTTTCCGGGTGGACGCGCGTTTCCGACCTTGAGTTCGGGGGCACGGCGGCGTGTTGACACTCGGCGAGGGCCGCCTCGGTGTCGGCGGCGGCCAGGTCGGCATTCATGTGGGCGCCCGCCAGGGCTCCGGCCGCGGCGGAGGCGCCGACCTGGGCGGACAGGTCGGTGGCGTTGCCGGCCACCCACACCCCCGGCACGTCGGTGGCCCCGGCCACGCCGGTGGTGAAGTGGCGGCCCATTCCGCCGGGCAAGTCCCGCATCGGCAGGCCCAGTTCGGACAGGCCCGCGGTGCGGGACCGCATGGTCGTGGCGACGGCGATCACACGCCGGGGAACCAGTTGCCCGTCGCCGAGGCGTACGCCCGCGATGCCACCCTCCTCGGCGGTGACGATTTCGGTCACCGCGGTGTCGACGACGCGGATACCGCGAGCGGTGAAGCGCGCCCGGGTGTCCTCTTCGAGATCGGTGTCGCGGGTGAAGTAGACGAGATCGTCGGTCAACTGGCGGAAAAGCAGCGCGTGGTGCACGGAGGCCGGGCCGACGGCAAGTACCCCGATGGGCTCGTCGCGTACCTCCCAGCCGTGGCAGTACGGGCAGTGCACCACCCCATGTCCCCAGTGCCCGGCGAGCCCCCGGACGTCGGGCAGGACATCGCGGAGACCGGTGGCGACAAGCAGGCGGCGCGCCGTCAGGGTGCGGCCGTCGGCGAGGGTGACCGAAAAGCGCGGATCTCCCTCGGCGGAGGGGGCCGCCGGGAACGCGGAGGTCACTTCTCCGTCCACCACCAGGCCGCCGTAGCGACGCACCTCCTCGCGTCCCGTCCGCAGCAGTTCGGCCGGCGGGACACCGTCCAGTCCGAGCAGGCCGCGCACGCCGTCGGCGGGCGCGTTGCGCGGGGTGCCGCTGTCGATCACGACAACCGCGCGGCGGGAGCGGGCGAGCATCAGCGCGCCGTTCAGCCCGGCGGCGCCGCCACCGATCACCACGGCGTCGACGGTCTCCTCCGGCAGCTTGGCAGTCCCGGCAGCTCTGGCAGTCCCGGCAGTCCCGGCAGTCCCGGCAGTCACAGGCATGGCGATACGCCCTTTCCTTCGCGCGCTTCGCGGCCCCTCAGCGGTTCGGGGGCCACGTCACGACGATAAGCACGGCTTGCCCTGAGGGCATACGATGTTGCTCATGACGCAAGACAACGGCGAGATGGACAGCCTGGTACGCAAACGGATCCGTGCCCTGCGGGTGGCGCAGGGCTGGTCCCTGGAAGAGCTGGCCACCCGCGCCTCGATCAGCCAGTCCACGCTCAGCCGCATCGAGAACGGCCGGCGCCGACTGGCCCTGGACCAGCTCGTCACCCTCGCCCGTGCCCTGGACACCTCCCTGGACCAGCTCGTCGAGACGGCCACCGACGACGTCATCACCAGCCCGGCGATCGACGCGGCCCATGGGCTCATGCGCTGGCCGATCAAGGCGGAACCGGGCATGAGCGTCGTACGCCAGCGGATGACGAACCCGCCGCCCGACAACCCCGCACGCATGCGCGCTCACCCCGGCCGCGAATGGCTCGTCGTCCTGTCCGGCACCGCGGTCCTGCTGCTGGGAAACCGGCGCCTGCGCATCGAGACCAACCAGGCCGCGGAGTTCCCCACGATGCTCCCGCACGCCATCGGCGCCGAGGGCGGGCCGTGCGAGATCCTGGGCATCTTCGATCGCGACGCCCGCCGCGGCCATCAGCGCGCGGACAAGGACGACAGCGACCGCTCCGGCCAGTGACGCCGACGGGCGCCCGTCCCGGCAACGCAGGTCCGCATCGAGACACACGACGGCCGGTCGATTGCGCGTGTGGC
The DNA here is from genome assembly GCF_040660195.1 of Streptomyces sp. NPDC050147. Lineage (NCBI taxonomy): Bacteria > Bacillati > Actinomycetota > Actinomycetes > Kitasatosporales > Streptomycetaceae > Streptomyces > Streptomyces sp. NPDC050147. Next base: position 265,729 of record NZ_JBFALJ010000007.1, on the reverse strand, counting down.
AGTGCGGCGCGCCATCTTCTTGCGCACCCGGGGATTCTTGCTGCCGCATCCGCATGACCGGCCTAGCGTCGTAGCCATGAACCACGCTCCCTCACACGCGGACCACCACGGCGCCGACCACCACCCCGGGCACGGACCGGACACCGACACCCAGGCCGAGATCCTCGATCTGGACGCGGAGGTGCTCGCCGAGCACATCGCGTCCATCACGGCATGGCTGCCCCTCACGGAGGCGCCACGCCACATCGTGGACCTGGGATGCGGGACCGGAGCCGGAACCTTCGCCTTGCTGGCCCGCTTCCCCGAAGCCGAGGTGACGGCCGTCGACGCGTCAGCCGATCACCTGCACCGCCTGCGAGCGAAGGCCGAGGAGCTGGGTATGGCCGACCGGGTGCGCACGGTGGCGGCCGATCTCGACGCGGACTGGCCCGTTCTCGGCCGGCCCGAGCTGGTGTGGGCGTCGGCGTCGATGCATCACATGGCCGACCCCGACCGCGCCCTGCGCATGACCCACGACCTGCTCGCGCCCGGCGGCCTGTTCGCCGTCGTCGAGCTGGCCGGCTTCCCGCGCTTCCTGCCCGCCGACGCTCCGGCGGATCGTCCCGGCCTCGAAGAGCGCTGCCACGCCGCCGTCGACCACCACGTAGCCGAGCACATACCGCACCGCGGCGCGGACTGGGGCCCCAAACTGGTGGCCGCCGGGTTCACCGTCGAGGGCGAGCGCACGATCACCGTTCACGTCGAGGGCTCCCGCAGCGCGGCGGTCGGCCGGTACGCGCTCAGCAGCCTGAAGCGCCTGCGCGCCGGCGCCCACACCCTTCCCCCCGAGGACCTCGGCTCGCTCGACCGACTGCTCGACACCGAGGGCCCGCTCAGCATCCTGCGCCGCGGCGACCTCGCGCTCCGCACCGAACGCGCCGTATGGGCCGCCCGCCGCGCCTGAGCCCAGCACGTCGAGGGCTCGTTCGCCGTACCACCGACCCGCCCACTCTCCCCCTGGCCCTGAGCCTCAGCCGCGAGCAGCTCCGGACCGGGCGCGGAGGGACGGGCGAGACCAGCACCGTCCGCTCCGCAAGCCCCAGGTGTCGTTGCCGAGCTCGCCGCGCACGACAAACTCGCCGCGCACAAGAAAGGTGGACCCGCGCCACATGCGAACGAGCACGGGTCCACCCCCAGCGTCCCCGCGGAACGTCTGCGGCCACCGTACGGTCACTCGCACCCACCGCACCCACCGCGCCTGCCGAGCAGCCACAGGGCTGCTGCCCGGCGGCCGGTGAGGTCGTGGCCCGGCCTTCGGGTTTCTCAGGCCACCGGCACGGGGGCCTCTCCCGCCGGACCGCTGTCCTCGGGCGACTCCCCTTCCGGTCCCAGCGGGCGCCCTTCCCACACCAGGGCCCGCCAGCCCTCCTCGGGTGAGCCGTCGAGGATCACGACGCCCGTGTTGCCCAGTGGGTGACTCGCCGCGTACTCCACGTCGACGTTGACCGCCCGGGCTGCCACCCACATACGGATCACGGCACCGTGACTGACCAACGCCACCGTCTCGGCTCCCGTCGCCGCCGCCTCCGCGACGACGGCGTCGAACCGCCCCAGAGCCTCCCGGCCGTTCTCACCACCGGGGATCCGGCGCTCGGTGTCGCCCCCGGACCAGGCGAACGCGGTGGCCATGTAGACGGCGGCGGCCTCGTGGTCGCCCCGCATCTCCAGGTCCCCGGCGGACAGCTCCCGGATGCCGTCCCGGATCCGCGCCTCGAGACCCGTCGCGGCGGCGAGCGGCGCGGCGGTCAACTGGGTGCGGAGCAGCGTGGACACGTACAGGGCTTCGATCTTCTCCGCCGCCAGCGCTTCCGGCAGCGCAGCCGCCTGGTCCTGTCCCAGCGGCGTCAGCGCCGGGCCCGGTACCCCGGTGTCCAGGAGGTGCTTGAGGTTGGACGGGGTCTGACCATGACGTATGAGCAGCAGGCGCATGCGGGGACAACCTTCCCTGGACGGCGACGGAACAAGCTCTTCCACTCTGCCACCAGAATCCGGCGCACCGGCACGCGCGCAGCCGGACGCGCCCACGCGGCCCATGGGGTGCCCGGACAGCTCCGGCACCCCACACCCGTCCGGGCGGACTCGTCCACATCCGCCCGGACAGCCACAGCCACAGCCACCTCACCGACCGCGAGGGCCACGCTTCGATAACAAGGCCCGTACCCAAGAGCAGAACCAGGACCAAGACCAAGACAAGACCAAGCCAGGATCTAGCCGCGAGCGATGCGATAGACGCTTCCGCCGACGTCGAGCACGTACAGCTCGCGATTGCCGCCTTGTACGAACGAGACGACCTCCCCGGCGCTGACTCCGAGGTCGCTCACGCCGGTCACCTCGCCGTTCTCCATCCGCAGGGAGCGGATGGTGCCGTCGCAGTAGTCGCTGAACACGTACTGGCCCTTGAGTTCCGGGATCGCCTTGCCTCGGTAGACGTATCCGCCGGTCACTGAGCAGCCGAGGCCGGTGCGGTCGTACTCGTGGACCGGCGGCACGTGGTTCGCGGGCTCGGTGCCGCCCCGGAAGGGGTGGTTCCCCTCCATCTGGGACCAGCCGTAGTTCTCGCCTCCCTCGCTGTTCGCCGGGGCCCAGTCGATCTCCTCCCAGGCGCTCTGGCCGACGTCACCGATCAGCAGGTCGCCCGTGCCCGCGTCGAAGGAGAACCGCCATGGGTTGCGCAGCCCGTACGCCCAGATCTCGTCCTTCGCCTCAGGGTCGTCGACGAACGGGTTGTCCCGCGGGATCGCGTAAGGCTTGGCGCCTCTCGGGTCGATCCGCAGCAGTTTGCCGAGCAGTGTGTCGAGGTTCTGGCCGTTGCCGTGCGGATCGCCGCCCGCGCCGCCGTCGCCGAACGCGATGTAGAGGTAGCCGTCGGGGCCGATCTTGATGTCGCCGCCGTTGTGGTTCGGGTAGGGCTGAGTCTGCGTGAGGACGGTACGTCGGGTGTCGGGCCGGATCTTGCCGTGCCGCACGGCGAACTCGTCCACGGTGCTTGTGCCTTCGAGATCCGTGAACGAGATGTAGAAGTGCGCGAACTTCTTGTCGAACGCGATGCCCAGCAGACCACGTTCGCCGTCGGTGGTCGTCTCTTTGGATATGTCCAGGACGGGCTTCCCGAGCCCTTTGCGGTCCAAGACCCGTACGGTGCCCGCGCGTTCGGCCAACCAGACCGTGCCGCCGGGGCCTGCGGTGCCGGCGGTCGGGTTGGTGGCCGTGGTCACCTTCGTCAGTGCGACAGCCGGGGCCCGCGGTGGGGCGGTGGGCTCGTCGGCGGACGCGTTGGCCAAGGCGAGGGAGGCGACGAGGCAGAGGGCGCCGATGATCGCCGAGCTTCTGGTGCGAACTTTCACCGTGATCCTCCTGGAGGCGGCGAAGGGGAAGGTCACCCGGCTGCTGAGGGCAGATTTCGGTGGGTGTTCGCCCGCGCCAGCACGCAACCTGGGTGGGGGGCGGTGTGCTACTGGCACGCATGAGGATACTGGTACAGCGACTGCTGGTATAGACCAAGAAGTAGCCTTCTGGGAGCGGTCGTTGAAGAGGGGCGAAAACGCCTGTCCCGTCTTCCGCACCGCTCGGCTAACATGATCGAACCCACGACGAGTGCCTTGATCGCCCACACTTCGCCAGAAAACAGCTTAATCCGGCACAAGAAGTGAGCTATTACCCACAACTAACAAAACGGCCAAAACAATTGATATCTAGAGAATCAAAAACCTCTTCGACCATTAACTACAGAACAGTGCTCGCGGCCTGGCGTCGGCCACGGGCCCTGCTGTGGACCGCGGCGACTGTGGTGGCCCTCGGGTTCCTCGTCGCGCTGGAGATCGCCGCACGCCACTACGGCGTGGCGGGGCCGATCACCAACCAGGCGCGTGAGGTGATCTTCGCCCCCAAGTCGGGGCCACTGCTGTACGCGGGCATGGCGTTGATGATGGTGGTGTTCACCTGGCGGCAACGGTTCATCGCGCTGTGTGTCGCGGTCGGCATCGACCTCGTCTTCTTCCTGGTGCGGTGGTCTTTCGACGCGAAGATGATGTTCGGCAACGGCGCGTTGTGGGTGATCCTGGGCTGTGCGGTCATCGCGATCACGCGCCGTACCGGCCAGGAACGAGTCCTGCTGCTGAAGGGCGTCGGGCTGAGTCTGCTGCTCGTGGCCGGCCGCAAGACGGGCGACACCTGGCTGCTCATCACGTCGAAGACCCGCCCGGCGGTGCTCGACCAGTACGTGGCCACCGCCGACCACGCCCTGGGCAACCCCTCGTGGCTGGTGGGCCGGATGGTCTCGGCCACCGGACCTGTCGGCGCCCACGTCCTCGACTACGTCTACATCCAGCTCGCGGTGGCCGCCGTCATCGTCGCGCTGTACCAGTTGCGCAACGTGTCGGTCGAGCGCCGCTTCCCGGCCCACCATCTGGTGCGTACGTTCCTGGTCATCGGCCTGCTGGGACCGGCCATCTACATGATCTTCCCGGTGGTCGGACCGATCTTCACCTACGGCGACGGCGCCTTCGGCACCGGGGGCACGCAATGGGCCCTGGCCGACCTGTGGCCGCACACGACTCCGCCGATCGCCACCCCGGAGTTGATGCCGTTCGACGAGATCACTCCGCGCAACTGCATGCCCAGTCTGCACACGGCGTGGGCCACCACGATCTTCATCCACTCCCGCAAGGGCCCACGAGTTCTGCGGTACGCGGGCGTCTTCTGGCTGATAGCCACGCTCGGCGCGACGCTGGGATTCGGCTACCACTACGGCGTGGACATCATCGCCGGTGTGGTGTTCGCGTTCACGATAGACGCGGCGCTGCGCTCGCTCGCCCGCGGCTGGGACCGGGCGGGAATCCAGCTGGTCGCTTACGGCACAACGGTGTTCGCACTGCTCCTGGTCTCTTATCGCTTTCTGCCGATGCACATGGCCAGACACCCGTGGATATTCGGCCCGCTTCTCGTCCTGGCGATGATCTCGGTGGTCCAGGGCTATGTACGGACCACGAAATTGTGGGAACCGAAAGCCGTGCCCGCACAGCAACCGGAACCCCAGCCCGAACCTGCCTGAGTCACGTCGCGCGCGTTTCGTTCGCCGCGCCGTGGGCCCCGCGCCCGCGGCCGGGCGGGGGTCAGCGGCCGGCGGAGCCGTCGATCTGCTCGCGAAGGATGTCGGCGTGACCGGCGTGCCGACCGGTCTCTTCGATCATGTGCACCAGGACCCACCGCATCGACGGCGCCGCCCCTCGGCGCGGGGCTCGCGGGGCGGGCAGCGCCAGGTCCGGGCAGGCGTCGATGACCTGGTTCGCCCGTGCGACCGTCGCCCGGTAGTCGGCGAGCACGCCGTCGACGGAGTCCTCCGCGGACGGCCGCATGGTCGCGGGCCAGTCGCCGGGGTCCTCACCGAGGAAGTAGAAACGTTCGACACACGCCAAATGCTTGACCAGCCCCAGAAGGCTGGTGCCCGATGGCACTCCTTCCGACCGCACCCGCGGCTCCGGCACGCCCACGACCTTGTCCGCGACCGAGTTCCGCAGGTAGTCGAGGAAGCCCCGCAGGGTGTCCTTCTCATCGGCGCCGGTGCGCGGGGGCCCGGTGTCCTTCGTATGCGCCCGGGATCGCTGCGCAGGGTTTGCGGACATCGCGTCACTCCGTTCCGACGCGCTGTACGAGCAGGACGTTGTCGGTGACGGTGGCACTCTCACCGGCGGGCCCGGTGGCCCGGCGCCGGGGCATGTCGGCGCGCAGGACGGACCAGTGTTCCGGGTCGAGATCGAGTTCGGCGGCGATCTCGGTGGGTGTGGGGTAGTGGATGCCGGGGTCCTGGTTCCATGACCAGGGCGCGGTGGAGCCGTGGTCGACGATCAGCAGGTGCCCGCCGGGCCGCAGAGCCCTCGCGGCAGAGCGCAGGACGCGGGCGCGGGGCAACGGGAGCGGAGTGTGGAAGTACTGGGCGGAGACGAGATCGAACCGCCCGGCCGGGAAGCTGTCGGCCAGGTCGTGCCGCTCAGCGGTGACCCGGTCCGCGATGCCGAGCTCTCGGGCGCGTTCCCGCACACGTTCGACGGCGGTGGCGGAGATGTCCACCGCCGTGACCCGCCAGCCTTGCCGGGCGAGCCAGATGGCGTCGCCGCCCGCGCCGCAGCCCAGATCCAGGGCGGCTCCGGGGTCCAGTGACGAGACGGTCTCGGCGAGCAGCGGGTTGACGCGTGCGGCCCCTGGACGCCGCGAACGGTAGTGCCGCTCCCAGAACGATGCGGCGTTCTCGTCCGCCGCACCCCGGTCGCCCGCGGCGGCCGTTTCCTCCATGGCTCGTCGGCTGTGGGTAGAATCCATCTCGGTACTCCTTCGTCGGCCGGCGTGCCGAGCGCGCTGCGATGCTGCGACGCGCACCTTCGACGCCGGTGATGTAGCCACAGCATCGGTACCGTGGTGCCGGCCTTGCAAGAAAAGTTGCGGATCCGCATTATCGACGGATGGACACCACGGACGGAGCGAACAGCTCCGCGGCAGACGTCTTGGCCGGGGTCGGGCCGCGGCTGCGCGCCCTGCGCCAGGCGCGGGGAGCCACGCTGGCGGCGCTGGCGGACGAGACCGGCCTCACGGCGAGCACCCTGTCCCGCCTGGAGAACGGCAGGCTCCGCCCCACCCTGGAGCAGCTGCTGCCCCTGGCACGGGCGCACGGCGTCCCGCTCGATGACCTTGTCGCGGCTCCGCCCACCGGTGATCCTCGCGTCCATCTGCGGCCGGTGCGGCGGTCCGGGCTCGTGATGGTGCCGCTGACCAGGCGGGCCGGGGGCATCCAGGCGTACAAGGTGATCTATCCGCCCGCGGGCCGAGCGCCCACCTTGAGCCTCCAGACCCACGAGGGGTACGAGTGGTTCTACGTCCTGGGCGGACACGTCAGGTTCGTGCTCGGCGAGCAGGAGTTCCAGCTCGGCGAGGGTGAGGCCGCGGAGTTCGACACCCGCGTGCCGCACTGGATCGGCAGCGCCGACAGCCGGCCCGCGGAGCTGCTCGCCCTGTTCGGTCCGCAGGGAGAACGCGCACATCTGGCGCCGTCCGGCCACTGACCGGCCCAGCACCAACCGGCCCAGCCTCACGGGCCGCAGGACGACTCAGGACCGACGGACGGCTCGGGGTCGACGGACGGCTCGGGACCCACGCCTCAGGCGGTGCGCCTCGGCTTTCTCTCGGCCGCCTTCTGGGGGGAGGCCTTCTTGGCGGTCGCCTTCTTGGCGGTCGCTTTGGTTCCGGTCGTCTTCTTGCCCGCGGTCTTCTTCTCCGCCGAGGTCTTGGCCGCGGAGCTCTTTCCCGCCGAACTCTTCCCCGCTGAAGTCTTGGCCGCCGAGCTCTTGGCCGTCGTCTTCTTCGCGGCCTTCTTGGCGGCAGCCGTCTTCTTCTTGGGCATCTCGTGGACAGTGGCGTCCTTGCCGGTCTCGCCTCGGGACGACTGAGCCTTCTGCACCGACTCCTGCAGCGCGGCCATCAGGTCGAGAACCTGCCCGGCAGGCGCTTCCTCCTCGGCCGGTCTGGGCGGTTTCTTCCCGTCGGCCTTCGCCTGGATGACCTGCTCCAGGGCTTCGGTATAGCGGTCGGTGGCCCAGTCCTGGCCGGCGATGCCGTCCGTGGTCATGGAGTCGATGAGGAGGATCGCCCGGTCGACCTCGTCGTCGTCGAGGTCCATCGCCTTGGGAGCCAGTTCCTGGGGGTCCCGGACCTCGTCGTCCCACTTCATGGCGTGCAGCAGGATCACGTCGTCCTGCACGCGCAACAGGCCGAGTCGCTCACGCCCGTGCCACGCGAACTTGGCGACGGCGGCCTTGCTGTTCCGCTCCAAGGCCTTGCGCAGGAGCGTGTAGGGCTTGTTCGCGACCTGTCCGTCGGCCTGCAGGTAATACCCCTCGCCGATCCTGATCGGATCGATCGATTCGTAGGGCACGAAACCAGCGATCTCGATGGCCTTCGCGGTCGGGAGCGGCATCTCGTCGAGCTCGTCGTCGGTGACCTCGACGATCGTGTCCTTGCTGACCTCGAACCCCTTGCCGATCTCGGCGTTCGTGAGCTGCTTGCCGTCGAGATCACAGATCTTCCGCGTTCGGACCCGGCCCATGTCCTCCAGGTGGTACTGGTGGAAGGTGATGCTGTGGTTCTCGGTGGCGGGCAGAACCTTGATCGGGATCGTGACCAGGCCGAACGAGATCGCGCCTGACCAGACAGGTCGGGGCATGCGGTACCTCCGTGACAGCCCCGAGAACACCAGCCTAGGAGTGACTCCTGCGGGCGGCACGTGGAGCGCACCCACAGGCATCGCGTCAATAAATCTTGAGGTCGTTGATCTTGGGCACCCGAAGACAAGTGATCTTCGTTGTCGTCCTCCGTGAGGGAGAGCAATGACCGTACCCTCGCGCCCGCTTCGACGTGTCGACCGTGAGCGGCGCTTCGATCTGCGGGCGACCGCCCTGTTTTTCGCCCTGCTCGCGATCATCCTGTGCGTCCTGGTGTTCCTGGCCCGCACCGCGGCAGACATCGTCGAGCGCCGTCCCCTGTGGGCCGGCTCGGTCGTCGTGGTCGGCGTCGCGGCCGCCCACCTGTGCCGGTCCAGATGGCGCCGCTTCTCCGCCGCGAGATACGCGCGCCGCGCCGCCGAGGCGCTCGAGGAGGCGGCCGAGAGGGCCTCCGAAAGCCTCGACGCCACGGCCGCGGACGACGGGGCGCCGTCCGACACGGTGCCGACGGGTTCTCCCGGACGGGAGATTCCTCTCGTCGTGGCACAACCGGAGCCCGAGGCGCGGGTGCCGGCCGGGGAAGAGGCCACTGTCGTCCTCGATGCTCCGGACGACTACACGGAGCTCGATCCCGACGGCTTCGAGCACGCCATAGCCGACCTGTGCGCCCGTGACGACTGCCGCGAGGTGGAAGTGGTCGGCGGCGCCCGCGACTTGGGCGCGGATGTCCTGGCGATCTCCCCTGACGGGCTCCGCGTCGTCATCCAGTGCAAGCGTTACGGCGAGGACAACAAGGTCGGCTCGCAGGACCTGCAGCGCTTCGGCGGAACGTGTTTCACCGTCCACGAAGCCGACGTGGCGGCGCTCGTCACGACGAGCGACTTCACCGCTCCCGCCCTGGAGTACGCGCAGCAGTGCGACATCGTGTGCGTGAACGGCGAAGGCCTGCGGGCCTGGTTCGACGGCACCGGCCCCAGCCCCTGGGAGGGGCCGGGCGCCGAGGTGTGACCGGACCGGGAGAAGCCCGCCGACCCGCGTCGGGTCGGTGTCAGCGGCGCAGCTTCACCTTGCTCAGCGCGGCAACGCCCAGCGCCGCGAGACCGATCTGGATGAGCCATTCGACCCAGTCCACGCCGTCGGTGTTCGCCACGTCGAGACCCGCCGCGATGGCGGTACCGATCAACGCCGCCACGATACCGACGACAAGCGTCCACAGAATGCCGATGCGCTGCCGTCCTGGGACGACGAGGCGCCCCAGTATCCCGATGACGATTCCGATCACCACAGCGCTGATGAGGCCCGAAATCTCCATGATCTCCCCTTTGTTGGCGTCCTGTCACCAACCGAGTGCCCGTGGGCCGGACGGATAGACACCGCTCCCCCGTCGCCGTCTCACCGCCCCTGGTAGTCGATGTTGTCCAGGCGTCTGAGCACGGGCGAGGCCGCGGCGCCGTGCAGTATCACCGACAGCAGGACGGTGAACGTCACCACCGCCCACAACTCCTCCTGGAACGCCTGGAGATCCCCCTCCCCCAGGGCGTACGCGAGATAGAAGACGGACCCGATACCCCGGATGCCGAAGAAGGAGGTCACCGCCCGTTCTTTGGGCGTCGTCCGTCCTCGCAGCTGGGCGATCCAGCCGGTGAGGGGGCGGATCACGAGCAGCACCGAGGCGGCCGTCACCGCGCTGCCCCAGGAGAGCGCGGAAAGCCCGCCGCAGGCGATGAACCCTCCGATGAGGAGCAGCACACCGGCCGTGAGGAGCCTCTCCACCTGCTCCATGAAGGCGTGCATCACCCGCTGGTAGCCGTGGGCGCGTTCGGAGGCCCGGATCGCGCAGGCCGTCGTGAACACCGCGAGGAAGCCGTAGCCGTGCAGCACTTCCGTGAGGCCGTACGAGATGAAGGTCGCCGCCAGCGCGACGAATCCCTCCCGGTGCTCGGACAGCCGCAGGGCTTCCCAGCCCGCCCGGAAGAACATCCAGCCGAGCAGTCGGCCGACCAGCAGGCCCACCACCACACCGACCGTGACGCGTACGATCACGTCGCTCCACAGCCAGTGGCCCACCCAATCGCCGGACCAGCCCGTCTCCGAGGCGGCGAACATCGCGAGGGCGGCTATGACCAGCGGGAAGGCCAGGCCGTCGTTGAGGCCCGCTTCCCCGGTGAGGGCGAAGCGCACCTCGTCCTCGTCGTTCTCGGCGTCGGTGGGCTCGCCGACCCGTACCTCCGCCGCGAGCACGGGGTCGGTGGGGGCGAGCACGGCGCCCAGGAGCAGGGCGACGGCCGGCGGCCAGCCCACGAGGCCCCAGGCGACGAGGGCGGTGGCCACGACGGTCAGGGGCATCGTGATGCCCAGGAGTCGCCATGCGGTGGCCCAGGACCGTCGGCCGAGCGGCCGGTTGATCGCAAGACCCGCGCCCATCAGCGCCACGATGACGCACACCTCGGTGAGGTGCTCCAACAAGGCCCGGTGCTCGTACGGGTCGAGCTCGGGCAGCCCGGTGGGCAGGAGATAGACGAGGAAACCGACGACGAGGAAGATCATCGGCATCGACATGGGCTGTCGAGCCACCACTCGCGGCAGCACCGCGGCGAGCAGTGCGCCGATCCCCATGCAGGCGTATCCGACGTCGGCAGCGTTCACGTCCATTTACCGGCGCCCGCCTTCATGGTCATCCTGTCCTTCCGACGCCTCTTCGTTTCGGTCGGGCCGAATCTGCCCGGTGAAGGGGTGTCAGGGCGCCGGATAGGGCTTTTCGGCGAGCAGCTCGGCCAGGTGGAAGGCGTTGGCGGCGAGGGAGCGGGTGGCGGAGGCGACGGACTCGGGGGTCTCGTCCAGATCCTGGTAGTCGGTGCCCTGCATCGCCTCGCCCACCCAGTAGGTGACGGCTTGGGGTGCCAGCGAGAAGCCGAGGTCGTTGAAGCCCTGGAAGACGTCCGCGCTCACCTTGTGGGCACCGTCCTCGTTGCCGACCACGGCCACCGCCGCGACCTTCCCGTACATCAGGGGCCGACCGGTGTCGTCGGTCTCCGACATGTCCGCGTTCAGACGCTCGAGGACGCGCTGACAGAGACTCGACGGGTGGCCGAGCCAGATCGGCGTGGCCAGCAGCACGATGTCGGCCTCCAGCACCTTCTCGCGCAGGGCCGGCCAGGCGTCGCCGTTGCCCAGGTCGGCCGCGATACCGGGGTGGATGTCGTGGTCGGCCACCCGGACCGTCTCGACCTCGACCCCCAGCTTCTCGAACTCGGCCATCACCTGATCGGACAGTGTGTGACTGCTGGATGCGGTGGGTGAGGAATTCAGCGTGCATACCAGGGACAGCGCGCGCATGCGGAGCTCCATTCGTCAGCGACAGCGGATGTATCCATGGAGGCGTTCCCGGTTGGATCAGCCCTAATCAAGCAGGCTTTGGAGAGCGGAGTGGGCGCGGGATGAAGCCCCCGTTTTAGCGGCCCACGTTTTCGCCGTCATTCGCGGGGCAGCCGGTAGTGAACAAGCCGTACGGCAGATAACGAACTCGCGGCAAGCAGGACGCGCACGCAAGCAAGACGAGCGAGTAAAGACGTTCTTTGGAGGTCCCTCATGCTGAAGGCCATTGCAGATGTACTCCGAGCCATCGGTGGAGCCATTGCCACGGTGGTCACCCTTCCCTTCCGCGCCCTCGCGCGGCTCTTCGGCGGCGCTTCCTCCAGCGCCCACGGACACCACTGACCGCAGAGCATTGTCACGCCTCTTGATCGACATACCGTTGGAGCACGTCGCAGGCGTACCGGAATTCCTCCATGAGTCTGCCGGACTCCACGACAAGCACCCCGTACGGACGAGCCGGGTCGGCCAGCGGAAGGCCGGCCCGGCTCGCTCCGTCGGTCACGTTCCGGCAGTATTCCTGGGCCTCGTCGGCCAGCCGGTCCAGCTGCCGGGACTGCTCCGCGAGGGTGTCCTCGTCCAGTCGGCCGAGCACCTCGCCGATCTTCGCGAGGGCTTCGAGGAAGTCTGCGTAGTCGTCGAGAAAGGCGCGGTCGTCGTGTCGGCTCTCTCCGCCTTCCCGGCCCCCGCCGTCTTCCTCCTGCCACTGATGCAGGCCGCGCGTCAGTGACGCCACCTGGTACAGGGAGCGTTCGAGGGCTCCCAGCACTGCTCCGTACCCCTCGAACGAAGTCCGCCCCCGGTACCTGCGCAGCAGTCGCCGAGGGTTGAAGTAGAGGCTCTCCTCAGCCGTACGGAAGCCTTCCCGCGCCTGCGTGATCTGGTTTCCGGCCTGCTCGGCCCGTTGACGCCACTGTCTGCAGCGCTCCTCGTCCACGTCGTCCTCGCGCAGCGCGGGGTAGATGTCGTTCACCAGCTCGCTCAGGGCGGTGGACAGCGAGCGGATCCCCTGCTCGGCGCTGCGGTAACGCATCGGCGGGGCCACGGTGGTGTTGACGATGACGCCGATGCCGCAGCCGATGAGGACCAGCAGGATGATCTCTCCGAGCTGGGTGATCTTCTGGGTGTCGGACGTGGCGGCGGCGTAGGTGGAGAAGGCGAAGAAGGCCCCGGTGGCCACCTGTGTGCCTTGCACCCCGAGCGCGGGCCAGCGTCCGATGGACAGGCCCACCAGGGCGACCAGGACGAACGTCAGCAGGTCGGGGCCGCCCAGGAAGCCCAGCACCGCCACCATGGCCACGCCGACGGTCACCGCGCCGAGGTAACGCAGCGACTGCAGCAGCGACTGGTACACCGTCACCTGCATGATCAGCACCGCGGAGAACGGCGCGAATGCCGGTGACGGCGCATCGAGCACGTAGTAGGAAACCACCCAGGCCAGGGTCGCGGCCAGCGTGCTCTTCAGGACGAGGAACAGAGTGCGGCGCTCATAGCCCGGTGTGTCCCAGGCCCGCCGCCACCATTGGCGCACATGGTCGAGTCTCCCCTGGGCAGCGGAGTGCGTCCGCTGCCCTGCGCCCATGTCGGCCATGCACCGACTCCATTCCGTCCAGCAGGTTGATCGAGTTCAGCCTGCTACCCGGAGGAGCCGTCCGCATGCCCGCGCTTCGGGCCCGAAGGACCCGCGGGGCGCATCGGGAAAGCCGACCCGCCTACCAATAATGCTTTCGCCCGCCCACCGCATGACCGACAGATCCGAGAATCCACAGGATCACACCGATGATGACGAGAATGACACCGATGGTCCACAGGATGGAGATGCCTGCCACGAGACCGATGATGAGCAGGATGATTCCGAGTGCGATCATTTGCGCCTCCCACCCTCAGAATTATTTCAAGTATGCACCTGCCGAATGCAGATGACACTTCGGCCGACCCCAGCGAACGGACGACCCATCCATGCCCGGCACGCCATTGACGCGCCGATGTGACGGTGTGTGATGCAAGGCGACGCAATCGTGCATCCACATTCGTGTCGATCTTGTGTTTCTTTGCGTACCCGTGGCGTCGAACCCGGACGAGACGTCCCATCTTGCTGAGTGGCGTTCGTCATCGGCGTGATAGCACGGAGTGATCAAATCCGAAGGAGACGACGCGACATCATGGGTATCTTCAGCCGTCGCCAGACCCCGACCCTCGAGCCGATGCCGGCCGTCGGCCCCCACACGCAGTTCTCGGCAACCTCCGGTGCCACACTCGACCCGGCGCTTCGAGCGCTGACCGGGGAGTGGACCATCGACCGCCCGCACAGCCGCATCGGATTCTCCGTGCGGCACGCGATGGTCACGACGGTGCGAGGTGCCTTCGGTGACTACGACAGCACGCTGTACTTCGACGGTGCCAGGCCCTCCGCATCGCGGGCCGAGATCGTCATCCGGGTCGACAGTGTCGACACGGGCGTGGAACAGCGGGACGCGCACCTCGTCGGGCGCGACTTCTTCGACGCGCGGCGTCACCCGGAGATGTCGTTCCGCAGCACCTCCACGGTCCATGAGGGCGGGGAGACCTTCCGTATGGCCGGGGAGCTGACCATCCGAGGAGTCGCCCGGCCCGTCGAGCTGCAGCTCGACTACCTCGGTTCGGTCGTGGACCCCTTCGGATTCGAGCGGGCCGGCTTCGACGGCACCACCACCATCGACCGCACCGACTGGGGCCTCGTCTACAACCAGCGTCTGGAGACGGGCGGCGCCATGGTGAGCGAGAAGGTCCGGCTGCAGTTCGACATCTCCGCGATCCGGGCCACCCCGCTGGAATAGCACTCCGCCGCGAGGGGTGGGCGAGGGCGGGCCTCCCTGACAGGGGACCGCGATCGCGGCCTTGTCCCCCTTCGCGGCACCGCACTAGTTTGGCGCCGTGGATCTTTTCTCACGCTCGTGGACGGCATTGCGCACGGCGGTCGCCGAACTTCCCGACGACGCCTTCGCGCAGCCGTCCGGCTGTACGGGCTGGCTCGTGCGGGACCTGGTGTGCCATCTGATCGTCGACGCCCAGGACGTCCTGATCACCCTCGTGACCCCCGCCGAGGCGGAGCCGACCCGCGACGCGTTGACCTACTGGGACGTCTCCGCGACACCGCCGACCGGCGAGGACCCGCTCGACGCGCTGACCGTCCGGCTGGCCGCCGCGTACCAGGAGCCCCGGTTGCTCAAGTTCCACCTCGATGACGTGGGTTCGGCCGCCGGCCGCGCCGCCGGGCTCGCCGACCTCGACGCCCGCGTGAGCACCCGCGACGAGGTCCTCACCACGGGCGACTACCTCACCACGTACGTCATGGAGTGGACCCTGCACCACCTCGACCTCATCGCCCACCTCCCGGACGTGGCCGGGCCGCCCGCGGAAGGGCTGGCCAGGAGCCGCGAGATGCTGGAGCAGCTCGTCGGCACCGCCCTCCCCCCGTCCTTCTCCGACACGGACGCGCTCCTTGTCGGCACGGGGCGGCGCGCCGCGTCCGAGGCGGAGAAGTCCGAACTGGGCGACTTGGCAAAGAAACTCCCGCTCGTCCTCGGCTGATCGCCGCCCTGACGGACCTTGCCTGGCCCTGACAGCCACCTCCGTCAGCGACAGCGGATCGGTCGGCGATTCCAGCTGGACGCGTACGTACCGGCCCGTCGCCCCTCGCAGGTCGATCCGTGTGGGGCGCTGGGCCCGGTCCTCCCGGTGGACGGCCACCACGCCGGGCATGGAGCGGCGCGTCCTCCAGGGAGTCGCCGGAGAACGGCGTCTTCGAGACGAGGACCCAGTAGTCGGCGAGCCGCTCCGTGGGGCATCGGCGTGACGTCACCACCTCCGACGGGTCGGCTTGTGGCCGATACCGGTTTCTGCGGGCAGCGGCTCAACTGCCTTCCGCCCCTTGAGGGTTCGGGCTGAGCCATGCTAGAAACCGCTTACTCTCTGTCTTTCACCCAGGGTCACACAGAGCCACGCGAGCCCCTCCCCCCACTCGCAAGGAGCCCCTCATGCGCAAGCGAACCGGCACGCTCACGGCCGCCGCGTCCTGCCTGGTCCTGCTCACCGCCGCACCCGCCGACGCCTCCGTCATCTGGGACGGCGACGCCTCCGGTGGGACCGGCGTGTTCTCCTCGACGCTGTGCGACTCGCCCGGCAGCGTCTCCGCGCAGGACAACAACGACGGCCGCGGCCAAGTCTTCAAGTTCAACAAGCCGATCGGCCTTGAGCGTTGTGAGGCGCACGGGATCACCGTCGGCGGCTCGCGCTACACCTTCGAGAACGACTCGACGTACTGGATCGGCTGGGACACCTCCACCAACACCCCGGACGCGGGCACGATCTTCCAGTGGAAGTCGTACGGCACCAACGATCAGCACCGGCAGAACTACCCGGTGTTGATGAAGGTCGAGGGCGGCGCTCTCAAGCTGTTCCACATCGAGGTGGGCGAGAAGTGGACCCTGAAGTGGTCCACGCCCGTCACCACCAGCACGTACAAGCGCGTCGTGCTCGGCATCCACACCTCCTCCGATGCCTCCGCCGGGTGGGTGTCCGCCTTCTACAACGGCACCAAGGTCGCCGAGTTCTCCGGCCGGACCTGGGACGATCTGGGCAATGACACCCGCTTCGGTTCGTACGGCTCCGAGGTCGAGGACAAGCGCGTCATCAACTGGATCGACGGGCTCAAGGTCGGCACGACGTACGGAGACGTGGACAACTGACGGCGGCGCCGACCGGCTGCCGGCTTCCGCGTGGGCCTGTGCACGCTTGCGCCCGCCCGTGCCCGCGCCCCGTCCGTCAGTCGGCCAACGGCGTTCCGCAGCGGGCGCAGTAGCGGGCGTCGCGTTCGGCGGCGAGCCGGCCGCACTCGGGGCAGACGCGGCCGAGCAGGCAGACCGGCTCGCCCGCGTCGGAGCCGGTGCCCGGATCGGCGCCGAGGGCCGGACGTCGACGATGGGCGGTGGTGTAGACGAGCCCGTCCTCCCCCGCGGTGACGCAACGGGCGAGACGCGCGGGAAGCCAGGCCAGGGTGCCCGGCGCGAGCCGCCAGGAGTCGTCAGGGGTGCGAAGTTCGCCTGTGCCGGTCAGCACGCCGAGCAGGACCCCGAACTCCTCCGTGTGATCGCCGATGCTCGCGCCCGGGGCCAGGCGGACGACGTCGGCGTCCAGATCCCTCGTACGGTCACCGAGCGCCCACAAGACGCTGATCTGCCCTCGCCCGGGGGCCCCGGTCTGTTCCGGGCCGACGAACACCGCGGCGGCGGGGGCGGGCGTGCTCATGCGAACTCCAGTCAGCGAAGGCGGACGTACATCGGACGTACAGCTCTCGTACGAGTCGGCCGCGGCACCGGCACCGGCGGGATTCGGACCCGCGGACGAGAAAGGGCAAGGCCCGCCCGGCACCCGTCAGAGGATAAGTTCAGCGCCCGGCGGGGCGCGAGTTCATTGTCGCCGGGGCCCCGGTCCGGCCGCCGAAGATCATCGGGGGCAGAATGACCCGCATGTCGACAACGAATACTCCCAGGACGGCCACGATCGACGACGCTTCGCAGCTCGGCCGGACGCTGGCCCGTGCTTTCGACGACGACCCGATGATGCGCTGGTTCTTCCCCGACGACGCCACGCGCGACGCGGGGCTCGGACGCTACTTCTCCACGCTCTTCACCCGGCAGTACGTCCACCACGGTGTCTGCGAGCACACCCCGGCGGCAGCCGCCTACTGGGTGCCGCCGGGCGCGCAGGACAAGGCTGTTCCCGACGCGGAGACCATCCAGGAGCTCGTGGAGATTCTCGGCGACCGGGCCGCGCTGTTCCAGGAAGCCGCGGCGGCCGCCGCCGAGCACGGCCCCAAGGAGCAGCACTGGTACCTGGCCGTGGTCGGCGCGGACCCGGCCTACCAGGGCCAGGGCCACGGAGCCGCCCTCCTCCGCTCGGGACTCGCCAAGGCCGACGCCGACGGCCTGCCCGCCTACCTGGAATCGTCCAAGCCCTCGAACCTCCCGGTCTACGAGCACTTCGGCTTCACGGTGCTCGGCGAAGTGCAACTGCCGGGCGGCGGGCCGACCTTGTGGTCGATGCGCCGCGAGCCTCGCCTCCCGGCCGGCGCCTGAGTCAGCCGCCCGCGCACATCAGGAGCGTGCGCGCATCAGGAGATGTTCGCGGCGGAACCGTTCGCCCTCGCCCGTCACTGACCCACCCTGCCGTCGATGCACTCGCGCAACAGGTCGGCCTGCCCGCAGTGACGGGCGTACTCCTCGATCCTGTGCACCATCAGCTCGCGCACGGCGAAGCCGTCCTTCCCCAACCGCTCCCCCAGGTCGGGGTGTTCGGCCAGTTCGGCGTCGAGCGCCGCCTGTTCGCGCGCCAGATCGGCGTAGGCGCCATCGACCACGGCCTGCTCGCCGACAGCTCCGTGGAAGTCCGCGTCGCGCGCGCCGTACAGCTTCGGCAGCGGCTCGCCGTCCCTGATCCAGTTGCGCCAGTCCCGCTCCACTTCGGCGAGGTGCCGCAGCAGGCCGAGCAGCGACAGGGTCGACGGCGGAACCGAGCGACGGGCCAGTTGCTCCGCGTCCAGGCCCTCGCACTTCATCTTCAGGGTCATGCGGTAGCTCGTCAGGAAGTCCTGCAGTGTCGCCAGTTCACCGTCCGGACTGACTCCGTCGCTGTTGCGGGGGTCGTCGTCCGGGTCCGCCCACATGTCGGGGTAGGTGGTTGCCTGGCTCCAGCGTTCGGGTTGGTCGCTCATGCGGGACATGGTGGTCCGTGAGGTCCCGGCGCGCCACCGACTTACTCGCTGTGCTCGATCGACCTGCCTGCCGTGCGCGACGGACCTACTCGCTGTGCTCGACCGGCCTACTTGCTGTGCTCGATCTGAATCAGGTTGCCGCAGGTGTCGTCGAACACCGCGGTGGTCACCGGGCCCATCTCCAGCGGCTCCTGGGTGAAGTTCACCCCGAGCTCACGCAGCCGGTCGAACTCGGCGGCCACGTCGTCCACGGCGAAGGATGTCGCCGGGATGCCGTCCTCGACCAGTGCCGTCTTGTACGGCTGTACCGCGGGATGGCCGGAGGGCTCAAGGAGCAGTTGGGTGCCGTCCGGGTCTTCCGGTGAGACCACGGTCAGCCACCGGTCCTCGCCGACGGGGACGTCGTGCTTCGTCACGAAGCCGAGCACGTCGGTGTAGAAGCGTGCGGCCTTCTCTTGGTCATCGACGAAAACGCTGGTCAGGTGGATTCTCATGGCGTGCGCTCCTCTGTTTTTGGCCTGAGCCATCGGGTCACGATGTGCTCGAGCGGTTCGGTGTTCAGGTCGTGGAACTTGTAGCGGCCCTCGCGTCGCGTGTGGACCAGGCCTGCGGTTTCCAGGGTGGCCAGATGCTGGCTGACCGCCTGTCGGGACAGCCCGAGACCGTGCTTGTTCAGCAGCCTGGCGCATATCTCGAACAGGGTCTGGCCGTTGCGTTCCACCAGCTCATCAAGGATGCGCCGACGGGTGGGGTCGGCCAGCGCCTTGAACACATCCTCCGACATGACCACCACCATAGGCAAGTGGCGACTTGCCTATCAAGTCGCAGGACCACCGCCACCCGCGCACCTAGGGGAATTGACCGGCCGCGCCCAAGCCCTGTCAGCGCCAGTCCGGAGCGCCCGAGACAGGGGCCGGCAGGCTTTCGATCTTCGTCCGGATCTCCCGCATGACGGACACGACGCGGCTCTCGTGATCGTCGGTGAGCCGGGCGACGGGCACCGAGCAACTGATGGCGTCCACGGCCGGGACGTCGTACCGCAGAGCGAAGCCGAAGCCCGCGATGCCGGTCACGGTCTCCTCGCGGTCGATGGCGTAACCGCGCTCACGCACCCGCTCCAGGTCCACGAGCAGGGCGGCGCGGTCGGTGTGCGCGGCCGGGGTGTAAGCAGCCAACGGGCCCTCGGGGAGCGGTAGTTCGCCGCCAAGGCGCTCTGCGAGCAACGCCTTACCCAGGGCTCCGGCGTGCGCGGGGACGCGGCGGCCGACCCGGCTGATGGTGCGCAGGTATTCGTGCGACTCACGGGTCGCGAGGTACACGACATGCGAGCCGTCGAGCCGCGCCAGGTGGATCGTCTCGCCCAGGGCGTCCGACGCCTCGTCCAGATAGGGGCGAATGGCGCACACCCTCGCGTCACCGTCCAGATAACTCGTACCGGTAAGCAGGGTGCGGATGCCGATGCCGTAGAGGGACCCGGTGGTGTCCGTGCGCACCCATCCGCAGTCGACGAGGGTCCGCAGCAGTTGGTACATGCTGCTGCGCGGCACGCCCAACTCCTCGGCGAGTTCGTCCAGGCGGGCGGGGCGATCGGCGCGCTGAGCGAGCAGTTCGAGGAGTGCGACGGTGCGCAGCGCCGACTTCACCCCGCGGACACCCGCGGCCGCCCCGGGGACCGCCCCGGGGACCGCTCCGGGGTCCGTTCCGCTCTGCGACATGCACCCATCGTAGATCCGCGGCGCTTGCCCATTGACCCCGATCGTTCATGACTCTAGCCTCCATTCTCATACGTGGACGCCATCTGCATATAGAGATGAGATTCGTGAGCGAGGTCAGCATGGACAAGCGCGGTACGACACCCCGGGACGTTGCCCACCGCCTGCGAGAGGGCATGGCACGCGGCGTGCTCTCCTTCCCGCTCACGAGCATGGGGAGTGACGGGGCCCTCGACGCGGAGGCCTACCGGGCCTACCTGACGGCCCAGTTGGCGACGGAGCCCGGCGCGGTGTTCCCCGCATGCGGGACCGGCGAGTTCTTCTCACTCGACGAGGAGGAGTACCGCACGGTCATCAGGGTCACGGTCGAGGTCGCCGACAGCCGTCTTCCGGTGGTGGCAGGCACCGGATACGGGTGGGCCCAGGCCCTGCGGTTCGCCCGGATCGCGGAGGAAGAGGGCGCGGACGCCCTCCTTGTGATGCCCCATTACCTGGTGGAGGCCTCGCAGGACGGCCTGGTGGAACAGCTGCGGCGCATCTCCGCCGGTACCGGGCTGCCTCTCGTCGCCTATCAACGCGGCCAGGTCACGTTCAGCGCCGACGCGCTTCGCAGGATCGCGGACATCCCCACCGTCATCGGCCTGAAGGACGGGCACAGCGACCTCGACCGGCTGCAGCGTCTGACCCTTGCCGCCCCAGACGACTTCCTCTTCTTCAACGGCGCCGCCACCGCCGAGGTCCAGGCCCGCGCCTACACCACCGTCGGCGTTCCCGCCTACTCCTCCGCCGTGCACGCCTTCGCCCCCGAGATCGCCGACGCGTTCTTCTCGGCGCTGCGGGAGCAGGACGACGCGGCGGTGGACCGGCTGCTGCGGGAGTTCTACGTCCCGCTGGTCGAGCTGCGCGACCGGGCGCCGGGATACGCCGTCTCGCTGGTCAAGGCCGCCGCCCGGCTCCGCGGTCTGCCGGTCGGCCCGGTGCGCGCGCCCCTCACCGACCCCGGCCCGGCCGACATCGCCGACCTGGAGAAGGTGCTGAACGCCGGCCTCGATCTGGTCTCGGCAGCTCGGCGCGGGGCCTGAACGCCCGGCCTTTCCTGACTCCCCACCCCCCCACACCGACTTGACCCACAGTTCAAAGGGGAACTGAAATGCCGCTCGTCGTAGTCGGGGTCAGCGTCTTGATCCTGCTGTTCCTCATGACCCGACTGAAACTGAACGGCTTCGCCGCCCTTCTCCTCGTGGCCGTCGGCGTCGCGCTGGTGCAGGGGATACCGGTGGCCACGATCCCGGACGTCCTCTCGGAGGGCATCGGCGGCCAGATCGGCGACACGATGCTGGTCATCGGGCTCGGCGCCATGGTCGGCCGCGTGATGGGGGACTCCGGCGCCGCCCAACGCATCGCCAACAAGATGCTGGACGCGTTCGGACCGCGCTGGGTCCAGGTGGCCATGGTGGTCACGTCCATGCTCATCGGCGTCACCATGTTCTACGAAGTCGCCTTCATCATCATCGTGCCCATCGCGTTCACCCTCGTACGCGTCACCGGCGCGAAGTTGCTGTGGATCGGGCTTCCGATGTCCATCACGCTCTCCACGATGCACAGCTTCCTGCCGCCGCACCCCGGCCCCACCGCCGTGGCCGCCACGTTCCACGCCTCCGTCGGACTGACGCTGGTCTACGGCCTGTTCATCGCGGTACCCGCCGGCGCGCTGATCGCGCTGACCTGGCCCCGGCTTCCGTTCGTCAGGGCGATGAACCCCACCATCCCCAAGGGCCTGGTCAGCGAGCACGAGTTCACCGACGAGGAGATGCCCGGCATGGGCTGGTCGCTGGCCGTGGCCCTCTTCCCCGTCGTACTGATCGCCGGTGCCTCCGTCACCGAGATGGCGACGTCCGGCGAGAGCCCGTTCCTGCACTTCGTCACCTTCATCGGCTCGGCACCGATCGCCCTCCTTCTGACCCTCCTCCTGGCGGTCTGGGCGTTCGGGCCGCGCATCGGGCGCAGTCTGTCCGACGTCAGCGCCTCCTGTGCGTCGGCGGCCCAGGCCATGGCCATGATCCTCCTGGTGATCGGAGCGGGCGGCGCCTTCAAGAACGTCCTCGTCGAAGGGGGCATCTCCGATCACATCAAGGACACCACCGACGGCTGGTCCATCTCTCCGCTCATCCTCGCGTGGCTGATCGCGGTGATCCTCCGCATCGCCCTCGGCTCCGCCACGGTCGCCGTCGTCACCGCGTCCGGTGTCGTACTGCCACTCCTCGCGGGCAGCGGCGTCCACCCCGAGATGCTCGTGCTCGCCGTCTCCTGCGGATCGATCGCCTTCTCCCATGTCAACGACCCTGGATTCTGGCTCTTCAAGGAGTACTTCAACCTCTCCGTCATCGAGGCGATCAAGGTCCGCACCACCTATACGACGGTGCTCGCGATCCTCGGCCTGGGCGGCGTCCTCGCGGTGGAGTGGGCGCTGGACGTCCTCAGCCTCTGACCACCCGGAGCGTCCGACCGGCCCGGCCCACACTCCGCCTCTCCCCTTCTCTCTCACACCTGTCTCTCACACCTGAGGAATTCCTGATCATGAACAGGCAGCCGACCGTCACCGCGTTCAGCGTCTACCCGGTCGCCGGCCGGGACTGCATGGAGCTCAACCTCTCCGGCGCCCACGGCCCCTACTTCACCCGCAACATCGTGGTCCTCAAGGACTCCGAGGGCCGTACCGGCCTGGGCGAGGTGCCGGGCGGCGAAAAGATCACCCAGACCCTGCGCGACGCCGAGTCCCTCGTCGTCGGCGCCCGTGTCGGTGACTACAAGCGTGTCCTGCGCGAGATCGGCGACCGCTTCGCCGACCGTGACGCCGGCGGACGTGGCGCCCAGACCTTCGACCTGCGCACCGCCGTCCATGCCGTCACGGCGGTCGAGTCCGCGCTGCTCGACCTGTTGGGCCGGCACCTGGAGGTCCCCGTCGCGGCGCTGCTCGGTGACGGACAGCAGCGCGACTCCGTACGCGTCCTCGGCTATCTCTTCTACGTCGGCGACCCCGACCGCACCGATCTCGACTATGTCCGCGAACCCGGGTCCTCCGTCGAGTGGCACCGCATCCGGCACGAGCAGGCCCTCACCCCCGAGGCGATCGTCCGGCAGGCCGAAGCCGCCTACGACCGCTACGGATTCAGGGACTTCAAGCTCAAGGGCGGTGTCCTCGCGGGCGCCGAGGAGGTCGCGGCCGTACGCGCCCTCAAGGACCGCTTCCCCCAGGCCCGCATCACCCTCGACCCCAACGGTGCCTGGTCCCTGCGCGAGGCGATCGAGCTGTGCACTCCCCTGACCGACACGCTCGCCTACGCCGAGGACCCCTGTGGCGCCGAGGGCGGCTACTCGGGCCGCGAGGTCCTGGCCGAGTTCCGCCGCGCCACGGGTCTTGCGACCGCCACCAACATGGTGGCCACCGACTGGCGGCAGCTGACCCACGCCCTGGCCCTGCAGTCGGTCTCCATACCCCTCGCCGACCCGCACTTCTGGACCATGCAGGGCTCCGTACGTGTGGCGCAGCTGTGCAACGCGATGGGGCTCACCTGGGGGTGCCACTCCAACAACCACTTCGACATCTCCCTGGCCATGGTCACCCACTGCGGAGCCGCGGCCCCCGGCGACTACAACGCCCTGGACACCCACTGGATCTGGCAGGAGGGCCTGGAGCGCCTCACCACCGCCCCGCCCCGCATCGTCGACGGGGAGATCGCCGTACCCGAAGCCCCCGGCCTGGGCGTCGAGCTCGACATGGACCGACTCTTGGCGGCCCATGACCTCTACCGGCAGAAGGCCCTGGGCGCGCGCGACGACGCCGTCGGCATGCGCTACCTCATCCCCGACTGGCAGTTCGACGACAAGCGCCCCTGCCTGGTGCGTTGACAGCCCCCGTTGACAGCGCTCAGGGCTTGGCGACGAGCGCCTCGACCCCGTCCAGGAAACGCTGGAGCCCGAACTCGAAGAGCGTGCCGAGCTCCAGGTCGAAGTCGTCGTCGCCGAACAGGGTGGAGAGGATCGGGTAGGCACCGTTGGTCTGAATCGCGTCCATCCGGGGCTCGTTCGACGCCATCCACTCCTCGGGGGTCATGCCGGTGTCCTGTCGCGCCCGGGATTCCAGCTCGATGGCCAGCGTGACGCCCTGGGCATACCCCAGCAGCGCGAGGTGGACATGGATCATCTGGTACGGCGAGAGCCCGAGCCCGCTCAGGGTGCCCAGAACCCGCTCCGTGTACCTCATCGCGTGGGGCGAGGCCATCGGCCGGGTCAGTCCGGCCATGGCCCGCCCCAGCCAGGGGTGACGCTCGTACAGTGCCCACAACCACCGCGCTTCCTGCGCCAGTTGCGCACGCCAGCCACGCGGCCGAGGTCCCGGCGGTTCCTCGCTGAACACCGCCTCCGACATCAGCCGTACGAGTTCGCCCTTGCTCGGAACATGCCGGTAGAGCGCCATGGTGGAGGCCCCGAACTCAGCCGCGAGGCGGCGCATGGAGAGAGCCGCGAGCCCCTCCGCGTCGGCGAAGACGATCGCCGAGCGGATGATGCGCTCGCGGGTCAGCCCCTGGCCTGTGGCGGCACGGCGTTCCCGTACAGGCTCCGCCACCACCGTGCCGACGCCGGGCACGGCACGCACCAGACCCTCCTGGTTCAGTGCGCCGAGCGCTTTCGTGGCGGTCGCCATCGCCACCCCCCACTCCTGGGTGATGCGTCGCGTGGAGGGGACACGGTCACCAGGAACGAGCTCGCCCGAGTCGATCCGGTGGCGGATGTCGCGCGCGATGCGGAGATAGGGCGGATCGGCAGCCATGACCCCACTGTACTAGTGCACTGAGCCGCGCCCACCCCAGTTCAGGACCGCTACGGGAGCAAGTGCACTAGGTCGTTGTTTGCGGCGTACGCGCCGACCCGATTCCGTGTCGGGCATGGAGAACACACCCGGTCCCCGTGCGGGCCGCAGGGAATGGTCCGCACTCGCCGTCCTGATGCTGCCGCTGCTGCTGGTCTCGATGGACATCTCGATCCTCTACTTCGCGATCCCCTACATCAGCCAGGACCTCGAACCCACCGCCACACAACAGCTGTGGATCCTCGACATGTACGGCTTCGTCCTCGCCGGCCTGCTCATCACCATGGGCGCGCTGGGCGACCGGATCGGCCGACGCGCGCTGGTGCTCGCGGGCGCCGCGGTCTTCGGCGCGGCCTCGGTCGCCGCCGCGTACGCGCACTCGGCCGAACTGCTCATCGCGGTACGGGCGTTCCTCGGACTCGGCGGCGCCGCCCTGATGCCCTCGACGCTCGCCCTGATCCGCAACCTCTTCCGCGACGCGAAGCAACGCGGCAAGGCAGTAACCGTGTGGACCGCCGTCATGACCACCGGCATCTCGCTGGGGCCGGTGGTCAGCGGTCTGCTCCTGGAACACTTCTGGTGGGGTTCGGTCTTCCTGATCAACCTGCCCGCGATGGCGCTGCTGCTGGTCCTGGTTCCTTTCCTGGTGCCGGAGTTCAAGTCGCCGCGACGGGGCCGCTTCGACCTGCTGAGCGCGGCGCTCTCGCTCGCCGCACTGCTCCCGGTCATCTACGGCATCAAGGAGATGGCCCAACACGGCTACGAGCCGCTGCCCGCGCTCGGCATCACGTCGGGTCTTGTGCTCGGCTTCTTCTTCGTACGCCGCCAGCAGCAGGTGGCACATCCGATGATCGACCTCGGCCTGCTGAGCCGCCGTGCCTTCGGCGGCCCGGTGGTCGCCAACCTCCTCGCCATGTTCGCCACGGTGGGCATGGCCGTCTTCCTCACGCAGTACCTGCAGTCCGTCCGCGGCATGAGTCCGTTCGAGGCGGCGCTGTGGAGCCTGGTGCCGGCCGCGGGGGTGGCCGTCATGGCACCGACCGCGGCGGTGCTCGCGCAGCGCGTCGACCGCGCCTACGTCATGGGCGGTGGATTCCTCGTCTCCGCGTGCGGCTTCCTCTGGCTGACCCAGGTGCGCACCGACACGGCTCTCTGGGTCACCCTGGCCGCCGCCTCGGTCTACGCGGGTGGTCTGGTCGCCGCCATGACACTCGCCAACGAGCTCGCCCTGGGAGCCGCCCCGCCGGAGCGTGCGGGCTCGGCCGCGGCCGTCCTGGAGTCGGGCCAGGAACTGGGCGGGGCCCTGGGCATGGCGATCCTCGGTTCCATCGGCGCGGCGGTCTACAGCCGTGACATGGCCGACGCCGTCCCGGCCGGGGTCCCGCAGGCCGACGCGGTACGCGAAACCCTGGGCGGGGCGACGACCGTGGCCGCGCGCCTCCCGGCGGACACGGCGAAGACCGTGCTGTCGGCCGCGCGCGACGCCTTCACCCACGGAATGGGCTTCGCCGCGGTCGGGGCGGCCACCGTCATGGCGGCGGCAGGACTCTTCTCCCTCGTACTCCTCCGGGGCACCGGCAAAGCCGCCCTCTCAACCACCCCACACGCCGAACCCGGTCCGGCGGACCTGACACAAGCAGCGCACGCGGGACCTCACCCGCCCGAGCGGGCCCGCCCGTAGACCTGCCCGGGTGCGCCGCCGCCACCGGGGCGAGCCCCGTGGACGCCGTGTCGCGCCTGGTCAGGACGGTGGTCACGGGACCTGGCCGCAGGTCCCGTGAGAGGGCTTCGTAGGATCTTGGGTGAGTACGCGGACGCCCCGACCCCGGGCCGCCGCTGCCCGCACCCCCTGCCGACCGCAGAGGCGGCCGTGGCGACTCCTGCCCTTTGTCATCCCGCCGTCCGGGTCTCCCGCCGGCTGAAGTCCGGAACGTCCTTACTTGAGCACCGACGAAATGATCGAGGCGCCGCCCGCGCCCGCCCACCCACACCCGCACCCCCCTGTCCGTCCCCGCATCCTGCCCCGCCTCGCGGGCCGCGCCCCCGCCCCGCCGCCGACGGGCACCGCCCTGCACACCATCAGTGCCGTCACCGCGGTGCTGCTGGCCCTGGTGGCAGTCGGTTCCGTCGTGCACGAGCCGGTGCTCATACCCCCGCTCGCGGCATCCGCGGCGATCGTGCACAGCGTTCCCAGTTCGCCGCTGGCCCAGCCGCGCAGCGTGATCGCGGGCCATCTGCTGTGCGCGGGCGTCGGGTACGCGGTCCTGGCCGCCCTCGGCAGTGCCCCGTGGGCCGCGGCGCTGGCCGCGGGCGTCGGCCTCGCCGTGATGACCGTGGCGCGCACTCCGCACTCGCCGGCCTGCGCCACCGCCGTCGTCATCGTCCTGCACCACCCCGCGCCCGCGACCTTCGTGCCCCTGCTCGCCGGGGCGGTCGTCGTGGTCGTCCTGGCGGGATGGGCCGCCTCGTACGCCCGGCGCGGCGCGCCGCGCTATCCCGCGTACTGGTGGTGATCAGTCGTGCGTCGACATGCGGCAGTGTGGAGTTCTCCGCGTGACGGGCATGCCGGGCGTGACGGCCCGGCATGGAGTCCGGCTGACGCGGGCACCAGCGCTGTCGTGCGGCGCCCGCACAGCAGAGACACGAGAAGGGACATGCGATGACAGCGGCCAAGACGGTGACGTTCCCCTCCGGTGCGAGCGTGCCCGCCCTGGGCCAGGGCACCTGGCGCATGGGCGACGATCCTTCGCGCCGTGCCGAGGAGCTCGCCTCCCTCCGCAGGGGCCTGGACCTGGGCATGACGCTGATCGACACAGCCGAGATGTACGGGAGCGGCGCCTCGGAGGAGCTGGTCGGCGAGGCGATTCGCGGGCGGCGCGACGAGGTGTTCCTGGTGAGCAAGGTGCTGCCGTCGAACGCCGACGCGCGCGGCACCGTCGACGCCTGCCACGCGAGCCTGCGCCGCCTGGGCACCGACCGGATCGACCTGTACCTACTGCACTGGCGGGGCGGTGTGCCGCTCGCCGAGACGGTCGAGGCTCTCGAAGGTCTGGTGAGCGACGGCAGCATCGGCGCCTGGGGCGTGAGCAATCTCGATGTCGACGACCTCTCGGAACTCCCCGAAGGGGCCCTCCCAGAGACGGACCAGGTGCTCTACAACCTCACCCGCCGCGGTCCCGAGTACGACCTCTTCCCCTGGTCCCGTGAGCGCTCGATGCCTCTGATGGCCTACTCGCCGCTGGAGCAGGGACGCCTCCTCGGTCAGCGCGCCCTGGAGTCCGTGGCGTCAGCGCACGGGTGCTCACCGCTGCAGGTGGCGCTCGCCTGGGTGCTGCGGCACGACGACGTCATCGCCATCCCGAAGGCGTCCACCACGGCGCATGTGGAGGAGAACCACGCCGCCCTCGACCTCAGCCTCACCGAGGCGGACCTCGAGGCGCTGGACGCCGCGTTCCCCGCGCCGGTCCGCAAGGAGCCGCTGGAGATTCTCTGACCCACCCGGTCAGCGGCAGTGGGGAAGTGTGCGCGCCGCCGGTCCGGGCACCCGCGAGTCATGCGCATGCTTCCCCGCGCATGTCGCTCTAGGGTGATTCCGTCCGGTTCGGACGGCGGCAGATCACCCGACGCCCCAACCCACCGCAGGAGCCCCAGCCGCGCGCGAATTCCCGGGATGAGCCTCACCAGGGTCACCCTCGGTCGCGCCAGGCGTCCCGAGGAGGAACGGCATGCCCATCGCCACGGTCGATCCCGCCACCGGCGAGACGCTCGAGACCTTCGAACCGCTTGAGGACGCGGAGGTGGAGCGTCGTGTCGCGGCGGCCCACGCCGCGTTCGGCAAGTACCGCACCAGCAGCTTCGCCGAGCGCGCTCGGCTCATGAACCGGGCCGCCGACCTGCTGGAAGAGGACAACGCGTTCATCGCGCGGACCATGACCACCGAGATGGGCAAACCCATCAAGGCGGCCAGGGCGGAAGCGGCCAAGTGTGTGAAGGCCATGCGCTGGTATGCCGAGCGCGCCGAAGGATTGCTGGCCGACGAGCACCCCGCGCAGAACGACGTGGAGGACTCCGGCGCGACCCGCGCGATCGTCCGTTACCGCCCGCTGGGCGTCGTGCTCGCCGTGATGCCGTGGAACTTCCCGCTGTGGCAGGTCGTGCGGTTCGCCGCGCCCGCCCTCATGGCGGGCAACGTCGGTCTGCTCAAGCACGCGTCGAACGTGCCGCAGACCGCCCTCTACCTCGAAGACCTCTTCCGCCGCGCCGGGTTCCCCGAGGGCTGCTTCCAGACGCTGCTGATCGGCTCAGGCGCCGTCGAGGGCATCCTGCGCAACGAACGGGTGGCAGCCGCGACCCTCACCGGCAGCGAACCGGCCGGCCGCTCGGTGGCGTCCACCGCCGGCGACGAGATCAAGAGGACCGTCCTGGAACTGGGCGGCAGCGATCCCTACCTCGTGCTGCCGAGCGCGGACGTCGAGCGTGCCGCCGCGACGGCGGTGACCGCGCGGGTGCAGAACAACGGACAGTCCTGCATCGCCGCCAAGCGCTTCATCGTGCACGCGGACGTCTATGACGCCTTCCGGGACCGTTTCGTCGCGGGCATGCGGGAGTTGACGGTCGGCGACCCGGCGAGCGAGGAGACGGACGTCGGCCCGCTCTCCACCGAACAGGGCCGCAGTGATCTGGAGGAGCTCGTCGACGACGCGCTCGCCCACGGCGCCACCGCGCTGTGCGGCGGACAGCGCCCCAAGGAGCAGGAGCGGGGCTGGTACTACCTCCCCACCGTCCTCGCCGACGTGACCGAGGAGATGCGCATCCACCGCGAGGAGGCCTTCGGCCCGGTGGCCACGCTCTACCGCGTGGCGGACCTGGACGAGGCCGTGAGTCTGGCCAACGACACGCCGTTCGGGCTCAGCTCGAATGTGTGGACGCGCGATGACGCCGACATGGAACGCTGCGCGCGAGACCTCCAGGCGGGTGGCGTCTTCTTCAACGGCATGACCGCCTCCCACCCCGGTCTGCCGTTCGGCGGCATCAAGCGCTCCGGCTACGGACGCGAGCTGGCGGGCCACGGCATCCGCGAGTTCTGCAACGCCACGACGGTCTGGTACGGCCCGACCGACGCCAAGGGCTGAGCACGTACGTCGGCTACAACCTGGCGCCCGGCGTGTTCGAAGACCCGCAGGCGAACACGCCGGGCGCGAGGACAGGGCATCCCTCGCGGCTCAGTGGCCCGGGAGCGGCGGCTCGCCGTGTTCGGCGCCCGTCAGGCGCAGCTGGACCTGTACCTCCTGGTCGCCCGATACGTGGCCCTTGGGCGAGACGACGAAGGCCGATTCGAGCGTGGCGCGCAGTCGGTCCACCGCCACGGGGCTGCCCTGCAGGTCGGCGGTGACGGGCCCCGCAAGCAGCACGCCCCGCACCGGACCCGGGCTGTCGGCGGCGAGGAAACCGCCGGTCCAGACGGCGGGACGGGGCTGCTCCGTGCGGTGGGGCGCGTCCTCGCCGCGGTCGGAGGGGAAGTGGGCGCGCAGCACCCCGAAGACGGCGTCCGCGTCGGCCGCGGAGCACTCGCCGAGTACCACTTGCACCACGTCCGGGGAGTCGGACTGCGCGGTGGGGGATGCCGGGTCAGGTGTGTCGTTCACGCTGTGCTCCAGAGGGGTCGCGGGGGCCTGATGTGTGATCACGGGTACCCGATGTGCGGGCAGGTAACTGAGGTGGTGGCCACGGTCCGGGACGGTGGCCGGCAGCCGTGTCCGAGCTGCTCAGAGGTCGCGCAGCGCGGGCAGCAGCTTCTTCTCCGCCCAGTCGATGAAGGGGCGTTGTCGGTCGCCGCCCACCTGGACGAGGGCGACCTCCGTGAAGCCCGCCTCGGCGAAGGGGCGTACGGCGTCCACGAAGGCGTCGACGTCGTCGCCGCACGGGATCTGCTTGGCGATGTCCTCGCGGGTGACGAACTGGGTGGCGCCCGCGAAGCCGGAAGGACCGGGGAGTTCGGAGTTGACGGGCCAGCCGCCGACCGACCAGCGGAACTGGTCGTGCGCGCGGGCGATGGCCGCGTCCTTGTCGGTGTCGTAGCAGACGGGCAGCTGGCCGACGCGCGGCTTGCCGCTGCCGCCGTGCCGGTCGAAGGCTTCGATCAGATCGGCCTTGGGCTCGGTGGCGATGACCAGGTCTGCCTGCCGCCCGGCCAGCGCGCAGGACCGTCCGCCGGAAACCGCCACTCCAATGGGCGGCAGCTTGTCGGGGACGTCCCACAGACGGGCGTTCGACACGTCGAAGTGGGTGCCCTGGTGGTTGACGTTGTCGCCGGTGAACAGCGCGCGGATGATGTCCACCGCCTCGTCGAGCATGTCCAGGCGGACCTGCGGCGATGGCCAGCCCGCGCCGACCACGTGCTCGTTGAGGTTCTCGCCCGACCCGAGGCCGAGCCGGAAGCGCCCCTCGGAGAGCAGCTGCATCGTCGCGGCCTTCTGCGCCACCACGGCGGGGTGATAACGGACCGTCGGGCAGGTCACGTACGTCATGAGCGGGATGCGCGAGGTCGCCTGCGCCGCCGCGCCCAGCACGCTCCACGCGTAGGGCGCGTGCCCCTGCGAGTCGAGCCAGGGGAAGTAGTGGTCCGAGGTGACGGAGAAGTCGAACCCGGCCTGTTCCGCCGCGACGAGGTCGTCGACGAGCGCACGGGGGCCCGCCTGCTCGGTCATCATCGTGTAGCCGATTTGCACCATATTTGTACGCTTTGCCGAACTGCTCCCGCTGAAACCTCACCGTCCGCGGGCGCGTGAGACCACCGCCCACACCACACGGCGGTACTCGAGTGCCCCGCGGGCCTACTTCCAGTCGTACGCGTACGCGGCGACCCAGGTGATCTCCAGCTGAGCGCTGCTGCCGGGCGCCGCTCCCGGGCCTTCCAGGGCGCTTTCGTTCTGCAGGATCCAGGACAGCGGTCGATCCGGGACGCCCCGGGTGTCGTGTCCGGTCTCCCGTCCGTCCACGAAGAAGCGCACGTGCCCCGGGGTCCATTCGGTCGACACCGTGTGCCATTCGGTCCACTCGTCGGCGCCGCGGAAGTAGCCCTGTTCGCCGCCGCCGCACGGGTGGTGGAAGGCGGTGAGAGATCCGGACCAGTTGCCCTCGGGGTGGTCCATCTCGCAGCCTCCGCCGTAGTGCAGCCAGGCCGACTTGTATCCGGGGGCCGGCTTGGTCACCTTGATGCGGGCGCTGTACTTGCCGTACTTCATCTGCATGACGGCACGCGGTACGACAGCGGCGGCGTGGACCGGGCCTCCGTCGGCGGGTCGCCACATCCGGATGCGCATACGGCCGTCGCCGTTCTCCGCAGGGCCCACGCTCACGGTGTCCTCCGGGTGGTAGACGCCGACGACGTCACGGCCCCGGTCGTTGGAGGTGTCGCGCCAACCGGTCGGGTAGGCCCACCAGTTGTCGCGGTAGGCGCCTTCGAGACCGTCGCAGTACGCGGCGGAGGTGTCGGCGTGATGGTCACAGTCGCTGAACGCACCGAGCGGCACCCGGTCGCCGTTGAAGTCCTCGGCGACGACCTGCCAGAACGGGCCGCAGTCGCCGCGCGGCAACTCGGTGCCGACACTGCCGCAGGCGTCGGCCGACCGCGGCGCTCCCCCCGCGCTCGGGATGGACAGCAGGGCGGCGGACAGTGTGATGCCGAGCGCCACGAGCACGAACGGCCTGCGCCGCCCGGCTGCCGCGTGTGATCCCATCGCGATGCCCTCCCTCCCGGCCGCGCCCGCCCCGCGGAAGCACAGGCCCGGCGGACCCCTCGCGCGAAGGGGGTCATCCTCGCGGACGCCGTGCGGGCGGACAACCTGCGGGAGCTGACGCGTTTCCCGTGCCACCGCGGGTACTCGACAGGGCACCCGAATCCTCGGAGGGCCTGTGCAGACACCTGATGACATGGCCGCGATCGCGTACAAGGGCCTGGAAAGCGCCCCGACATGGCTGCTGATCGTGGTCCTGCTGCTCGCCGCGCTCGGGATCGTGCTGGCCCTGCGGGACAAGCGGAAGAGGTAGCTCGGCCGTGGCCCTCGGCCGTGGCCCCATCGGCCCCCACAGCGTTGTCGGGCCGAAGAACGCGCCGAGAACCTGAACTGGTGTACACCTCCGGGCGGTTGGCACGTAGGTTGTGTGTTGAACAGTTCACGCCTCGGTGGAAAGACGGACGCTACCCATGACCGACCACGCCACGACGCCCGGATCTGCGGCGCATCTGAAGATCGACTCATCGGTGCCGCACTCGGCCCGGATCTGGAACTACTGGCTTGGCGGGAAGGACAACTACCCCGTCGACGAGGAGGCGGGTGACGCCTACAGCTCGGTCTTCCCCGGCATCGTCACCGTCGCCCGCAGCAGCCGCGCCTTCCTGCGCCGCAACATCACCTACCTGGTGTCCGAGGCGGGCATCGGACAGTTCCTGGACATCGGCACCGGTCTGCCGACCGTGGACAACACCCATGAGGTGGCCCAGCGGCTCGATCCGAGCACCAGGATCGTGTACGTCGACCACGACCCGATGGTCCTCGCGCACGCCCGCGCCCTGCTCACCTCCACGCCGCAGGGAGCGACCGCGTACGTCGACGCCGATCTCTCCGACCCCGACCGCATCCTGGCGGCCGCCGCCGAGACGCTCGACCTCTCCCGCCCCACCGCCCTGATCCTCAGCAACATCCTGGGTCACATCGCCGACTACGACCAGGCGCGCGCCATCGTCACCCGCCTGGTGGATGGCCTGCCCTCCGGCAGCTACCTCTCCATCAACGACGGCTCACGGGGCACCGACACCGCCTACGAACAGGCCCAGGACGCCTACAACGAAACCGGCGCGGTCCCGTACTTCCTGCGCCCCGTCGACCAGATCACGGCGTTCTTCGACGGCCTGGAACTCCTGGACCCCGGTGTGGTCTCCGTCCCCTTCTGGCGCCCTGCGCCCGGCTCCCCCACCCCGGTGCCCATCGGCGAACACGGCGGCCTCGCCCGCAAGCCGTGACGTGACGCGCCCGTGCTCCGCACTCGCGGCCCGCGGGCGCGCGCGACATGCCGGAACGTGTGTCCTGACTCAGGCTGGTTACGCGGTCAACCGCAGATCACGCTTCGACGAGGGAGCAGAGCGCCATGGGGACCGATGTGTTCCGGTCGCAAGTGCCTCTGACGGTGAACGGCACACCGTGCCGTCTCACCGTCGACCACCGTTCGACGCTGCTCGACGTCCTGCGCGAGCAGCTGGGCCTCACCGGCGCCAAGAAGGGCTGTGACCACGGCCAGTGCGGTGCCTGCACCGTCCTGGTCGACGGGCGCCGCGCCAACAGCTGTCTGCTGCTGGCCGTCGCCCACGAGGGGTCCGACATCACCACCGTCGAAGGGCTGCGCGCCGACGACGGCGAGGGGCTGCACCCCGTGCAGCGCGCCTTCCTGGAACGCGATGCCTTCCAGTGCGGCTACTGCACACCGGGCCAGATCTGTTCGACCGTCGGCGCCGTGGCGGAGGCCGCGGCGGGCCACGCCTCGCACGTGACCGACCCGGGCGCGGACACCAGCGCCCCCGTGGAGCTGACCCGGGACGAGATCCGTGAGCGGCTCAGCGGCAACCTGTGCCGCTGCGGCGCCTATCCGCACATCGTCGAGGCCGTCGAGGACGTGACCCGGTGAAGCCCTTCCGGTACGTGCGCGCCTACAGCGTCGAGGAGGCGACCGCCGCCCACGCGGGCCGCCCCGGCTCCCGCTATCTGGGCGGCGGCACCAATCTCGTCGACCTGATGAAGCTGGGCGTCGAACGCCCCGGGACGCTGATCGACGTCAGCAGGCTGCCGCTGGACGCGGTGGAGGAGCTGTCCGACGGGTCCGTCCGCGCCGGCGGGACGGTGCGCAACAGCGACCTCGCCGCCCACCCGCTGGTGCGTGACCGCTACCCGGTGCTGGCCCAGGCACTGCTCGCGGGAGCGTCGGGCCAGTTGCGCAACACCGCCACGACCGGCGGCAACCTGCTCCAGCGCACCCGCTGCCCCTACTTCCAGGACCTGGGCAAGCCGTGCAACAAGCGTGAGCCCGGCACCGGCTGCGGCGCGCGCGACGGCGTCCACCGCGATCACGCGGTCCTCGGGCACTCATCGGAGTGCATCGCCACGCACCCCTCCGACATGGCGGTCGCGCTCGCCGCGCTCGACGCCCAGGTGGAGCTGCACGGTGTACGGGGCCGACGCACCCTTCCCGTCGCCGAGTTCCACCGCCTGCCCGGCGACCGTCCCGATCAGGACACCCAGATCGCACCCGGCGAGCTGATCACCGGCGTACTGCTCCCGCCCGCCATGGCGGGACTGCCCTGCGCCTACCGCAAGGCCCGTGACCGCGCCTCGTACGCGTTCGCGCTCGCCTCCGTGGCCGTGGTCCTGCACGTCGAGGACTCCGTCGTACGCCAGGTGCGCATCGCGTTCGGCGGCCTGGCCCACCGGCCCTGGCGCGCCCGGCGTGCCGAGGAGACACTGCAGGGCGGCGCGCCGAGCGACCAGGCGTTCCAGCGGGCCATGGACGCCGAGCTCTCCGCGGCCGAGCCGCTGCGTGACAACGCGTTCAAGGTGCGCCTCGCCCGCGACCTCGCCTGCGACGTCCTTCGGCACCTGGCGGACGCGCCCCCCGTTGCCTGAACCCAGCCCCCTCTGTCCTCCGTTTCCAGGGAGAACCCCATGCCGGACACCGTCAGCGCCCTCGGGTCGCCCGCCGAGCGCAGGGAGGGGCCCCAGAAGGTGACCGGGGTCGCCCTCTACGCCGCCGAGCACACCCCCGAAGGCTGCGCCTACGCCTGGCCGGTGCCCGCCACGGTCGCGCGCGGCTCGGTCAGCGCCGTCGACGACACGGCGGCCCGGGAACTGCCCGGCGTCATCGAGGTCCTCACCCATCTGAACGCGCCGCGCCTGCAGAAGCCGGACGACGCGACGCTCGACGTGCTGCAGAACGCGCGCGTTCCGCACCGGGGCTGGTACGTCGCGCTCGTCGTCGCCGACACTCTGGAGGCGGCACGCGAAGGCGCCGCGGACATCCGGGTCAGCTACACCGAGGAACCGCACGACGTCACCCTGAAGGCCGACCATCCCGAGGCCTTCGTACCCGAGGACCAGGACGGCACATCGGGAGAGCACGTCCGTGGCGACGCGGAAAGCGCCTTCGACGCCGCGCCCTCGCGCGTCGACGTCACCTATCGGGTGCCGCCGCTGCACAACCACCCCATGGAGCCGCACGCGGCCACCGCACAGTGGCAGGACGAGCGGTTGACCGTGCACGACAGCAGCCAGGGCGCCACCACCGTCCGCGACACCCTGGCGGCCCTGTTCACCCTGTCCAAGGAACAGATCACGGTCGTCTCCGAACACGTCGGCGGCGGCTTCGGCTCCAAGGGCACGCCACGCCCGCACGTGGTGCTGGCCTCCATGGCCGCCCGCGCGACCGGGCGGCCCGTCAAACTCGCCCTGCCACGGCGCCAGTTGGCGGCCGTGGTGGGGCACCGCTCGCCCACCCTCAACCGGCTGCGGCTGGGCGCGGAGAGGGACGGCAGGCTGACCGCCGTGATCCACGAGGTGACCGCGCACACCTCTCGTGTCAAGGAGTTCGTCGAGACGGCCGCCGCCGCCACGCGCGTCATGTACCCCTCGCCGCACGCCCGCACCACCCACCGCGTGGTGCCCCTCGATGTGCCGAGCCCCTCCTGGATGCGAGCCCCGGGCGAGGCGCCCGGCATGTACGCGCTGGAGTCGGCGATGGACGAACTCGCCTCGACCCTCAACATGGACCCCGTCGAACTGCGCCTGCTCAACGACACCCCCACAGAGCCCGACTCCGCCAAGCCCTTCAGCAGCCGTCACCTCGCCGAGTGCCTGCGCGAGGGCGCCCGTCGCTTCGGCTGGTCCGAACGCGACCCGAGCCCCCGGTCGTGCGCACAGGGCCACGTGCTCGTCGGCAGCGGGGTCGCCGCGGCCACGTACCCGGTGGTCGTCGCACCGAGCCGGGCGAGCGCGCACGCCTACCCCGACGGCAGTTTCGTGGTCCGCGTCAACGCGACCGACATCGGCACCGGCGCCCGCACCGTGCTCGCCCAGGTCGCCGCCGACGTGCTCGGCGTCCCGCTGGACTCCGTACGCGCCGACATCGGCAGCAGCGACCTGCCGAGCGCACCCCTGGCGGGCGGTTCCTCCGGGACGGCCTCCTGGGGCTGGGCGGTCCACGAGGCCTGTACGCGACTGGCCGCCCGCCTGGCCGGACAGCAGGGCCAGCAGCTGCCCCCGGAGGGCGTCGGTGCCACCGCCGACACCAAGGGCGACGCCGACGCGGACAGCGCCTACGCCCGCCATGCCTTCGGCGCCCACTTCGCCGAGGTAGGCGTCGACAGGGTGTCCGGCGAGGTCAGGGTGCGCCGACTCCTTGGGGTCTACGCGGCCGGGCGCATCCTCAACGCCCGTACCGCGCGCTCGCAGTTCATCGGGGCGATGACGATGGGTCTGGGCATGGCGCTGACCGAGAGCAGCACCATGGACGCGACCTTCGGTGACTTCGCTGAGGCCGACCTCGCCTCCTACCACGTACCGGTCAACGCGGACGTACCCGCGATCGAGGCGCACTGGATCGACGAGGACGACCCCCACCTCAACCCCATGGGCAGCAAGGGGATCGGGGAGATCGGCATCGTCGGGACGGCCGCGGCCATCGGCAACGCGGTGCACCACGCCACCGGCCTGCGGCTGCGCGAACTGCCGCTCACGCCGGACCGGCTGCTGGCGGCCGGTCTCTGAACGGAGGCGGACTCTGCACGAAGGCGGCGGCTCCGAGCCGAAGGTGAGCTCTCGGCGGAAGGCGGGCTCCGAGCCGAACGCACCGCCATCGCGCCCCGCTCAGGCCGCGGCCCGCTTCTCCCTCGTCCAGGCCAGCAGCTTCTCCGCCGTCCAGGTCGTCACCACGCGCTCGGCGGGCACCCCGCACTCCTCGGCCCGCTCGCACCCGATCACCTGCCAGTCCAGCTGCCCCGGCGCGTGCGCGTCGGTGTCCACGGAGAACAGCACCCCGGCGGCCACGGCCTGGCGCAGCAGCCTGCGTGGCGGGTCGAGCCGCTCCGGGCGGCTGTTGATCTCCACCGCCGTGCCCGCGGCCGCGCACGCGCCGAACACCTCGTCCGCGTCGAACTGCGACTCCGGCCTGCCGCGCCCGGTGACAAGACGGCCGGTGCAGTGACCGAGCACATCGGCACGGGGATTGCTCACGGCGGCGACCATACGGCGCGTCATCGCGGCGGCGTCCATCCGCAGCTTGGAGTGGACGGAGACGACCACCAGGTCCAACTGGTCGAGCAGCTCCGGCTCCTGGTCGAGGGAACCGTCGTCGAGGATGTCGCACTCGATGCCCGTGAGCAGCCGGAAGGGCGCCCAGCGCTCGTTCAGCTCCGCCACCACCGCCAGCTGCTCGCGCAGCCGCTCCGGCGAGAGGCCGCGCGCGATGGTCAGCCGTGGCGAGTGGTCGGTGAGCACGGCCCACTCGTGGCCGATCGCCTGGGCCGCACGGCCCATCTCCTCGATCGGGCTGCCGCCGTCGGACCAGTCGGAGTGCAGGTGACAGTCGCCGCGCAGGAGTGCCCGCAGCTCGGCGCCGCCCCCGACGAGCGGGGCGTCCGCCTCGCCTTCGAGCCGCTCCAGATACCGCGGCACGTCACCGGTCAGCGCCTCGCTGATCACGCCGGCGGTCTTGGGGCCGATCCCCTTGAGCGACTCCAGGGACCCGTCCGCGACGCGCCGCGCGGCCTCGCCATCGGCCAGAGCGCCCACCACGGCGGCCGCGGTGCGAAAGGCCCGCACCCGATAGGTCGGGGCACGGCCGCGCTCCAGCAGGAAGGCGATCCGTTCCAGCGCCTCGACGGGATCCATCAGCACCTCCGGCCGTCACGGACTACGACGGCATACGTGTGCTTCCAGCGTCGCCCACAAAGGGCGGCGGGGCATGTGAGGGCCGGGGCCCTCCCCGCCCCGGAACGACGCCTACGCCGCGGGTTCGGCGGACGGGGTCTCTGGGACGACCGTGACCGGTCCCCTGAAGTCAAGGACGGCCTCGGCTCTCTGCTGGGTCTCCTCGGCGGCCTTGCGGGCTGTCGCGAGGACGTCGCCGTGTTCCTGGACGAGGTTCTCGTAGATCGGCGCCTCAGCGGCGTCATTGGCTGGCATGACCAGCAGCTCCTTCTCGGGTGACTGTAATGGTTCAGTTCGGCCGCATGCGGCCGGTCCGCGACCTTACGCTGCGCGTGCGGGTCTCCGGGGACCGGGGTCAACCGCTGAGACGACCCACCCGGTGCACCGGGGACAGGGCGGGAGGCCGGAAATCCGGCGGGTGTAGGCGAAATGGGCGCGCCGCCCGCCCGAAGCCGGGCGGGAACCGGAGCCCGGTGTGAGACTGCTGATGAGGCGGTGATCACACATGTCGAGCCATGCCAGGGAGCCCGGACCCGGGGACCCGGGTTTCGAAAGCCACGGCCACGAGAGCCCCGGCGCGGGGAAGCCGGGTCCCCGGCAGCCCGGTCCCGGGGAGCAGTTGTTCGAGCAGTTGCTCGCATCGGCGCACGCGGCGTCGGCGATGGAGCTTCCCGCCCTGGCGCGGCGCTTCGCCGACGCCGTGGGTCTTGACCGGATCGACGTGTACCTCGTGGACATCCAGCAGCGGGACCTGGTGCCGCTGGCCGAGGGGCCAGCCACCCTCGGTGTGGACACCTCCGTCGCCGGTTCGGCCTACCGGGCGCACTCGCTGCGCGTGGAGGAACTCGCCCACGGCAGGATCGTCGCCTGGCTGCCGCTGATCGACGGCTGTGAACGCCTCGGCGTGATCGGTGCCACGGCCGCGGCCCTCGATGTCGCGCTGCTGCGCCGCTGCCGCATGCTGGCGTCCGTCCTGGCCATGACGATCACCTCGAAGCGGGCGTCGAGCGACAGCTTCGCGCGCAGGACCCGGTCCGAGATCATGCGGCTGCCCGCCGAGATGCTCCGGGCCTTCCTGCCGCCCAGGACGATCGGCAACTCCCATGTGATCTCCACGGCCGTTCTCGAACCGGCGTACGAGATCGGTGGCGACGCCTTCGACCACTCACTGACCCCGTCGACCCTGCACGTGGCGATCCTGGACGCCATGGGCCACAACCTCGCGTCGGGACTGACGACCGCCGTGGCCATGGCCGGCTGCCGCAACGCGCGGCGCGCGGGGGCGGAGCTGCCCGAGCTCGTCGACACCGTTCAGAACGCGCTGGCCGAGTGGCTGCCCGAGCAGTTCTGCACGGGGATCCTCGCCCAGGTCGACCTGGCCCAGGGCATTCTGCGCTGGTGCAACTGCGGGCATCCGCCTCCCCTGCTGATCCGGGACCATCGCGTGCTCGAACGCGCGCTGGAGCGGCCGGCCCAGCCGCCCATAGGGACGCCCGCCCAGTTGGCGGGCGTGGCGTGGGAGGTCCACGAGCAGGCGCTCGAACCGGGTGACCGAGTGCTCATGTACACCGATGGCGTCACCGAGCTGCGGACCGGGGGCGGAGCCCAGTTCGGCCTGGAGCGGTTCACGGACAGCATCATCCGCGCGACCGCCGCCGGCGAACCGGCACCCGAAGCCCTGCGTCAGCTCATCCACTCCATCCTCGACCGGCAGGACAACCAATTGCGCGACGACGCGACGCTGTTGCTCCTTGAGTGGCGCCCACCGGAAACGCGGTGACCGGCCGTCCCCCGGCGCCCCGCCCTTCTCTCCCACATCGCTCAGGACTCTGGCCACGTCTCTCTCCGCGGGCCGGAACGTGTGTTCTGGATCGAGGTGGATACACGGCAAGGCAGCAGCGGTCGCGCATGAAGGAGGACGAGCACCGTGGGAATCGACGAGGTCATGGGCGACGAGGTCTACCAGCCGGACGTGGAGGATGTCCGTGAGGACGAGGGCATCCTCGACGCGGAGGACACGCTCAGCGACCGCGGGACGGATCCGTACGACGAGGGCTGGTCGCCTCCCGAGCGCCCCCTGGGAGTGGCCCACACCGGCACCACCGCCCAGGAGCAGCAGGAGGGCGAGAGCCTGGCCGAACGCCTCTCCGAGGAGCGACCTGACCCCGCGCTCGAGGTCCCCGACCCCGCCGAGGTCGACCTCGGCATCGGCGACACGACCGACACCATCGGCGAGCCGGTCGAAGACGCGAAGGTGGGAGACACCAGCGACGGACGCCTGTTCGCTCCGGACGACGGGTCGAACGGGGATGCGGAGGATGACGCCGAGCAGGACATGATCGGCGAGGACATGGGCATCGACGGCGGGGCGGCTTGAGGTCGCTCGCTCCCGGGGATGTTCACCTATGACGGGTCGAGCCGCTGGAGTGTCGTCGCGCCTGCAATGGCCTGGGAACGGAATCACCTCGTGGGCTCCACATGATCTCCACGTAAAGCCTTGACCAACGGTTGAGGTTTCGACTAACTGCCAGCTCAGGGGCGTTAATTACTCAATTTTTGGCAAATTTTTGCTCTGTCATCAGAGGTTAATACGATGG
The DNA here is from genome assembly GCF_040660195.1 of Streptomyces sp. NPDC050147. Taxonomy (NCBI): domain Bacteria; kingdom Bacillati; phylum Actinomycetota; class Actinomycetes; order Kitasatosporales; family Streptomycetaceae; genus Streptomyces; species Streptomyces sp. NPDC050147. The sequence goes on along the minus strand of NZ_JBFALJ010000007.1, from coordinate 224,211 downwards.
CAAAGTGAGAGACACAGCTTCCGTGCAGGCTGTATCCGAGGCGACGCGGTGCCCGCTGTTCTTCAGCGGTCCGCGCCGCCTCACTGTCACCATCGACCCGACCACACCGCGTCCCGGCTCCGCCGCAGCGACGCAGGAGGCAGGCCAGTAATGAAGTCCCTGATCGACAACGCCCGTTCCTTCGCCGCGACGCACGTCGCGGCCCGGCAAAACGCCGCGGCCTTCCAGGCCCTCGGGCGCGGGCAATCGCCCGAAGCCCTGTTCGTCACGTGCTCCGACTCACGCGTCGTACCCGCCCTGATCACCGGCGCACGCCCCGGCGAACTCTTCGAACTCCGTACGGCTGGCAACGTCGTACCCCCCTACCCTGCCGGCAACGACGCCGGCCGGGACAGCCACCCCATGAGCGAGGCGGCCACCATCGAGTACGCGGTGTGCGTGCTCGGAGTCCGCGACATCGTCGTCTGCGGACACTCGCACTGCGGCGCGGTAGGCGCCCTGGTGCGCGGCGAGGACCTGTCGGCCGTACCGGCCGTGCGCGACTGGCTCAACCACTCCGTCACCCCCGACGCCGCCCTGCGCTCCCTCGGCCAGACCGCCCAGGCCTCCGCCGACGTCGCCGAAGCCGTGCAGACACACGTGCTCGCCCAAGTGGAGAGGCTGCGCGCGTACCCCTGCGTGACAGAGCGCGTCGACGACGGCTCGCTGACCCTGCACGCCTGGTACTACGAGGTACACACAGGCCTCGTGACCGCCCACCGCCGGTCGTTCGACGACCGGCCGGCGTTCGATCCGCTGTGAGAGCTGCCACCCCCCACCGACCGGCCGGCTCCCACGACAGGACTTCCCACCCTCATGTCCTCTTTCCTCTCTTCTCTCCGCTCCCCCTACCGCCCACTGCGTGAACCGGGCGTCCGGCGCCAGGACTTCCTCGCCTCGCTCGTCGTCTTCCTCGTCGCCCTGCCCCTGTGCGTCGGCGTGGCCGTCGCCTCCGGCGTGCCCGCCGAACTCGGCCTGGTCACCGGCATCGTCGGCGGCCTGGTCGTCGGCTTCCTGCCGGGCAGCGCCCTGCAGGTGAGCGGGCCCGCCGCAGGGCTGACCGTGCTCGTCTTCGAGGCGGTGCAGGAGTTCGGGCTCGGCATGCTCGGCGCCATCGTGCTCCTCACCGGCGCCCTGCAGATCATCCTCGGCCTGCTGCGCTGCGGCCGGTGGTTCCGCGCCATCTCCGTGTCCGTCGTGCAGGGCATGCTGGCGGGCATCGGACTCGTACTGATCCTCGGCCAGCTCTACACCATGGCCGGCGCCGAGCAGCCACGCTCCGGGATCGACAAGCTGGCCGGGCTGCCCGGACTGCTGGTCGACGTACTCGGCGACACCGCCTCACTGACCGCCGCGGCGCTGGGCCTTGGCACCATCGCCGTGCTCATGCTCTGGCCGAAGCTGCCCGCCGCCGCGCGCGTGGTGCCCGCCCCGCTGGCCGCCGTCGCCCTGGCCACAGCCGTGGCCGCCGGGCTGCGCCTGGACGTGACCAACGTGACGGTACGCGGTCTGGTCGACGCCATTCAGCCGCCGGGGCTCGGCGACCTGGCGGCCCTGGGCAGCGTGGCCGTGCTCGGCACGGTCCTCGCTTTCACCCTCATCGCGTCGGCCGAATCCTTGTTCAGTGCCGCGGCCGTCGACCGCATGCATGACGGGCCCCGCACCCAGTACGACAAGGAACTCGTCGCCCAGGGCATCGGCAACGCCACATGCGGCGTCCTCGGCGCGCTGCCGATGACGGCGGTCATCGTCCGCAGTTCGGCCAACGTCCAGGCCGGCGCACGCACTCCGCTCTCCCGCGTCCTGCACGGCGCGTGGCTGCTGCTGTTCGCCGTGCTGTTCCCGGCCGCGCTCGGCATCATCCCGCTGGCGGCGCTCGCCGGCGTCCTGGTCCACGCGGGCTGCAAGCTGATCCCCGTCAAGGAGATAGTCCCGCTCGCCCGCGCCCACCGGGGCGAGGCCCTGGTGCTCGTCACCACCGCGGTCGCCATCGTGGTGACCAACATGTTCGAGGGCGTGGTGCTCGGCCTGGTGCTCGCGGTGGTCAAGTCCGCCTGGGACACCTCTCATGTGCACCTGGACGTACGGGAGTTGACCGGCGGCAGGATGGTCGTCACCCTCACGGGCAACGCCACGTTCCTGCGCCTGCCCCGCATCCTGGAGACACTGGAGGCCCTGCCCAAGGACCAGCCCATCGAGCTGGACCTGACCGCCGTGCGGCATCTGGACCACGCCTGCCGTACGACACTGGAGAACTGGGCGATGCGGCACAACGACAGCGGTACGGAGGCGGTCCTCATGAAGACGTCTCCGATGGCCCCTTCCGGGACCGAGAGCCCCGACACCCAGGCCCCGTCGCGGCTCTGACGATCGGGCACCCACCGGCACCGGGGCCGGACGCCCACCCTGGAACACCGTCTGCCGCCCGCCCCGGCGGCAGACGGTGCGGGCCGCGGCCGAAATCCGGAGGCGTGAACCGCGTTTTCCGGGGCACCCGACCACTAGGTCCCGCCGCGTCCCCCCGTCGCGGCGGGGCCGCTGTCCGTCATCGACGGCTGCGCACCAGCAGGTACACGAAGTAGGGCGTCCCGACGACCGCCGTCATGAGTCCCGCGCCCAGTTGGGCCGGGGCGATCACGGTCCGGCCCAGCAGGTCCGCGAGGCAGACGAGGGACGCGCCGAGCAGTATCGCGACCGGGACGACCCGTAGGTGGCGCCGGCCCACCAGCGCGCGTGCCGCGTGCGGCGCCACGAGCCCCACGAAGCCGATGGTGCCCGCCGCGGCCACCGCGGTGGCGGTGAGCAGCACGCTCACCACGAGGAAGCCGAGGCGTCCGCGGGCCAGATCGAGGCCCAGGAGCCGCGGGGTGTCCTCGTCGAGCGACACGAGGTCCAGTTCCTTGCGGCGGGCGAGCGCCACGACCGTCGCGGCCACGAGCACGGCCGCAACCGGCAGGATGTCGGTGCCGGTGCGTCCATAGGTGGAGCCCGAGAGCCAGATCAGCGCCTTGGTCGCGCTGAACCGGTCGGTGAGCACGATGACCAGGCTGATCAGCGCCAGCGTTCCCGTTGACACGCCCATGCCGACCAGGACGAGCCTGCTGTTCTGGAAGCCGCCCTTCGCCGCGAGTCCGAAGACGACCGCGGAACTGACCGCGGCGCCGGCGAACGCGGCGCCCGCGATGCCCCACGGTCCGGAGCCCGGCGCCGAGGTGACAAGGAGGATGGCGCCGAGCGCCGCTCCGCCGGACACGCCGAGGGTGCCTGGTTCCGCGAGCGGATTGCGGGTCACGGACTGCACGAGCGTGCCGGACAACGCGAGCGCGGCGCCCGCGAGGAGCGCGGCGAACACACGTGGCACGCGGGTGTCGAGTACGAAGGTGATGGCCTGGCCCGACTGCCCGCGGACCCAGTTGACGACGTCGCCGAGCAGGAACGTGCTGTCCCCGACGAGCACCGCGGCGATCGTGACGCCGACCAGCGCGCCCACGAGGAGCACCACGGTGATGACGTAGGCCGTGCGGCTGGGGATGCGCAGCCGGTCCGGCGGGGTGGCGTTGGCGCCGTCGCGGGTGCGCATCGCCATGACGACGAGGAACGCGGCGCCGACGACGCTTGTGATGACGCCCGTGGGCACGGTGACGGCGGTCTGGGATGACGTCACGGCGCGCAGGAGTACGTCGGAGCCAAGCACGAGGGCGGCGCCCACGAGACCCGCGACGGGGATACGGGTCCGGTGGCGTACAAGTGCGCGGAAACGACCGGCCAGTGGCCGCACGAGAGCCGGTGCGCACAGCCCCACGAAGGCGATCGGCCCCGCCAGCGTCACCGTCGCGGCAGCGAGCAGCGACGCGAGGACGACGGACGTGACGCGCGTGCCGCGGACCGGGATGCCGAGCCCGTGCGCGGCGTCGTCGCCGAGCGCCAGGGCGTCGATGCGGCGGGCGATCAGCAGGAGGCCGGCCAGTGCCGCCACGATGACGGGCGCCATCTGGGTCACGCCGTCGAACCCGTTCTGGCTGATGCTCCCCTGGCCCCACTGGTAGAGGCCCTCGGTCCGTTCGGGGAAGAGCAGGAGCAACGCCTCGGTGATGGCGTTGAGTCCGAGGGCGAGCGCGCTGCCCGCCAGGACGAGGCGAACCGTTCCGGCGCCCCGTCCCGCGAGTGCGAGGACGACGGCGGCCGCGGCGAGACCGCCGACGAACGCCACTCCCGACGAGGCGAGCAACGGCGCCGTGGCACCGCTGGCGACCAGGATGGTGACCGCGAGGTACGAACCGGCGTTGACGGCGAGGGTGTCCGGTGCGGCGAGCACATTGCGGCTGACGGCCTGCAGGGTGGCGCCCGCCGCGCCGAGCGCGACGCCGACGAGTATCCCGGCGACCATGCGCGGCATGCGGGAGGCGATGACCACGGAGGAGTCGCCCTGCTCGGCCTGGCCGGTGAGGGCCTTCCAGACCTGGCCGGGGCCGACGGACGCGGTGCCTTGCGTGATGTCGATGACGGCGAGAACGGCGACCAGAAGAACCAGGCCGGCCGTCACCGCGACCGCGCCCGTCGGGGACGCGACCGCGCGCTCGGGCGTGGCTGAGGGCGTTGCGGTGACGGCCACGGTCTCCTACTTCTTCAGGCTGTCGATGAGGGCGTCGATGTACGCCTCCATCGCCCCGGGTCCGCCGAACATCCAGATGCCGTCGGGCAGGCGGTGGACCTCGTCGTCCTTGACGAACGGCAGCGACTTCCAGACGGAGTTGTCGGCGAGCTCGTCGGTGAACACGTCGGAGCTGTCGTCGGTCTTGTTGCCGATGTGGACGAACTTCACGTCGTCGCCGAGCGCGGTGAGGCCCTCGACGTCCGTGGTGGCGAGCCCGTAGTCCTTGTCGCCCTTGATCTTCCAGGCGTTCTTGAGGCCGAGGTCCTCGTTGACGGCGCCGAGCAGGGAGTTGCTGGTGTAGCCGCGCAGGGAGACCTGGTTGGAGGCGGCGTAGCCGTCGGCCATGGCGATCTTCGAGCCGTCGAGCTTGGCCTCCTTCAGCGCCTTCTTGCCTTCGGCGACCTTCGCCTCGTACGACTCCTTGGCCTTCTTGGCCTCGCCGGTCGTGCCGGTGGCCTTGGCGATGACGTCGAGCGTGTCCATCATCTGGCCGACCTGGTCGGAGCCGTCGGCGGCCTTGACCTGGAGGACGGGGGCGACCTTCTTCATCTGCTTCACCGCGGAGGCCGACATGTCGGTCGTGGTGACGATGAGGTCCGGGGTGAGACCGGCGAGCGTGTCCATGCTCGGCTCACCGCGGGTGCCGATGTCCTTGGGGTCGTTCGTGAGCGGGACGGCGGAGTCCCACGCCTTGTAGCCCTTGACGTCGGCGACACCGACGGGGTCCACGCCGAGCGTGACCATGGACTCGACGACGTTCCACTCGGTACCGACGACCTTCTTGGCCGGTCCGTCGAGCTTCACCTCCGCGCCGTTGGCGTCGGTGACGGTGATCGGTTCGGCCTTCTTGTCCGAGCTGGTCTCGGCGGGCTCGGAGGTGCCGCAGCCGGACAGGACGAGGGCCACGGCGCTGGCGGCCGCCGCGGCGATGAGGGGGCGTCTCATGAGGAGGTGTGGAGCCTTTCGCTTCTGCTGTGGTGGCGGCCTATCGCGCGGGTGCGCAGCCGGCCGGTGAGGGGGTCTGTGTCGACCTCGATGCGGATGCCGTACGTCTCGGAGAGGCGCTCGGGCAGCAGTACGTCTTCGGGGGCGCCGTCGGCGACGATGCGCCCGGCGTCGAGCAGGGCGATGCGGTCGGCGACGGCGGCCGCCTGGTCGAGGTCGTGCAGGACGACGCCGACGGCGATGCCGCCGTCGTCCGCGAGGTCACGCATCAGGTCGAGGAGTTCGATCTGGTAGCGCAGGTCGAGGTAGGTGGTCGGCTCGTCCAGGAGGAGCACGCCGGTCTCCTGGGCGAGGCAGCTGGCGAGCCAGACCCGCTGCAGCTGTCCGCCGGAGAGTTGGTCGACGGCGCGGTCGGCGAGGCCGTCGACGCCGGTCATGGCGAGCACGCGCTCCACCACGGCCGCGCCCCCGGCATCCGCCTGGCCCCAGCGGCCCCGGTAGGGGTAGCGGCCGAACTCCACGACGTCACGGACGGTCAGGCCGCCGGGCGTCGGGCGTCCTTGGGTCAGGAGCGCGACGCGCCGGGCGAACTGGCGCGCGGTGAGGTCGAAGCCGTCGGCTGCCTCGGCCGTGCCGGAGTCGAGGGTCAGCGTTCCGCGCCGGGCGCCCTGCAGGCGGGCGACGCTGCGCAGCAGTGTCGACTTACCGCTCCCGTTCGGGCCGACGAGGGCCGTCACTTCGCCGGGCCTGAGCTGGATGGCGGCATCGTGGACGACGTCTACGCCGTCGTACGACACAGTCATGTGCTCGGCGGACAGTTCGTGACCGCGCGGACGTGTTGCGCTACCTGCGCGTTCACCTGATCTCACGGCGTGCAGGTTAGCCTAACCTTAGTCTGGCTGGAAGTAGGGGGTCCCGAACCGGGCGGAAAAGTACGCGCGGCACTCCCCTGTCGTCCGTCGCGACCATCAGCCCTGCCCCTCCCAACCAGCCTCCGCGGCAGCCGTGTTGCACGGCGATGCCGCCCATCGGTCGAGACGATGGACGGCATCGGCGGCACTGATTCGCTCTCGCCGGGTCAGCGGCGGTTCCTTCAGTAGAGCTTCTTGACGGCCTTGATGGTCGTGGCCTTGAAGTCCGCCACCTGCGCGTGGGCGAAATTGCCCATCTGTCCCCACTGGACGACCGTCACCGTATTGCCGTCACGGCCGACCGAGAACATGTTGATGTCGGAAGAGCCCGTCGTGGCCTCGGTGTGGACGCCGTAGACGTGGGCGCCTTCCTCGACGTTCAGCTTTCCGTAGTACTTCTGGGCAGCGGTGACGTCGGGGTTCTCCTCCATCACTTTCTTCGAGCAGTCCTGGAGATCCTTGCGCAGCAGGGCCGCGAAGTCCTTGGCACGCTGCTCGCTGCGTTCGACCACCGTCACCTGGAGCGCGCCGGTGTCGTAGTCCGTGCGATAGGCGCGGTGCACCGAGATCGACGGCAGGGCCTCCCCCACACACATCGGCAGCGGGTCGGGCTGTCCCGCGGTCACCGGCCCCGCGGTCCACGCCGACGACGCGTGCGGCGGCAGTTCGGCCGGCGCCAGGAACCGGGGCGAACCGGCGGCGGCCGCCGGACTGGTACCGGCCACCACACCCGCCACTGCCACCGCGGCACCCAGAGCACACAGTCCTCGGCTCATGCGAACACTCGTCATGGTCAACTCCCCGTTCTCGGAAGGGCAGCCAGCCTGCCCCTCACACCACGTACGACCCGCGACACCCCGGGTCCGTTGCCCCCGCCCGCGTCACAGCCCTGTCCGCGATGTAACCGAACGGCTACCTCCGCCTACGGCTGACGTGCGCGGACCCGCCGTAGGCCACGGGTGACGGGAAGGGGAAGATTACTTTCCGCCCGCTTCCGCGTGACGGACCCGGGCGACACGTGTCCAAGGGGTCGAACCGGGAAGACGGCGCAGTGCGCGGTCCGCAGGAGACAACGAGGAGTAGCCGCATGGACAGTTCCGCTACGCCTGAGGGCGCGGGACGCGCCCCCGTCCCGGGTGGGTCCGGCGCGCTTGCCGCCCCCGCCCGGCCGACCGGAGTCCCCTCGCCCTGGGCGAGGCGGGCAGCCGCGCTGCGCCGCACCCCGGTGGCGATGTGGAACGACGACGTGTCGGACTGGGCCGCGGCCCTGACGTACTACGCGATCCTCGCCCTGCTGCCCGCTCTCCTGGTCACCGCCAGCCTGATCAGCCTGGTCAGCCCCGACACCACGCAATCGCTCATAGCCGAGGTCGCCGACTGGGCACCCGCGCAGTCGGGCGGCGCCTTGGACGAGGCGCTCACCGAGATGGCCGAGGCGCATGCCGCTGCCGTGACGGTGGTGATCGGTGGAGCGGTCAGCGCGCTGTGGTCCGCCTCCAGTTACGCGGCCGTCTTCCGCCGGGCGCTGCACGCGATGCACGGCGTGAAGGACACCCGGCCCGTGTGGCGCAAGGCGCACCGGGTCCTGGTGACCGCCCTCGCGCTGCTCGCGCTGCTGGCCGCCAGCGCGCTCCTGCTCGTACTGAGCGGCTCGCTCGTCCAGACGGTCGGACGGAGCATCGGGGTCGGCGACGCGGGACAAACCGTATGGAACATCATGAAATGGCCCGCTCTGGTGTGCCTGGTGGTCCTGCTCGTCCTCGTCCTCTTCCGTAACGCGCCCCCCGCGGAGCGCGGATGGCGCCGCAGCCTGCCGGGCGGATTGCTCGCCGCGCTGCTGTGGCTCCTGTCCTCGGGCCTGTTCACCTTGTACGCCACGGGGTTCGGCACCTACGGCAAGCTCTACGGCTCACTGGCCGGAGTGGTCGTCTTCTTGGTGTGGCTCTGGGTGTCCAATCTGGCGCTGCTCGCCGGAGCACAGTTCACGGTCGAAATGGCCCGCGCCCCGGCCGCCGTGGCCCGGTCCTGAGATCTACCGGCCGACGCGCCCCGCCCGTCTCGCCGCCCTCAGGGCCTCCATCAGGCCCCCGGGCAGCTGCCTCCCCACGACGGTGATCAGGTAGTCGGTGCCGATCGCCGTGCCCGCGAGGATGAACAGGCGCCGCGAACGCGCCCATGCCCCTCGCGTGAGGCGGCCCTCGCGCTTCAGCCCATGGACGAGGGACGATGCCATCTCGTCACGGGCGGACGCGTCGCTCATCAGGCGGGGAACGCTGGGCCGGTTGTGGATGGGTGACGCGTCGTCGGCCATCGGCTGCACGTCATGACGTCCGGTCGGCAGCACCGGGGTCGTCAGCTCGTCGCGACAGTAGCTGCCGACCCCGGAATCGTAGTCGCGCGATTGCGCGCGTACGACTCCGGAGGTGGACAGGGGCGCCCGACGTCGCACTCCCATGCGGGCGAGCGCCATCGGCTGCCAGTCGACACCCCCGCCGATCCGTACGAGCGCCGCGTCGGAAGCCTTGTCGACGAGCGAGGACATCTCGACCTGCATCGACCGGCCCGGCAGGGAGAGTGGCACGAACGCCCAGTCCGCTTCCGCCTGCGGAGAGATGACGTGCGCGGCCGTGGCGGCGAGACCGTCGGCGGTGACCACGAAAGCGGTCCCGACGGGGACACCGTCCCGTACCAGCCTTCCGATGGCATCCACGGCCACGTCCACGTCCACCGGCCCGGCAGGAGCCGGTCAGCCGGCTCCTGTGCTGCGCTGGTCAACCCGATCCCCCGCCTCTGGACGACGCCGTCCGGGCGCCCGCCCGCCGGACACAGCAACTGCCCTCCAATGTCCCGTAGTTGCCCGCCCATCCCCGATCTCGTACCACTTCCGTGGGAGCTCCGTGACCCCGTGCGGCGGCACTTGATCAGCACCGCAGGCCGCTGGACGGGGTCGGTCGACGGGGTCGTTGAACGGGGCTCGGGGAGGAGCGGCCAGGGCGGCCCGAGTCGTGCGCCCCCGGGCGGAAAACCGAGGCGGCGCGCCCGCGTTCATTCTTCCCTGCGCGCCGCGTGCGCTCCCCCCGCGGGGGTTCGGACAGGGCACGCACCGGTGATACGTCTGAAGGACGAACTACTCGTGTGCGTGCTTCCCCACGCGGCATCGAAGAGGAGTCATCCCATGGCCTCGTTCGACACGGGACGGTTGTGCGCGATCGTCAAAATCCTGGACCAGGCAAGCACGCACCTCCGGCTGGCCGCCCGCGAGTGCACCCTCGCCGGTGAGGGCACCTTCACCGGCGCCGCGACCGCCGTGCCCCGGCCGTCCGCCCAGCCCACCGCGCCCGGTGTCACCGCGTCCGCCGTCACCGAGTCCGGTGTCTCCACGGTCGGCATCACCGCGCTCCTGAGCGTCTCGGAACAAGCTTCGGGCAGTGTCCGGCGCGCTCTCGTCCACATCCGCAACGGTGAGGATCAGCGCGCCCAGCACGAACTGGACCGGGCCCGGACCCAGCCGTGCGTGGCGGACCTGGCCACTCCCGCGGGGCTTCCGCGGCCCCTGCCCCGGCGCGTGACCACCGCACTGCGCCTGATGCAGGGCATCACCGGCTTCTTCCCGTCCGAGACGGAACAGGTCCTGGTACGGGCGGCCCTGCCCTGACAACCCCACCGCCACTGCAACCCCACCGCCACGATCCGGGCCGCGCCCCTGCGGCGCGGAGCCTTCCAAGCGGGCCCATTCCGAGGTCACCCGAATGGGCTAACGAAGGAGACGGGGGCCAAATCCTCCCGATCGCCTGAAACAGCCCGCCGAAGGGCCTCAGCCGATCTCTCCGCGCACGCTCAGTGACTCTCCTGGTTGCGTCACCCACCCGTCCGGAGCGGGATGGAAGGGACGCGTGCGACGTCCGTTGGCGAGATTCGATTCTGCCCGTCGCGCGCTGCGAGGGAGTGATCACCCATGACTCAGGGCGAGGCCTTCACCAGCGCCGACGGGCTCGCGGGCCTTACGGCCTACGACCGGACCGGCGAGAAGATCGGCAGCGTCGAGCAGGTGTATCTCGACGACCGAACTGGGCGTCCCGAGTGGGTGACCGTCAAGACCGGTCTCTTCGGCATGAAGCAGAGCTTCGTGCCGCTCGCAGGAGCCCGCCGCCAGCAGGACGAGCTGCACGTGACGGCCACCAAGGAGGCCGTCAAGGAGGCTCCGCGCGTGGACGCCGACCAGCACCTCGAACCGGGCCAGGAGCAGGACCTCTACACCCACTACGGACTCACCCGGCCCAGTGGCACGCCGCGCTCCGCTCCGGCGGCAGGTGGCCGTGCCGGTGCCGCGGGCATGGCCGGAGCAGGGGCCGGCACGGGTGCCGGCATGGGCGAGGGCCGTGGACGCAACGCGGGCGCCCGTGAGTTCGCGATGCGCTCCGGCGCGGGCGACGAGGGCAAGACGGACGAGATGATCCGCTCGGAGGAGCGTCTTCGCGTCGGGACGGAAGAGCAAGAGGTCGGGCACGCCCGACTGCGCAAGGTGGTCGTCAGCGAAGACGTGAAGACCTCCGTCCCCATCTCCCACGAGGAGGTTCGCGTCGTACGCGAGCCCATCCGCGAGGGCGACCGCTCGCGCGCCAACATCGGCGAGGAGCAGACCGAGGTGACCCTGCACGCCGAGAAGGCGGTGGTCAGCAAGGAATCCGTGCCGGTCGAGCGCGTCCGCCTGGAGACCGAGAAGGTCACCGAGACCCAGGAGGTCTCCGACACGGTGCGCAAGGAGCAGATCGAGTTCGACGACGCCAAGGGCGAGCGCGGCGCGAAGGGCGAGAACTGGCGTGACCGGAAGCAGGGCCCGAGCCACTGACGCCCCTCAGGCCGCCCCGTACGAGGGCAACTGACGGCGGAGGGAGGGAGGGAGCACTTGCCCTGAGTGCTCCCTCCCTCCACGTCCGCTTCTGCCGGCCGCCGGTTCTTCGGTGCGTTCCGTCCATGAGCCGCCGGTCATCGAGCGTTCCGTCCATGACCGGCTTCCTCGCACGCGAGGCAGGCGGGGCCACCCTCGATCAGCACCCCGTCCTCCGACGCCGCTGCACAGATGCCGGGGCGATCGGGGTGGTTGGCCTGGCAGTGGCAGGTGCAGGTGTCGGTGACTGCTTCCAGGGAGGAGTCGCGTTGGGGGGCCAGGCCCATGCGGATGTCATGGCAGTTGCGGCACATCGGTACGTGCCGTGAGCCGCCGGTGGGCGCGTCGAGGACACCGGTGAAGCCTGGTTCGGCGTGACCGCTGCACGTTCCGGGGAACTCGGGGTGAGCGTCGCACGGGCAGTGGCAGGCGCTGGGGCTGGGGCTGGGCCCGGGGGGTGGGACGAAAGCTTGGGGCTGCTCTGCGTTCGGCGCGGGTGCGGGCTTGGTCATGTGTTCATTGTCCGGCCACGCCGCGCGTCCCTGTCAGGCGAACGTCCGGCGGTCCCCCGTGGGGGCTCCTCAAGCGTGATCCCGGCTGACGTCGACCAGCCCGGTCCTCCCCACCCGGACGAGCGGGAGCGCCGCACTCATCAAGCACCGCTCTCGGTCAGGCTGGCGGCGTCCGTCCGGCACGCCGCCGCCGCGGTCGCGATGACCTTCTCGTACAGCTCGTCGTCGAGCAGGACGGTGAGCCCGTACGCGATCCCCCACGCGACGGCCGCGGCGTCCTCACCGAGCGTCTGTTCCCGCTCGTGGAGTACGCGACCGAGGTAGTGGCCGTGCGGGCCCTTCGGACCTTGGCTCTCCGAGCGACGTCGGACGGCTTCGACGGCGCTCTGCGTGAACGTCCCGTAATCGGTGTCGCCCAGCAGCCGACGCAATTGCTCGAGCTGGGCGTGAGCGACACGCAGGCGCAGCGGCCAGTCTCGGCTGACGCCGAATCGCTCTTCCATGGCCTGCGTCAGATCGATCCGCCGGAACATCTCGTCGAGTGGGTCGTAGGTCATGATCTCTCGGTAACGGCCGCCGGGCCCCGGGCAGCGAAGGCTCGCTGCGAGCTCCCCCGTGTGGCCGCACATCAGTCCCGTCCACCCGGGCCTCGCCTCGCCTCACCTCGCCCGCGCGCTTTCCTGATCGCTGTGCACGTCGCACTGCCTCTGTTCGAGTTCGTGAACAAGGATCATGTACACGTCCATTGACGCGTACACAGCATGGCAATAGCTTCCAGGAAAGCGCTTTCCCCCGGCAGACGCAAGGGCCGGCTGTCCAGCCCATTCATCATGCCGAACCGGCGCACCTCACTTGATCCGGTCAGACACGCCAATCCCCCCTGGAGACCCTTGATGCGAACAAGATCCATCACCGCGTGCGTCGGCTTACTCGCCGGCACGGTCGTCGCGCTGTCCGGCAACGCCGCACAAGCCGCACCCGTCCTCCACGAGGCCGAGAACTCCCCCGCGGTCTGCACCGGCACCGTCGACTCCGACTGGGCCGGCTACTCCGGCAGCGGGTTCTGCAACGGCACCAACGCGGCAGGCGCCTATGTGCAGTTCACCGTGAACGCTCCGGCCGCAGGCACCGCGACGCTCAAGGTCCGCTTCGCCAACGGAACCACCGCCGCACGACCCGCGGACATCACGGTGAACGGCTCGACGGCCGCCTCGGCGTCGTTCGAGTCCACCGGCACGTGGGGCACGTGGGCGACGAAGACACTCACGGTGCCGGTGAGGGCCGGCAGCAACACCGTCCGGCTCAACCCCACCGCCTCCGCCGGACTGCCCAACATCGACTACCTCGACGCCGATGCGGGCGACGACACCACACCGCCGCCTTCGGCCTCCGCGCTGTACGTGGCTCCGAACGGAACCGACGGCGCGACCGGTACGCAATCCGATCCGACCACGCTCACCTCGGCGATCACGCGCATCACCCCGGGCGGAACGATCTACCTGCGCGGCGGGACGTACCGCCACGCGCAGACGGTCACCATCCCCCAGGGCAACAACGGCACCGCGAGCGACCGAACCGAGCTGTCCGCCTACCCGGGCGAGACGCCGGTCCTGAACTTCTCGGCCCAGAGCGAGAGCACGTCGAACCGCGGGCTCGCCGTCAACGGGTCGTACTGGCACGTCAAGGGCATTGTCGTCGAGCGGGCCGGTGACAACGGCATCTTCGTCGGCGGCAGCAACAACATCTTCGAGCGCACCGTGACCCGCTACAACCGGGACACCGGTCTGCAGCTCTCACGCATGCTGTCCAGCACCCCCAGCAGCCAGTGGCCGTCCAACAACCTCATCCTGAGCGCGGAGTCGCACGACAACGCCGACTCCGACGGCGAGGACGCCGACGGTTTCGCCGCGAAGCTCACCTCCGGGCCCGGGAACGTCTTCCGCTACGCCGTGGCCCACCACAACATCGACGACGGGTGGGACCTCTACACCAAGTCGGACACGGGCCCCATCGGCGCGGTGACCATCGAGGACTCGCTCGCCCACGGCAACGGCACCCTCAGCGACGGCTCCCAGGCCGGGAACGGTGACCGCAACGGCTACAAGCTCGGTGGCGAGGACATCGGGGTCAACCACGTCATCCGGCGCAACATCGCCCACAACAACGGCAAGCACGGGTTCACGTACAACAGGAACCTCGGGTCGATGACGGTGTCGGACAACGTCAGCATCGACAACGAAGAGCGCAACTACTCCTTCGACGGCGGCACTTCGGTGTTCCGGAGCAACACCTCCTGCCGCAGCAGCAGTGGGACGAACGACAAGATCATCGGCAACTCCGACAGCTCGAACCAGTTCTGGTCCGGTACGAACGGGTCCCGCTGCTCGTCGTACTCGGGGACGTTGAAGTGGTCCTTCGCTGCGGACGGGCGCCTCGTCGTGACCTTCGGGGGCAACGCGGTGACGCCGTGACAGACGGCCGTGACAGACGGGTGCCCCGCGTGTCCGCGATGCTCTCATCGCGGACACGCGGGGCACCCGCGCGCTCAGGCGGCGGGCACGGCCCCCGTGGCGTAGTAGGGCTTGCAGACCGAGCCGGACCAGTCCGTGGCTATTTCGAGGAGCCTGTTGCCGTCGGCCGACGGCAGCAGGCTTGAGCTGTAGTTGGGGCAGTAGTCGACGGTCGTCGACTCGACGGCCACCGGCGCGGGGATCTCCCGCCAACTTCCCGAGCCGCCGGCATTGTTGACCCAGACGGTGCGTCCGCTTGTGGCCGCCTTGCTGCCGTCGCGGTTGTACATGACCTGACCGACGAGGAAGAGCCTGCCCTTCGGGTTGCCCGCCTGAGGCGCCCACGCCAGGTTCGGCGCGTGCTTGAAGTATGTGCCGTCGGCGGTCTCCGGGCGGATACCCAGGTAGGTGGGAGAGCCCCAGTCCCAGCCGTCGGACGACGTCCGGTAGTGCACCACGCACTGGAACTGGCCCGCGGCGGCGCAGATCTCGAACGACATGAAGTAGGTCCCGTCGCCCATCTTGCGCACCACCGCCATGCCGGGCCGGTCCGAGGCCAGGGTGCTGGCGACGGTGTCGTGGTGGCCCGTCCAGGTCACCCCGTTCGCGGTGCGGGCGGCCACCAGCTTCTGGCTGTGCCCGGCGTCGGTCTCGTCGGAGTAGTGCGCCACGAGCTGCCCGGAGGCGTCGACGGAGAACTCCGGCTCCCACAGCCCCTTGTCGTTCGACGCCGTGGCGATCGTGGAGAGGTAATTCCAACTGCGGCCCACATCCGTGCTCTTGAAGACCCGCAGAGCCATCCGCCGGCCGGGCTCGTCCTGCCCGACCGAGGCCGCCCACAACAGCGTCCCGGCGGGCAGTTTGCCGATGCGCCGCGGGAGTTCGTACAGCGTCGAGCAGCACAACCCCTGCCCGCCGGCGGCCTCCGGGTCGCGCACCGTGCCGACCTCGCGGAACGACGCGCCCCCGTCCGTGCTCTCATGGATGGCACCGAGCCCGTCGTTCCCGGAGAACGTCACCACGGAGGCCAGGACCCGGCCGTTGGCGTCGCCGTTGTGGGCGAGTCTGACGGCGCGTGGGTACAGGCCGGTGCCATCGCGCAGCAAGGTGCCGGTCGCGGCATCGGCAGGAGTACCGGACTGCGTGACGAGCAGCGCCGCCACGAGTGCGAGCAGCAGGGGGAACAGAACAGTGGGACGGAGGAGACGTGGTCGTGCGGGGTCGTGCGCTGACATGGGCCTCTCCTGACTCTGCGGCTGATGGGGGCAAGCGGTGAACCGGGCGTTGGGTCACTTCTGTCGAGGTGCGAGCCGAATGACGTTCCAGGAAATCGGCGGAAGTTCCGCCGTCAGCGCGCCCTCGGCGGTGATGTGCGTTCCGGACGCGCGGCGCGGCACCACTCGGTCCGGCTCCGCCTCGGTGTTGACCGCGTCAGGGTCCTGGTCGGCCAGGACCAGGTGCTCCACGACGCGGTACCCGGCGGCTTCACCGCGCAGCGCGGCCTGAAGCAGCAGCACGTTCTCCTGGTCACGGTTGACGGCGAGGACGGTGAGCGCGCCGGTCTCCTCGTCGTGCGTCACCACGGTGTCGAGGGCACAGACGTCCCCGTACTGAGAGGTGTCGATGCGGGGCCCGGTGACGTCGGTGCGCAGTACGCGTCCGGTGGCGAACCGGGCCGCCTGGGCGAAGGGGTGGAAGATGGTCTGGCGCCAGCTGGCGCCGCCCGGCTCGGTCCGGATGGGCGCGATGACGTTGACCAGCTGGGCCAGGCAGGCCACGGCCACCCGGTCGGCGTTGCGCAGCAGCGTGATGAGCAGCGAGCCGACCACGGCGGCGTCGGTCACGCTGTAGGTGTCCTCGATGAGGCGGGGTGTCTCGGCCGTCTGAAGGTTGCGCTCGCCGGGGAAGCGGGCGGCGTACCAGACGTTCCACTCGTCGAAGGACAGCTTGATGTGCTTCTTGGCGCCCCGCACCGCCCGCACGTGGTCGGCGGTCGACACCACGTCGCGGATGTACTGGTCCATGTGCGCGCCCGAGGCGAGGAAGCTGGCGCGGTCGCCGTCGAACTCCTCGTAGTAGGCGTGCAGGGAGAGGTAGTCGACCTCGTCGTACGTCTGCTCGAGGACCTCGCGCTCCCAGGTGCCGAAGGTGGGCATCCGCGAGTTGGAGCTGCCGCACGCGACGAGTTCGATGGACGGGTCGACCTGGCGCATCGCCTTGCCGGCCTCGGCCGCGAGCCGCCCGTACTCGGTGGCCGACTTGTGGCCCGTCTGCCACGGACCGTCCATCTCGTTGCCCAGGCACCACAGCTTCACGCCGTGCGGCTCGCTGACTCCGTGCTTGACGCGCAGGTCCGACCAGGCGGTGCCGCCCGGGTGGTTGCAGTACTCGACCAGCGCGCGGGCGGCGTCGATACCGCGCGTCCCGAGGTTCACAGCCATCATCGGGTCAAGGCTCAACTGCCGTGCCCAGCCGAGGAATTCGTTGGTGCCGACGCGGTTGGTCTCGATGGAGCGCCAGGCCAGGTCGAGACGGCGCGGGCGGTCGGCGACCGGGCCGACGCCGTCCTCCCAGTGGTAGCCGGAGACGAAGTTGCCACCGGGGTAGCGCACGAGGCCGGTGCCCAGTTCGCGGACCAGCTCGGCGACGTCGCCGCGGAAACCGTCGGCGTCCGCGGTGGGGTGTCCGGGGTCGTGGATGCCGGTGTAGACGCAGCGTCCCATGTGCTCGACGAAAGTTCCGTACAGGCGCGGGTCGACGTCTCCGACGCTGAACTCCGGGTCGATGACGAACCGTGCGGTGTGCGGCATGTTCTGGTGCCTCTCTGTGGTGCGGACTCTTTGCTTGACGCGGGACGGGACGGGGTGAAGGTGGGGTTCGGCGAGGAGTGGCTATTTGAGGCCGGTGCCTGCGATGCCCTCGACGATGCGGCGCTGGAACAGCGCGAAGACGGCGAGCAGTGGGATCGCGCCGAGCACGGCGGACGCCATGAGCTGGGCGTAGGGAACGCCGAACACGTCCTGGACGGAGGTGAGTCCGACGGGCAGCGTCATCATCTCGGGGTCGGTCACCACGAGCAGCGGCCACAGGAAGTTGTTCCAGACGCCGACGAACACGAAGATCGTGACGGCGGAGACGGCCGGGCGGGAGACCGGCATCACGATCTGCCAGTACGTGCGCAGCCAGCCCGCGCCGTCCGCGCGTGCCGCGTCGATCAGCTCCCGCGGGATGCCGTCGAAGAACTGCTTGAAGACGAACACGGCCACCACGTTGGGCACTTGTGGCAGTACGACACCCCAGTAGGTGTTCAGGAGCCCCGCCGACTGAAGCGCGAGGAACTGCGGGATCATCAGGACCTGGCCCGGGATCATGATCCCGGCGAGCAGCATCACGAACGCGGCCCGGCGCAGCCGGAAGCGGGTCTGTGACAGGGCGAAGGCGGCCAGGGACGCCATGATCACGGTGAGGACCGTGGTGAGGATCGAGGTGATGAAGCTGTTGGCGTACCAGTAGGGCAGCTTGCCCGCGTCGAAGATCTCCCCGTACGCGTCCAGGGTCGGATGCGCGGTGAACCACCCGGTCGGATGGGTGACGACCTCCTGCGCGGGCCGCACCGACGTGGCGAGCGCCCACGCCAGCGGCACCAGCCACAGGAGCGCGAGGGCGATGAGCGTGCCGAGCGCCACCCGATTGAAGAGGCGCTCCGAATCCCGGCGGCGGGCCGGGGGCGTGGTGGCACCGCGCTGTTGTGTCTCGGGGCGCGTGGCGATCGCGGTCATGGTCAGTTCTCCTTCTCGGCGCGGCGTACGAGGGCGAACCAGACGAGGGAGACGAACAGGATCACCAGGAACAGCAGCAGCGACACGGTCGAGGCGTAGCCCACGCGGCCCTCGACGAACCCGGTGTCGTAGATGAGCTGGAGCGAGGGGCGGGTGCTGCCGTCGGGGCCGCCGTTGGTCATCATGTAGATCTGGTCGAAGACCTTCAGCGAGGCGATGACCTGCAACACCGTCACCAGCGTCGTCGTACGGCCCAGCATCGGCACGACCACGTGCCGGATGCGCTGCCAGGGTCCGGCCCCGTCGATGGCGGCTGCCTCGTGGACCTCGCGCGGCACATCCTGCAGACCGGCCAGGTAGAGCACGAAATTGAAGCCGATGGTCCACCACACCGTGGCCGCCGCGATGGAGACCATCGCCCAGTCCGGGTCGCCGAGCCAGGACGGCGGGGTGTCGACGCCGAACCACGTCACCACTTCCTGGGCCAGGCCCAGTTGATCGGCGTAGATGAACATGAAGAGCAGCGAGATGACCGCGGAGGGCAGCACGAACGGCGCGAAGAAGGCGAACCGGAAGAACCAGCGCCCGCGCACGAACCGGTCGGCGAGCAGCGCGAGAGCCAGGCTGAGCAGCACCAGCGGCACGGTCGTCAGGACCGTGAACCACAGCGTGTTGCGCAGAGTCCGCCAGAACTCCGCGTCGCCGAGCACCTCCGTGTAGTTCGAAAGGCCCGCGAAGTCACCGAGGCCGCTCTTGAGCAGGCTGGTCTCGAAGAATCCGGCGACCACGGTGTAGAGGAGCGGCCCCACCAGGAACACCAGGTAGAAGAGGGCGAAGGGCAGCAGCATCCCCGGTCCTGCCCAGCGGTCGCCTCTGCTGGACGTCGGGGTGGGAGCGGTTGTCGTGGCCACGGTTCGGCCTTTCGGTCAAGGCGTACGGGATCCGAGGGAGGGTGGAACAAGGGGGGTCGAGCGGCGGTCGTGGGCGGCGCGTGTCACACGGGAGCGGGTCGCGACGCCAGGTCGCGCAGCTCGCGGCGCATCCGCGCGGCGCCCGCCGTCGGGCTGGTGTCACCGGTGAAGACGGAGGTCACGGCGTCGCCCACCACGTTCTGCAGGGTGCTGCCCGCGCCGCCGTACCAGGCGGCCGGGTCGTAGACCGCGCCGTCGGCGGCCGTGGCGTAGTGCGATTGCGGCACCAGTTCCTTGTACGCGCGTGAACGCTGTGTCGGCAGCCAGGCAGGCACATGGCCGCCCTGGGACCACAACTTGCTGGAGTGCAGCATCGACGCGACGAACCCCAGGGAGAGATCGAGGCGCTGGGCGGAAGCGGTGGGCGCCTTGGGCAGCACCAGGGCGTGCGAATCGGCGGCGCAGGCGTAGGGCGCGTCCTTGAAGATGCGCGGCAGGGGCCGCATGTCGAATGTCACCTTCGCCGACTGGACCGCGAGGACCTGCCAGACGCCGTCCATCAGGAATCCGGCTTTTCCGGTGGTCAGCAGCGTGATGGCGCCTTTCCCGTCGGTGTTGGCGGGGATCACCTTCTCCTGGCTGAGACGGCGGATGTACGAGAGCGCCTCGGCCGCGGCAGCCGTGTCGATGACCACCCGCTTGCCCTGCTCGGCGACGAGATCCCCGCCGCCGAGCTGCCGGTACAGCGACCAGAACAGCCGGAACTGCATCGAGGCCTCCTTCACCGACGCGACCGAACCGCCCCAGGCACCGGTGACCTCCTTGGCCGCGCGCAGCGCGTCGATGAACGCGTCGGGCCCGTCCACGTCCGCCAACTGGCCCTGCCCGTCGAGCAGTCCGGCCTTCTTCGCGATGTCCGTGCGGAAGAAGAGCACAAAAGGGTGCGTGTCGAGCGGAACGGCGTGCGGTGCACCGTCGAACCGGGATTTTCGCCATGGCCGTGCGTCGAACTTGTCCTCGGTCAGACCGTGCCGGGCCAGATCCTCGGCGCGGAGTTCGGTGAGCAGGCCGGCCTCGGCGAGCGTGGGCAACTTCGACAGATGGATGACCGCGACCTGCGGCGGCCGGTCACCGAGCGTGGCGAGGGTGAGCTTCGTGTAGTACGGGTTGCCCCACAAGAACGTCGCCGATTTCAGTTCGGTGGAGCGGTGCGCGGCCCGGTAGACGTCCTGCATCGCGAGCATCCGCTCGCCGTCGCCGCCGGTGAACGGATTCCAGAAGTTCAGCCGCGACGGCGAGGGCGCGCCGCCGGTGAACCCCTGCGCGAGGGTGCTGCCGCAGCCGCCGACGGCGAGTGCGGCGGCGCCGGCCGCACCGAGCGCGACCCCTCCACGCAGCACATGACGGCGGGACGGGGTGGGCGGCGACAGGGTCGGTATGCGGTCCCGCATGGGCATGCGTCCTTCCACGGCGAACAAGACGAACAAGGCGGGTGAGACGGATCAAGACAGGCAAGCAAGGCGGACAAGACTGATACGAGTACAACGTTGGAATACGCCTCCGCGACAACCGCACCTCGTGGTCGCCACTGCGTTTACAACGTTGTACTCAGCTGGCAATACGGCGTCAACACCTAGGCACGCATTACCTGTTCACATACTCAGCCCACTCGGGGTACGCGTGTCCGCTCCCCCCGGGTTACAACGTTGGACCATGACGTACGCTGCTGCTGTCGGGGGAGGTCAGGGGGAGGGAGGAACACCGTGGCAGGCACCCGCCTGAAGGACGTCGCGGAGCGCGCCGGGGTATCGATCAAGACGGTGTCCAACGTCGTCCGGGGTGAGACCAGAGTCGCCGACCGGACCCGCGAGCGCGTCCTGCGTGCCATCGCCGACCTGGACTATCAACCCAACGCCTCCGCCCGCCACTTGCGCACCGGACGCAGCGGCATCATCGCCCTCGCCGTGCCCGAACTCGTAGCTCCGTACTTCGCCGAACTGGCCGCGCAGGTCATCACCGCCGCGAAGAAGCGCGGCTGCACGGTGCTCATCGAGGACACCGGGGGCAGCGCGCAGGAGGAGCTCCGCATCGCTTCCGGGCTCAGCGATCCGCTCATCGACGGTGTCCTGCTCAGCCCGCTCCGCCTCGACGAGCAGGCCCTGGCCGCCCGCGAACGCCGCGTGCCGCTCGTGCTTCTGGGCGAGAGGTCGTACGAGATCCCCGCCGATCACGTCCTGATCGACAACTCGGCGGCGGCGCGGGAGGCAACCGACCACCTCCTGTCCCTCGGCCGGCGCCGCGTCGCCGTCATCGGGCAGCCCTCGGGCCCCGCCCACGCGACGACGGTCCAGCGCATGCACGGTTATCTGACGGCGCTGCACGCGGCAGGCGTCCCGCACGACCCTCGACTGGCCCCGCACACGAGCTCGTTCACCCGCGCCGCGGGAGCCGCCGCGATGCAGGCGCTGCTGACGCTGGACGACCCGCCGGACGCCGTCTTCTGCTTCAACGACATGCTGGCCTCCGGCGCGCTGCGGGTGGCACACGAGAACGGGCTGCGGGTCCCGCACGACCTGGCCGTCGTCGGCTTCGACGACGTGGAGGAGTCCCGCTACAGCGTGCCGAGCCTGACCACCGTCGCCCCCGACAAGCGGGGCATCGCGGAACTGGCCGTGGACGCGCTCCTCCGCAGGATCGACGCGGGCGCGATGGCCCCGCACACGCGACTCACCGCGGGATACGAACTCAGGGTGCGGGAGAGTACGCGCGCGCCCGGCTGAAGCGGCCGGCGCGGCACCGCGATCAAGCGGTGGCCAGATCCTTTCACCCCCTGGCCACCTGGCCACTCGTCCTCCACCGAGCAGCGGCGGAGGATCGACGGCATGAAGATTCTCTGGGTGTTCGCACATCCCGAACCGCAATCCCTCAACGGCTCCTTGCGTGACACTGGGATACAGGAACTGCGCGACCTCGGGCACGAGGTCCGCCAGTCCGATCTCTACGCGATGGACTGGAAACCCGTGGTGGACTCCGGTGACTTCCACCGTGAGACGGTCGACCGGCTGCTGGTCGGCGCGGCACAGGAACACGGCTACGGCGCGGGGGGACTCACGGACGACATCGCCGCCGAGCAGGAGAAGATCGCCTGGGCCGATGCGCTGGTGTTCCAGTTCCCACTGTGGTGGTTCGGGCCGCCCGCCATCCTCAAGGGGTGGTTCGACCGGGTGCTCGTACAGGGCTTCGCCTTCGGGCTCCAGGATCACGCGGGGCGCACCCTGCGCTACGGCGACGGGGGGCTCGTCGGCAAGCGCGCCATGGTCATCACCACGGTCGGCGCACGGGAGTCGGGCTTCGGGCCGCGCGGGATCCACGGGCAGCTGGACGAGGTGCTGTTCCCCGTGCTGCACGGCACCTTCTGGTACACGGGGATGGACGCGCTTCCGCCGTACGTCGTCTACGGAGCGGACCGCCTCGACGAAGCCGGCTACGGCGACCGCGCGGCCGAACTGCGCGAGCGGCTCCGCGCACTGCCGGTCACCGAGCCGCTCCCCTACCGCCACGAGCACCGCGGCGATTACGACGACGCACTCGTCCTGCAGCCGGAGATCGAACCCGGCCTCACCGGCGTCGCGGCCCACCGCTCACGGACACCAGGGCACTGACACCGCCCCCCTCGCCCACGCCCTCTCAGCCCCGGAGACGTTCGATCATCTGCCGCATGACGCCGACGGGAAGGGCCGGATGCCGAGCCGCGTCCTGTGCGGTGTCCCTGTCCCCAAGAAGCCGAACCAGCACCTGCGCGGGCAGCCCCGGGTGGCTGGCGGCAACGCGGCGTACGGAATCGTCAGAATCGTCGAGCAGCCGTATCGCCGAGGCCACCGTCAGCCGGGGGTCGGTGGCGGCTCGGCGGCGCACTTCCTCGCTGGGGTCACGGCTGAAGCGCTCCACCAGGCCGGGCGTCGACTCCGGATCGTCCAGAGCGAGCTGACGCATGCGGGGGTTCGTGTCCTCGGTGTGGCGCAGCAGGCCGCTGCGGGGGAAGTTCGGGTGCCCGTGCGGGCGGTCGGGGGTGCTCAGGCTGCCGGTCCACCACTGCCATACCCCCAGGAGCATGTCGGCGGGTGCGTCGTCGCAGGATTCGGCGAGGAAGAGCCGCACGACACGGTCCTCGTCCTTGGCCAGGAGTTCGACGACGTCCGGCGGGAGGCGGCGGGCTCGGGCGACGCTTCTGCGTACGAGGGGGTGGGTGGCGGCGGCAAGGCGGCGCATGGCGGCGGGGTCGTGATGGAGCGCTTTGACCCAGCCGAGCGAGTGGTGGTGGCCCCGCGGGTCGAAGGTGACGGGGATGGCCGACCGTTGTTCCTCTGTGAGGTCGGGACGCGTGGCCACCACACCGCGAACACCCGCGTCGGAGTCCTGGGCGAGGAGGGCGACAAGGTCGGGGTCCAGGCGCGTATTGCATGCGAGGGAGCCGCGCCGGGACGCATCACCGTGGCGGGCCAGGTGTTCGGCGAGGTCACGCTCCAGCAGGCAGCTCTCCACCGCGCGATCCGTGAGCCCCTCGGCCTCGAAGACCGACCGGGACAGCGGGTGATCCTGGTGGTGGCGCAACAACGCAATGGTGCGGACCTTGCCGTCAGGGTCGGCGAGCAGCTTGTGCCGCGCCGGCTCATCAAGGTGGGGCCACGCCTCGCGGCAGGCGGCAGCGCGTACGACCGGCTCGGGATCGGCGGCCAGGTCGGTCAGGATGCGTGCGGGCAGTCCGGTGAGGCGAGCCGCCTCCTCGCGAACCTGGGCGGAGGGATCGGCGGCGAGTTCCCGGTAGGCGGCGTCGCCGAGTTCGTCGCGCCGGTCCGCCGCGTTCATGGTGAGGATCCACCGACGCCGGGAGTCCTCCTCGCCGAGGATCAGGCGGGTCCATTGGCCGGGCGTGAGGCCCGGCTGCACCTCGGCCAGCAACTGCCGTACGTTCCAGTCCGGATGGGCGATGGCCGCCTCCACCACCGGGGCGGGCAGCCGACGCCACAGCAGGTGATGCGAGAGTCCCAGCAGGTCGCCCCGCAGATCGTCGGGCGTGGCCGGGTTGAGGGCAAGTCCATGCGCCCACGCCTGACGCACCTCTGCCGTCGGCCCCCGTCCCGTGCCCTGGAACAGCGAGGCCCAGGCCGCTGCCCGCTCACGCGGGGTCTCCTGGGCCTGCGCCTGGGCAGTCGCCTCCTGCCGTTCTCTTACGCCGCTCATGACGACGAGCCGGACCTCCGACTCCTCGGTGATCACACCCAGCAGGGCGTCCCCGTCCCAGGACAGCGCGACGAAGTCCGGCCGGTGCGCCCGCTCACCCGCCGCCGCAAGGCTCCCGTTCGCGGTGAGCCGGACCCGCGTCCAGCGCCGGGGCGCGCAGCGCATCCGGTCCCCGGCGACCGCGAGCAGGACGACACCCTCCTCGTCCACGATCCCCAGATCGACGGCGAGCCGATGCCACCGCGCGTCGACCTCGGCGTCCACGTCATGGCGGTCTCCGTCAACGGCGACGACGGCCCGGGTTTCTCCCGTGAGGACCCAATGCCACGCGGACCGAGGCGGCAGCACGTTCTCGCCACGGCCGTCCCCCACAACGTCCCATCCGGCGCGGCGCGACAACTCCGCGAGCTCGTCTCCCCCACATGTCATGGGACGTCATCCTGCCGCAACCGCTAGGTTCTCTGACTATGCAGCTCTTCGGCTCAGACGTCCTCGCCGTCGCCGAGCGCCTCACCGACGCCTACGTCGAGGTGTTCACCGCCCCGCCCTGGGACCACAGAGACCCCGCCGCCACCCGGAAGGCGTTTCGCGGGCGTCTGGAGGCCGACGCACACCGGCCGGGTTTCCGCGCCGCCCTCTCCCTGTCGCCCGAGGGCGAAGTGGACGGTTTCGTCACCGGCTGGATCACACAGGCCCCGTTCCCCGCCGACCGCGCCTACGGCAAGGTGACACAACGGCTCGGCTCCGTTTCCGTGGACGAGCTGCTGGTGGGAGCTTTCGAGATCGACGAGCTGGGGGTACGTGAGCGTGCCCGCGGGACGGGCCTGGGGCGGCGGTTGCTGTCCGCCCTCACCGCCACCGCTCCCGGCGGCCGGGCCTGGCTGCTGACCTGGGATCAGGCCCATGGGACGCTCGCGTTCTACCGTCGCCTGGGCTGGCACGAGCCGAAGCCCCTGGCCGGCCAGGGAACCGACGTCGTCGTGTTCCTGTCCGCTCCGGCATCGGCGCCGCCCGGCCGCACCACCTGAGCCGTTCCCCATCCCCGTACGCGCGGCCGAGGGCGCCCCGTTGCGCGAACTCGTCAGACGCCTGGGCCGGGGCCGGGACTCGCGTCCAGCGCCGCGAGCAGCGCGTGTGCACATCCCGTCAGATGAGCCGGGTCGGCCGGGGTCACGTCCCGGGACTCCAGACAGGCCGTGCCGCATCGGATGCGGTGGAGGGGCTCACCCGCCCGGGGAGCGGCCGACGAGGTCCCTTGTGGGGTCGAAGGCGGCTCCGGCGGTGAAGTACAGCTCGTCACCGTCGTACCCGACGGACATCCGCACGTCCGCGCAGCCTTCGCCGTAGAGGGTGAAGTCCGGCTCGCCCGTGCCCCGTTCGAGGGTGGCAAGGAATCCCTCGGCCGGCGCGCGCACATCGGCGAGACGCGCGATTCCTAGCAGGTGGGGCCCAACTCGACGAGCCACATGCCCCGCCGGGAATGGCGCCGCACCGCGAGGCGCACCGGTTCGCCGCGCTGGTCCGCGAGCCCGGGGGACTCCGCGACGACGACGCTCGCATCCCGCGCTGCCTCAAGAACCACCTGCGAGGCGCCCCGCCCCGGCGCCACCCGGTGCCTCATTCCCCCGCCCCGCCACCCAGCCCCGCCAAGTACGCGTCCACCAGAGCGATCTGCCGCTCAGCGGGAAAGTCCCGCGGGGCGAACAGCGCCTGGACGACCAGGCCGAGTACGAAACTCTGGGCAGCGGCGGCGGTTTCCTCGGGCCGTGTGTCGGGCGGCAGTTCGCCCAGCTCACGGGCTTGGGTGAGGTGCTCGGTCATCCGCTCACGCGCACGGCGGTAGCGCTCGGCATGCTCCTTGGCCAGCTCCGGATCGGCGAGCGCCACGTCCCAGGAGGCCACCCAGATGCGGTTGCTCGCCGCGCTCTCGGCGTCCAGCGGGAGGATGTCGAGCAGTGTCGCCCGCAGCATCACCAGGCCGGACGCCTCCCCGGCCCGCTCGGCCGCCGGGCGCGGGCGGTCGGCCGAGTGTCGGTCGAGCACCTCCAGGGCGTGTCTCAGCAGTGCGCGCTTGCTGGGGAAGTAGTGCGTGAGCAGGCCGGTGGTCGCCCCCATCTCCGCGGCGACCGCACGCAAGGTCAGGCCGCCGAAGCCATGGGCGGCAAGCACCCGCCACACCGCCTGGGAAACCTCGGTCCTGCGGGCTTCATGATCTGTACGGGCCGGCGGCGTCATGGCCGCTAGAGTACATACCCAACGTTCGTTACGTACCTGGCGCGTGCTGCCCCGGCACCCGCGCGCGCCAGCCGGACAACCGCATAGGACCAGCCATGTACGCCATATCGCTGACCGAGAATGCCGAGCTCCGCATGCTGGAGCCCTGGCAGGACGCCGAGTTCCTGGCCCACATCGACCGGGCCCGCGCCAACACCGACCCGTGGATCCCCTGGGCCTCGCGCTCCACCGACCTGGAATCGGCCCGTGCCACCCTCCAGAAGTTCGCGGACAAGCAGGCCGCCGACGCCGGACGGATCTACGGGATCTGGCGGGACGGCGTCCTGATCGGCGGCGTGATGTTCGTGCATTTCGACGCCAAGGCGGGCACCTGCGAGATCGGCGTGTGGGCCGAGCCCGCGGGTGAGGGTCACGGGCTGATCAGCGCCTCGGTCCGGCAGTTGATCGCGTACGCGTTCGGCGAGCGCGGCATCCACCGCATCGAGTGGTGGAACAGCGCCGGGAACACCCGCAGCCGAGCGGTCGCCCAGCGCATGGGCATGCACCTGGACGGCACCCTGCGCGAGCAGTCGCTGTACAAGGGCGTGCGCCACGACATGGAGATCTGGTCCCTGCTGGCGCACGAATGGCGAGGCGACCAAGGGCGGTCAGGGGTGGCCAACGGCGACCAGGGTCAGGACGCCGCGTGACTCGACCTCTTCCCACGTGACGTACGCGCCTCAGACCGCGAGGCGTTCCGCGACCAGGAGCACGCCGATCACGATCATGGCGGCACCCGAGAGGCGGGTGACGGCGCGCGCGGCCGCGGGGCGCGCTCGCAGGACGGTGCGGGCCAGTACACCCACGCTCAGGTAGATCGCGGCGCAGCTGAGCGTGTGGACCAGGCCGAGCGTGCCGATCTGGGCGGCGAGCGGCCAGCTGCCGTCCGGGGCGGTGAACTGCGGCAGCAGGGCCAGGAAGAGCAGGAGCGCCTTGGGGTTGAGGCCGCTGATCCCCACCCCTTTGAGGAGCCGCGCTCCCGCCGCCGCGCCGTCCCCTTCCTGCGCCGCGGTTCCGGCGACGGCGGGCCGGGCCAGCGTCGTGGCGCCGAGCCACACCAGGTAGAGGGCGCCGATGACGGTCAGGGCGGTGAGCACGGACGGCGTGCTCGCCACCACGGCCGCCACACCGGCGGCGACCACGGCGGTCAGGGCGACGTAGCCGAGCAGAAGGCCGCCGACGGCCGGGACCACGGACCGATCGCGGAGCCCGGCGTTGATCGCGTAGGCCCAGTCCGCTCCCGGCACGAGGATGAGCAGGACTGAGACCGCCCAGAAGGCGGTGATGGAACTGACGGCCACGACGTACTTCTCCCTCTCAAACAGGTTCTGAGTAGGAGATTAGTTCCGAAGAGCCCAAAGGTGTTTCCAAATATTGCCAGCTCAGGCGGTTACGGTGGCAGAATCTTCCCCATGGATGATGTGGACCGGAAGATTCTTGCGGAGCTCCAGGACGACGGCCGTCTGACGGTCACGGAGCTGGCGGCCCGCGTGCGGCTGAGCCTCTCCCCCTGCCACCGCCGACTGCGCGAACTCGAACGCAGTGGCGCCATCCGCGGCTACCGCGCGATCCTGGACGCGGGCACCGTGGGCCTGAGCTTCGAGGCGCTGGTCTTCGTCACCATGCGCCAGGAGGACCGCGACACCGTCTCCGCCTTCGAGCACGCCCTCACCGAGATCCCGGAGATCTTGCAGGCCGAGCGCCTCTTCGGGGATCCCGACTATCTCGTACGCATCGTCAGCAAGGACCTGCCGGCTTTCCAGCGGCTCTACGACGACAAGCTGGCCACGTTGCCGGGCGTGCAGCGCCTGAGCTCCACGCTCGTCATGAAACACGTGGTGCACGAGCGCGCGCTGCCTCTGTGAGCGTCAGCAACGGCCCCGCGGTGAGGACGCCGCGCGTCCTCACCCTGGCCAGCAGCAGAACCAGCGGGTTCCACCGGGCCGTCGGGGCCGCATATCCGTGAATCAGCACCAGGGCAGGTGTGTCGGGCTTCGTCCCCACAGGGTCATGGCTCAGCATGGCCCCACCCTGACCGGCGGCGGCACGTCAGGTATTGGACGAATGTTCCCCGCTGCCGGGCCGCCCCCGCTCGACGTCAGGGAAGCCTGGAAGCCCGGCGTCAGGGGTGCCCGCCACGTCACGAAGGCGTGCCGAGCGCCACGGGGGTTCCCGCGGGCGGCCCCAGCGCACCCGGCGTGCAGCGGGCGAAGGCCAGGATGTCGCGATGCAGGTGGGACTGGTCGGCGTAGCCACATGCCACGGCGACCGCAGCCGCGTCACGGCCAGCCGAGAGGCCTCGGACGGCGCGGTCGAAGCGTACGAGCATCGCGGCGCGCTTGGGTGTCAGGCCCACCTGGGCGGTGAACCTCGACCACAGGCGCTTGCGGCTCCACCCGCACGCGACCGCCAGGTCGGCGATCCGCACCTGGCCCCGGCGGGAGACGATGCGCTCCCAGCTGGTGACGACCTCCGGATCCATCGACGGCGCCGACGCATGGCGGCGTGCCAGGAACTCATGCATCAGCGCGAAGCGGTCGTCCCACCCGTCGGCGACCGTCAACTGTTCGCGCAGCCGCGACTCTTGGCGTCCCCACAGCTCCTCGAGGCCGAACACACCGCCCTCCAGGTCGACGGGCGGGACGCCGAGCAACGAGTAGGCACTCACTGGAGACATGCGTAACTCCACGCAGTGCACACGCTCCCCACGGACACGGGCCTCCCCCGGCGAAAGTCCGGCGGCGAGACTCCGTAACGCCCGGCTGCCGCCGCTGTTCTCGACGGCCAAGGCGTCGTCCCCGAGTTCGACGACCACCGTCACGACAGGCTGCGGGATGACCCGCATGTCCAGTCCGGCATCCGACCGGTCACGGAATCCGACGAGCGTCACGCCGTCGAGCGGCGCCGCGCGGCGCGGGACCACGACTTCCCACCCGCGCAGGCGGTCACCCTCGTACAGAACCGAGTCCACACCGTCCAAACTACCGGCTCGTCCCCCCGCGGCGTCCTTGCCGCCCGCTCTCCCGCAGTTCGTTTCCCCACGGCCCTGTCCCCGGCCGCCTCACCACTCGGCGAACGAGCCGTCCTCGTGCCGCCACACCGGGTTGTGCCAGTCGGCCTCGCTGTCGTCGGCCGCACGCACCGCCGCCTCGTCGACCTCGATGCCCAGCCCCGGCCCGGTCGGGCGCAGGATGTGCCCCTGATGGAACCGGAACACCTCGGTGTCGGCGAGGTAGGAGAGGACGTCGGCGCCCTTGTTGTAGTGGATGCCGATCGACTGTTCCTGGATGAGAAAGTTGGGGACACTGACGGCGATCTGGAGGCTGGCGGCCAACGCCACGGGGCCCAGCGGGCAGTGCGGGGCGATGAGGGTGTCGAAGGTCTCGGCGAGGGAGGCGATGCGGCGGACCTCGGAGATGCCGCCCGCGTGGGACAGGTCGGGTTGCAGGACCGCGACGCCGGCCTGCAGGGCGGGCAGCACGTCCTGCCGCGAGTACAGGCGCTCGCCGGTGGCGATCGGCACGGGCGAGGAGGCGACCAGGGCGGGCAGCAAGTGCCCGTACTCCGGCAGGAGCGGTTCCTCGACGAACAGGGGCGCGAGCGGGGCCAGGTGAGGCAGCACCTGGCGGGCGTTGGCGGCGTGGAAGCGTCCGTGGAAGTCGAGTGCGAAGTCCCGCCCGGGGCCGAGGACTTCGCGGGCCGCGGTGGCACGGGTGACGATCCCGTCGATGTCGGCGACGGTGGCCAGCCGGTTCATGCGCCCGCCGGCGTTCATCTTCACCGCGGTGAAGCCCGCCTCGACCTGCGCCGTCACCTGTTCGGTGATGTGGGCGGGGTCGTCACCGCCCACCCAGCTGTAAGCGCGTACCCGCTCGCGGACCGGGCCGCCGAGCAGTACGTGCGCGGGCACGCCGAGCCGCTTGCCCGCGATGTCCCACAGCGCCTGGTCGAGTCCGGCCACCGCGCTGGAGAGGACCGGGCCGCCTCGGTAGAAGGACCCCTTCGTCATCACCTGCCAGTGGTCCTCGATGCCCGAGGGGTCCTTGCCGACAAGGAGTTCCGCCAGCTCGCCGACGGCCCTGCGAACGGTGGCCGCGCGCCCTTCGACCACCGGCTCGCCCCAGCCGACCAGTCCCTCGTCGGTCTCCACGCGGCACAGCAGCCAGCGGGGCGGCACTGCGAACGTCTCGATACGGGTGATCTTCATCGGGTGAACCTCCTTGTGCGGCAGGCAGATGACGGCGGCGTGGGGCGTGGAGGGGCACGAGCCTGCTCGTGGAGGGGCACGAGCCTTGGTTCAGGCGGAGGTCTTGAACACGCTCCATCCGCCGTCCACCACGAGGCTGGCTCCGGTGACGAAGGACGCCTCGTCACTCAGCAGGAACGCCGCGCTCGCCGCGACCTCGTCCGGGCGGCCCAGACGCCCCGCGGGGGTCTGCTCGATGCTGCGCGTCCGGGCCTCCACGCCGATCGTGTCCCAGGCCCGGGTCAGGATGGGCCCCGGCAGCAGGGCATTGACGCGTACGACGGGTGCGTACTCCACCGCGAGCTGGCGCGCGAGACCCGTCAGTCCCGCCTTCGCCGCCGCGTAGGCGGGGCGCCCGGGCAGGCCCATGACGGCGTGCACGGACGAGACCAGGACGACCGCGCCGCGCGTGGCACGGAGGTCGTCCAGGCAGGCCCGTACACCGAGGAACGCGCCGGTCAGCATGACCGACAACTGCCGGTCCCAGTCCGCCGTTTCGATGACGTCGGCCGGACCCCCGCGCACCGTGTAGGCATTGCTGAACAGGCCGGAAACCGGTCCGTAGCGGGCGCGGGCGGCCGCCACCGCCCGCGCCCAGGACTCTTCGTCCGCCACATCACACGTCTCGAAGACCGCACGCCCACCGCCCTCGCGGATGGCACGTGCGGCGCGTTCACCCTCCTCGGCATCCACATCGGCGATCACCACCCCGGCGCCCTCGGCCGCGAGCCGCCGCGCTGTCGCCGCGCCGATCCCGTGAGCTCCCCCGCTGACGACGACGCACCGACCGACGAAGCGCCGACCAAGCTTTACCGCCCCGCCGTCAAAGGAACCGGACTCCCCCGCCGAGCGTGGCTCTTCCCCCGAGCCCGACGACTCCGGCGGCTTCCCTGACTTCGACGAACCCCACGACTCAGCGCCCACAGGCACCTCAACTCCCGTCCCTCGCACGGCACACACGGCAACAGACGACCCACCGACGCCATTAACCACCACCAGAGACCTCCCCGCCAACACCCCCTCTCCACTCAGCCCCCGCCCCTTCCGGCCCGCGAAACGAAAGGTGGTGGACGGGCCGTGCCGCGTGATCGACGATCGTCGGGTGGAATCACTCATCGATCTCGACCAAGCCGCCGCCCAGATCAGCGCGCGCCGCCGGCAGTGGACCGCCGCGGGCCTCGTGGTCGGACCGCTCACCTGGCGGGACGCGGACGCGGTCTGGCCGCGGCGGCTGGGGACGAGCCGCTCACACGTGGAGGACCCGGACTCCGTCGGCATCCACGTCACCGGGCCCGCGGACGCTGAACTTTTCGTGGTCCTGTTCCGGGGCGGCTGGGCCGACGTCGACTTCATGGCAAGCCTCGCCGAAGACGACGAGATCGTGTGCGAGGCTCCGGCGGTCACTTCGCCGCACCTGTTCGGGGAACTCCTCGACGGATATGTGCTCCGGGCGTTCGGTCCACCGTCGGCGAAGACTTCCTGATGAGCTCCGGACCGGGACCCTGATGAGCTATGAGCCGGGACGTGGCGTCGGGTCTGTCCAGGCTGCTCGCATGTGGAAAGACATTGCGCGGCTGGCGTTTCCGGACGCGGGGTTCAGCGCGCCGGTCGATGCGGGCGACGTGGCCTCCGCGGAGCTGCGACTGGGGACCTCACTGCCGTCGGGCCTCGTGAGACTGCTGCTCGAGACCGACGGCATCGTGGGGCACTACGGCGTGGACGCGGTCTGGCCCCTGGAGCGGATCGTCGAGGACAATCTGCGCTTCTGGTCGGACAGTGCCTTCGCCGACCTCTACATGCCCTTCGACGCGCTCCTCTTCTTCGGGGACAACGGCGGCGGCGACCAGTTCGCGTTCATCCGAAAGCCCGCGCGCGCCGACATCTTCGTATGGCAGCACGAGGACGACAGTCGCCGCTGGGCCGCCCGAGACCTGGAGGACTATCTGGGCCGATCGCTCGCGGACGGGGAAGACGACTGGTACGAGTAGAGAAACCTCACTCGGCGCCCTCGGGCAGGCCCCGGTTCGCGGCAAGGTCGAACGTGAACGTCACCCGGTCCAGCCCCGGCCCGTCGTAGTCCGGCTTCACGGTCGAGACCGTGAAGCCGAGCCTGGCATGGAACGCCTGCGACGCGGTGTTCTGCGGGCTGGTGACGCAGTGCACGTACCGGCGGCCGTGCGACCGGGCGAGAGCGAAGAAGGCCCGGTACAGGGATCGCCCGATGCCGTGCCCGTGCAGTTGCGGGTCGACGCCGACGAAGTGCACATAGGCGGCGTCGGTTTCGCTCTGCGACAGGAAGCCGACCAGGAAGGCCGCGACCCGGCCCCCGCCTCCGGCCCCGCCGCCGCTGAGCGACTCCGGCTGCCCCGCGTCCTGCCCTCGCCTCTGCCCGTTCCCCTGCCGCTCCTCCTCGTCACGCTCGACCACAAAGCTGGTGGTGGTGAAGTGCTGGAAGTACAGCCTGGGCAGGAGCAGTGAGCGCTCCAGCGCACCGGCCGGTCCTTTCATGCCGCCCCACCACGAGTCCAGCACCGCGAGCACCTGCGGGTGGTCCTCCTCGGCAAGGTGTCGTGCCGTCAGGCCATCAGGAAGAGCGTCGATCATCGGTGCAGTCTGCCATCGGCACCACGCACGCCGCTACGCCGTCGCCCCACCCCTGAGATCCTGGCCCCCACCGGCCCTGCGACCGCCCCGGCCGCGACCCGATCGCGGACCCTCAACACATCCTCAGCGGCGAGGAGTTGAAGAAGGCCATCGGCCCATATCCTGCGCAGCACCGGCCACGAAGGCGAGATGGTGGCCGCCCAGCACCTCGTGTCACTGCCCGTCCTTCTCCTCCGACATGGAGGCGGGCTCGGCCCAGGAGAGGTCCTCCATGGAACCGCTGGACGAGCTCGGGGACGAGGCGTACCCGGAGATCCGGGAAATCGAGTACGAAGGCAGGGGCCGCACCCAGTACACCGCTCACACACGCGTGGGCGGCGCACTCGTCCCGGTCAAAGGCGTCGCGGGTATGGCAGTCGCGAGGACACCGTCCAGCGGACCGCTCATCTCGCCCGCGAGGTGGGCAAGTCCTTGTACGGCCCCCGGCCAGTGACTACGGCGTTCGTGCACGGCCCGGGAAGTGTCCCCCGGCTGTCACTGCGGGTGGACCTGAGGGCGCTCACCAGGACGCTGACCAGGAAGCCCCGGACCGATCGGTCGAGTCGGTCGATGATCGGCGGCGCAGCAACCAGCTTCGGCATACCGCTCTGCGTCATCACCGCGCCGGGTCGAGTCCGGTGAGGAGTGCCGGTCCTTGCCCTTCGCCCCAGGACCCCGCTCCCGAGCCTCCATCGGCGGCTCCGGTTTCCGCTCACGCGGCGAGGACGGCTCGCACGCCGGGCCCTTGCAGGCATGGCCATCCCCACTCTCACCCCCACGTCCACTCCCGCGCGGTGCGTCAGCGCCGCCCTTGGCGCCCTGGACACCCTTCACGCCTCCCTCGCCCTCCTCTCCCTTGGTGATCGCCTCGCCCTTCGTGCTCTCCTCACTCTTCACGGAGGGCTCGCCCTTACCCTTGATCGAGCGGGAGTTCGGGGCCGTCGTCGACGAGTCGAGCATCCATCGCTGCTCCTCGGACCCGTCGCGGACCTTGACCACGACATCCGCGCCCTTGCGCGCGGCGGCAGGCGCGACCGCCAGCCGTTCGTGCCACCGGGGCAGCAACTCCCCCAGCACCGTCAGGTCGTAGCGCACCTCGTCGGCATGCTCGGCCGAGGGTGCGACACATGCGCCGAGGACGGTCACGCCGTCGTCCCGGTGGGAGTCCAGGCAGAGGTCGGGACGCGTGACGCTGCTCAGCAGTCCGTTCTTGTCGTAGGACCACTGCTGGCTCGCCGCGGCCGAGCACTTCGCCAGCTTCGTCTCGGCAGCGGGCTTCACCTTCCCGCGGATGTCGAGGCAGAGATCGGCCGCCGTATTGCGGAGTCTGCCCTGGTCGGACCCGTCGGGGTGTCTCGCCGAGGTGGGCGTGGGAGCGCCCGGGGACGGCGTCCGGGAACCCGCGCTCGGGCCGGCGTCATGGCTTCCGGCCATGCCGGTCGGGGGCATGGCCCCGCCGCTGTTGCCGTCGCCCGAGGAGAGGGTGATGACGAGCACCGTCGCGAGCAGGGCCGCTGACCCCAGGGCCGCACCGGTGCGCACCGCCCCAGGGTGCGCACGCGCCTGCGCGAACGGACCGCCCGACAGGGGGGCGTGCGACGCCGGACGGTGGCGTCCGCCGCCGCCCGAGCGCCGTCCGCTCTGACCGGGGGCTCCTGCGCCGTGCTTCGCGCCGCCCCCGCGCCCCGGCCGCGACTGCAGGTATCGACGCGCCCCCCAGCCGAGTACCGCCTCGGCGAGTAGCGTGCCCAAGTCGCTTTCCACTAGGGCGAGTTGCTCTGTCACGTCTCGACAGTGGCGGCACTCGGACAAGTGGTGTCGCACATCGGACAGTAACGTGCCGCCCCGGCGCATCGTGACGTCGAGGATTCTGTTGTAGAGGGGGCATTCCTTGGTCGGGGCGAGTTCACGGTGGCCACGAACGATGCCTGTCCGGAATTGTTCACGCGCCTGCGTAAGGGCATCGGCCGCAAGGTCGGCACTCAGGCCCGACATACCTATTGGTATGGATATGTGCTCGGCCTCGACCGCGGTGTGCCACAGCAAGCACTGGGCGACTGCCGGAAGGGCCCAGAAGGAGTGTGCGGCCAGCCGCCGCTTTTCGGGGGTCATGGATGTCGCCGCCCGCATACCGCGGCCGCCGGTGGGTTTGCGGAGTTCCGGCATGAGGGCGGATATGCGCTCGTCGGCGGTCCACCCCCTGACCGTCTCCCTGACGGTCACCAGGAGGTACGGCCGCAGAGCCCCGCCCGGCTCGGCGCCCGCCAGCTGTTCGAGCATCTGATGAAAGGACGCCGTGGCGACCATCGAGGCCGAACTCGACGAAGAGGCGAGGCAGATGGCCGAGTAGTCGTACGTCGCTTGCCAGTGCCGCGCGAGCAGGAGCGCAACGGGTTGGTCGGACTCACCCTCCGACCGGCCACGCAGTCGGGCGGCAAGGTTCATGTCTGATTCTTCGGGGCTCACACCGGGATGAGGGGCATGGGTCGGACGTGGGGGGTGAGGGGATTGCACAGAACTTTTTCCTTCCGAGCCGAAAGACGGCACACGGAAAACACACCCACCGAAATGGGGCGCCTGATTGGTGCATACCTAAGGCTCACCGAGAGGGGAAAACGGATCAACAAACCGCGGGACCGCCCGAACACGGCCGACTGAAGACCTTTTGGGTCGGCGGCACGAATCTCGAACGAGAAAGGCGGGCTTGATCATTTCCTCAGCGCGAGGAAGCTCACCTTGGCACAGCCGACTCGCGGGAAACAAGAAGTTCGAGGGACTTCCATTCGGGAAGACAGGCGAACCTCGGCGTTACCTGCGGTACTCGCACCCGCTTTCGAAGACT
The DNA here is from genome assembly GCF_040660195.1 of Streptomyces sp. NPDC050147. NCBI lineage: Bacteria > Bacillati > Actinomycetota > Actinomycetes > Kitasatosporales > Streptomycetaceae > Streptomyces > Streptomyces sp. NPDC050147. The sequence goes on along the minus strand of NZ_JBFALJ010000007.1, from coordinate 187,816 downwards.
ACGGCGAATCACCCAGCGGTGCGGAAACGGTTAGCCCCTCGTCGAGGGTCGCGACGAGGGCGGCCGTTACGGGCGTGAAGCGACAAGAAGCCCACCCCTCAACGGACTTCAGGAAGCCCGAGAGGTCGTCCTGGACGGAACCCAGGAGGCCCGGCAGCTCCACCCGTGGGATCTCGATGGGGCGCCTTTCCTGGCGGTCCGCATCAGGCCACAGTCGGATGATCGCGCCCACGTGCTCGACTCGAGGTTCGCAATCGTGGCCGAGCCATGGCTCCTCGCCGTCCAACAGGCCTTGCCAGTCCCGCCAGTTCTCCAGCCCGAAGCAGCATCCTGGCTCTGCGGTGACACCGGTGTCGGTGTCGGTGACTCTCAGGCCGCCGGGCGCGACCACGCACTCGGCGGTGAGCAACCGGTTCAGTTGCGCCAGACCGTCCTCGGTCCGGCGCCCTCCCCGTTCGCGAGGCCTGTTGTTGTAGCCGGCCAGAACCGCCATGGCCGTGCCCACCTGACGCGGCGACAGGTCGCCGGACAGTCGCAGGAGGCGCTCGTCGGCGGGGTCGGAGACGGGCCACAGAGCGCAGCCTCTGGCCTCGTAGGTCTCCAGCACGGCATCCATGATCAGCACAGCCGCATTCTCCCGCACTGACGTGTGCCCGACGCGCGCGTGGTGGACCTGCTACCGGGACGAGCCGCCCGGCGGCGACCGCGGGGCGTCCCGAGCCGCCGTGACGCGTGGACACGGACAGGAAGGCACACGCCGCCCGTACTCGCGGGAGTCACCGTCCTCATGTACGGAGGGAACCCGTGCCCGGACCAGGGTGCCGAGTGCCGCGGCGAAACCCTTTTCCGCAGGGGTGTGCTCGCCCTCACGAGGCGGCGAGCGCCTCGCGCCAGACGGGGCTGTCCACGTAGTGGTTGTCGTAGCGCTCCGAGGACTCCGCGATCTTCTTCGGGTCGGTCTCGCCACGCATCACGCTGCCGAGGAGGCGCAGGTAGTCGAAGCGGGCCATGCCGGGCGTGAAGACGAACAGGACATCCGCCTCGCGGCCCGGGGCCGCGGCGAAGGCGTGCGGGGTGTGCGGGGGCACGGCGAGGAAGTCACCGGCGTTCAGCACGGTGATCTCGTCGCTTACCAGGACTTGCAGTGAGCCGCTGATCACGAAGAAGAGCTCCGTGGCCTTGGTGTGGAAGTGCGCGGGAGCCCCGACGGCCCCCTCGGTGAACGTGGAGCGGTAGGTGGTGAAGCCGCCGCCCGGTCCGTCGGTGTCGGCCAGCAGGGTCATGACGCTGCTCGGGTCGGCGCTGGTCTCGGCCTGCGACGCGCGGGTGAGCAGTGCGGTGAACTCGGCGTTCTTGCTGTCCATGGTGGTGTCCCCTTCGGCTCCGCGGCGGTCTCTCGCGCCGTTGTGATCACCACTGTATGAGCGTGAAAGACCCCCGGTGGAGTGCAATTCAGCGCCGAAAAGAAGGGTCAATTCCCGAGCTGGTCACGCTGGATCGCATGGGCGAGAGCCCGTCGCGCGGAGGCCGATCCGGTGACGGTCACGTCCGCGGGGATGTCGAGCCTGCGAGCGATCTCGTCGTACGTGTCCCTGTGGCTGCCCGGCAGTCGCGCCTGATGCCGCCTCAAGTCCTCTTCGACGAGCCGCCGCAACTCGTCGACGCTCTGGGGCGTGAAGCGCTTCCTCCCACGGCCGAGGGCGTTCACGTGACGCGTGCACCGGGCGGTCTCGTCCAGGGCCTCGGAAACCGCCTCGGCCAGGCCCCACAGGCGTCCTTCGAGCCACGGCGGGTCCCGCTGGTCCAGGTGGGTCTCCAGCGGCGGCGGCCGGTCGCCCGACTTGTACTTCGTCACCTGCTTGGACACGGCCGGCTGGCTCATGTCCGCCAACTCGGCGATCTTGTCCTGCGTCCAGCCGAGATCGACGAACAGTTTGATCACCTCGGCGCGGAGCTTCCGCATCTCCTCGCCCGCGCGAATGACCTCGTTCATGTCGGCGAGCATGCGCTCGGCCTGCCGCTCGGTCAGCGCCCCGGAGTCTTCATGAGTGTCATCTCCACCTGCCATGGCTCGGTTATACAGCTCCGCACCACGGTCGACATAACCGGGTTGTATAACCTGGTTATGACTGACAGGATCCGCCTCATGCCCACCTACCGCGCATCCGACGGAACCCAGCTCGCCTACCGCGTACACGGGGACGCACACGAAGACGGCATCCCCCTCGTGTGCGTCCCCGGCGGCCCGGCCGACTCCCGTTATCTCGGCGACCTGGGCGGCCTGTCCGCCCACCGGCGGCTGATCGTCCCGGACAGCCGCGGCACCGGCCGCTCCGCCATCCCCGAGGACCCTTCCTCCTACCGGTGCGACCGCCTCGTCGACGACATCGAGGCCCTCCGTCGGCACCTCGGCCTCTCCCGGATGGACCTGCTCGGCCACTCCGGCGGCGCGAACGTCGCGACGCAGTACGTGGTCCGGTACCCCCAGAACGTGGGCAAGCTCGCCCTGATCGGCCCCGGCATGCGAGCCGTCGGCATCGCCGTCCCCGGTGAGATGCGACGTGAGCTCGCGCTGTCACGCAAAGCCGAGCCGTGGTTTCCCCCGGCGTTCGCCGCCCTGGAGGCGATCACTGAGGGCACCGGCACCGACTGGGAGGCCATCAGCCCCTTCTTCTACGGCCGATGGGACTCCACCGCGCAGCAGCACTGCGCCACGAGTCGGCCGGACAACCGGGAAGCCGTCGTCGGCTTCGCGGCGGAGGGTGCCTTCGATACGCAGGTCGCCCGTGCGGGGCTCGCGAGCCGCGAGTTGCCGGTGCTGCTGCTCACGGGAGAGTTCGACATGAACAGCCCTCCGCGAGCGGTGGCCGAATTCGCGGCGCTCTTTTGCGACGCGACTTTCGTGGTGCAGCCGGCAGCGGGGCACCATCCGTGGCTCGACGACGCCGGGCAGTTCGTGGCGATCGCGGCGGCGTTCCTGGGTCACAGAGAAGGCGAAGAAGGGTGACCTACGGATGTTCAGCCCGTCGGCAGCGCGAAGTCGCACCAGACGGCCTTGCCCTCGCCTCGTGGCTCGATGCCCCAGCGCGTGGCGACCGCCTCCACCAGGAGCAGGCCACGTCCGGAGGTGGCGGTTTCCACCGGGGACTTCTTGTGGGGCCGGGTGCTTGAGCGGTCCTTCACCCAGAGGCGGACACGGCGGGGTGTCCCCGTGAGTACCTCCAGCGTGAGGATGGCGCCCCCGTCGGTGTGGACCAGGGCGTTGACGAGGAGTTCGCCCGCCGCCACCTCGACGTCGTCCGCCACCGCTCCAAGGCCCCACGACTCGAGGTGTTCCCGCAGCGCCGCACGCGCGTCGGCGAGCCCTTCCGGATCGGCCTGATGGACGTACCGGTGGATACGCGGCTCCTGGAGCGTCCCGGGGTCGGGGAGCCTGCGCAGAACCAGGAGCGCCACGTCGTCGCTGCTGCCCCATCTCTTCCACAGCGCGCGGGAGAGATGGTCCGCGAGGTCTTCCGCCTTCTCGGGGCCGGCGGACAGCACCTCGGCGAGGTTCCGCATCCCGGTGTCGAGATCGAGGCCGGGATCCTCCACGAGCCCGTCCGTGCACAGCACCATGGTCTCGCCGGGTACAAGGTCGAGCCGCGCCTCGGGATAGTCCTCCATGCCGAACTCGGTGGCCAGGCCCAGCGGCAGCCCGCCAGGAACCCGTGGCACGCCCACGCGGCCGTCGACATGCCGCACGAGAGGCGGCAGATGTCCGGCCCGCACGGCGCGCACGACGCCGGTCGTGGGGTCGAACTGGGCGTAGGTGCAGGTGGCGAAGCGCTCGGTGTCCAGCTCGGCCAGGAAGCGGGAGGCGCGCGAGAGCACAGTCGCGGGCGAGTGCCCCTCGCCGGCGAAGGCACGCAGGGCGATGCGGAGCTGCCCCATGATGGCGGCGGCGTGGGTGTCGTGCCCCTGTACGTCGCCGACCACCACGCCGATGCGCCCGCGGGGCAGGGTGATGACGTCGTAGAAATCGCCTCCGACTTCGCGACCGCCCCAGGCCGCGTGATAGCGGACGGCGACCTCGGAGTCCGCGACGTCGGGGATCCCGCGCGGCAACATCGTGGCCTGTAGGTTCTTGGCGAGGTCCCGTTCCTCGTCGAAGAGCATGGCGCGCTGCAGCGACTGGGCGACGATGCCGGAGAGACCGATGCAGAGGTTGCGGTCCGCGTCGGTGAAGTCCTTGCGGCCACGGTAGAAGAGCGCGAGTCCGCCGATGGCGCGGTCCTGCGCCACCAGGGGAAGGAACGCCGCCGAGTCGAGTTTCATGTGCTGGATGTAGGGGCCGAGGTGAGGGAAGCGCTGCCCGAGATCGGGCAGCGAACCCACGAAGCGGGGCTGCCGGGTCGCGATGGCCTCGGTCAGCGGCAGCGATTCGTCGACCTTGTGCAGCTTGATCTCGTCGAGTGCCTGCATCGTCTGGCCCACCAGGGCGATCAGTTTCAGGTTCTCCCCCTCGACCAGTCCGAGGACCAGGCCGTCGGCGGCGAACCGGTCGAGGCCGCTCGCCCCGGAGAGCACGGCCACCACGTCGTCGACCGTGACGGCCCGGGAGAGGGCCTGCGTGGTGCCCTGCACCATTAGGGCGACGCCCTGCCGACGCTCCTCCCTGGGGTCGGTGGCCGCGAGTTCCGCCCCGTCCTTGGCGGCGGTGCGCACGACACCGACGGCGCGCGCCGGCCGGCCCGCGCCATCACGCAGGATGCGGCCACGGGCGTGCGTGAGGTGCAGGGAACCGTCGCGGTGACGGACGCGGAAGTAGACGCCGTAGACGTCGGCGCCCGTGGTGTGCGCCTCCGAGACGGCGAAGCTGATGCGTACGGTCTCCTCGGGGGGGCAGTCGCCCCTGCAGTGAGGCGACAAGGCCGTGGAACTCCTCGGGACGCAGGTCGAGGACCGCCAGGGCGCCGGCGTCGAGACGGAGCTCACCGCTCTCCAGGTCCCAGTCGAATCCGCCCATGCCGGTCAGGAACAGGCACTGTTCCAGGTCGATGTGTGACTTCTTGGCTGACGTCATGGCTGTCTCCGTATGCCGCTCGGTCACCATAAGCGCCAGGAGCCCCGGGCGCGCGGCCGTCGCGCCCTCAGAGAAGTGGACATCGCCCTTCCGGTGATCTCTCCGAGCAATGGGGTAATCGGGTGTTCCGCGGCCCCGAAGGCCGTGGGCGAGAACACAGGGCGCGGGAGCGCCCCCAGGGAAGGAGCAGACGTGGTGAAGGGCAGCGTAATGACGGCGGCCGTGGTCACCGGTGCGGCGTTAGTGGCCCTGTCGGCGTGCGGTGGCGACGATTCGAGCGGGGGCTCGGGCGACGGCAAACCGTTCGCGGGCAAGAGCGCGGATCAGATCGCGGCCGACGCGGTCAAGGCCACCGAGCAGGCCGACTCGATGCGCATGAAGGGAACCGTGCAGCAGTCAGCGGGTTCCACGACGGCCGTCGACCTCGCCGTGGACAACAACAAGAACTGTGACGGCAGCATCAAGGCGGACGGCGCGTCGGCGGACGTACGGAACACGAAGGGGACGTTCTACCTGCGGGGCGACGAGAAGTACTGGAAGACGGCCCTCAGGGGTCAGGCCGGTGGCGACAAGATCGTGCCCAAGCTGGCCGACAAGTGGGTGAAGGCACCCGCCGACGACACGACGACGAAGAGCCTGTGCGACAAGAAGGCGCTCATGGCGTCCATGGACAAGGACAAGTCGGAACGCAAGGGAATGAAGAAGGGCTCGACGACGGACGTCGACGGGACCGAGGCGATCCGCCTGACGAAGAAGACCTCCGGCGGCGAGACCCTCACGCTGTACGTCGCCACCGAGGGCAAGCCGTACATCCTGCGCTCGACGTCGACGGGCGGCAAGGAACCCAACACCGCCACGTTCAGCGACTACGGCAAGTCGGTCAGCCCTGAGGCGCCCGCGCCCGGCGAGACCGTCGACCTCGAGAAGCTCGCCGCTTCCGCTCAGAAGGCGTGACGCCCGCGCGGTGGAGTGACGATTCCACATGGCCCGGCCCCTGAGGGGTACCGGAACTCCATGTCTCACCGGCCCGGCGTGCCCGTGGCCTTCCCGTCCAGAAAGAGGTGCGTATGTCCGCGTCCCTGCTCGAGTCCGTCGATGTGCGGGCGCCGGTCTCCGTCGCCTGGCAGCTGTGGAGCGACGTGGCCCGCTGGCCTTCGTTCCTCAGTCATGTACGGCTGGTCGAGCCGATGGACGAGCGACGCTTCGCGTGGCAGCTCGAACTTCCCGGCGCGGAGAAGAACTTCGTGGCCGAACTCACCGAGGTGGTGCCCGAGAACCGGATCGCCTGGCACACCATCGAGGGGGTGGATCACGCTGGTGTGGTGACCTTTCACCGCCTCAGTGACACCACGAGCCGGGTGACGCTCCAGATCGAGTACGACCCCAAGGGCTTCGTCGAACGCCTCGGCGCTCTCACCAACCTCGACTCCACCCTGGCCAACTACGACCTGGGGGAGTTCCAGAAGCTCGCCGAGAAGACGGCACACTGACCGCCTGGCGGGCCACGGACGAAAGAACGGACGAAAGAGGGGTGCCGCGCACGCTACCGAGTAGCGTGCGCGGCACCCCTTCCTCGTGTGTCCGGGCCGGGCTCAGGCCGCGTCGCTGTGACGCTCGGGGGCGGGCGCTCGGCGGCGTCCCGCGCGGTGTTGCCCGTGGACGAGGCGAAGGTGGCGTACGCGCCGATCGGTTCTCGACCACGCTTCCTCGTTCAGATGGTCCTCGATGCGGTCCATGGCGATGATCAGGAGTCCCATGACCGGCAGGAGCAAAAGAGCGACAACTAGCATCGGCAGCGTCCTCCTCGCGGCGTCTCTTCTCGCCTGCCCCTGGCTGACATGACCACGGCCCCGAAGGTATGAAGAGCCTGCAACGCTCTCTTCACATCTCGTGAGCGGACCGGGCCGCGTCCGGGCGGCGACCGGGCGTCGACCGGGTGATCTTCACTCGGTCGGCTGGCAGAGGAATGACCTTTGTCCCATGGTTGATGACCTTGGTCCCGAGTGCGATGTCCGCGGATGGACATTGGTCCCAGTATCAGACGGCAACGCACACGCCGCGACACGTACACGAAGGTGCAGAAGAGAAAGGACCATGCTCGTGGGCATCATCGCCTGGATTCTGATCGGTCTGATCGCGGGGGCCATCGCCAAGGCCCTCACCCCCGGCAAGGACCCCGGAGGCTGCCTGATGACGATGCTGATCGGCATCGTGGGCGGGCTGCTCGGCGGCTGGTTGGGGAAGGTGATCTTCGGCGTTCACTCGATCAACGGGTTCTTCCACCTGTCGACGTGGATCGCCGCCATCGTCGGTTCCGTGATCGTCCTGGTCATCTATCGCCTGCTGACCGGAGAGCGGTCCCGCTGAGCTAATTAGATCGCACGTTCGAATCATTGAGTACACTGGACGCATGGCAACGCACCAGCTCCAGGGTTCGCTCTTCGATCAGAGCGATGACGTCAGCCTGGGCACCTTGGACGGAATCCGCAGGACGGTTCTCGGTGACGGTGCGTGGATAGACCTCCTGCCGGGCTGGCTCAGCGGCGCCGACGTCCTGTTCGAGCGGCTGGCGGCGGACGTCCCGTGGAAGGCCGAACGCCGCCAGATGTACGAGAGGGTCGTGGACGTCCCGCGTCTGCTCGCCTTCTACCGGGCCGGCGAGGCGCTCCCCCACGCCGTGCTCGAAGAGGCCCGGCTCGCACTCTGCGCGCACTACGCCTCGGAGCTCGGCGAGGCGTTCACGACAGCCGGCCTGTGCCACTACCGCGACGGGCGTGACAGCGTGGCCTGGCACGGCGACCGCATCGGCCGGGGCGCCCGCGAGGACACGATGGTCGCCATCCTCTCCGTGGGGGCGCCGCGCGATCTGGTGCTCCGCCCGCGCCGCGGCGGGGACGTCGTCCGGCGTCCGCTCGGGCACGGCGATCTGATCGTGATGGGCGGCTCCTGCCAGCGCACCTGGGAGCATGCCATCCCCAAGTCGACGCGGGCCGCCGGTGGCCGCATCAGCATCCAGTTCCGGCCGCACGGAGTGCAGTGACCGATCGCTTCGCGGGGGCGGGCCAAGGTGCGCCCAGCCCGCCCCATGCGCTACAGTCGATCTTGCGCCTACGGCCGGAACTCCTGCCTGTGGGCCTCGCGTTGGTCGTCCAAGGAAAGACGCCCCGCTTCCTGCGGGGAAATGCAGGTGCAAGGCCTGCCCAGCGCTCGCGACAAGCCCCGGTCCCTCGCGAGGGACCGGGGCTTTTCTCTGCCCGCGGACGCCCGGGCCGCATCCGTAGAAGGGCCCTACCCTCGCAGCACCGCCGGTGTCGGGCCGTCGGGGCGGACGGTGATGCCGTGGACGGCCCCCTTCGGAGTGGAGCGGAAGACCGGGATGTGGGCCGGCAGCAGACGTTCCAGGAGAGCGGTCGACTCCCGGAGAGCGAACTGCAGGCCCAGACAGGCCCGGGGTCCGATGCCGAACGGGAAGTAGCTTCCCGGGTGGGCGGGACGTCGCCCCGGGACCGTGAAGCGCGCGGGATCGAACCGGTCCGGATCGTCCCAGAGTTCGGGGTCCCGGTGCGTGAGGTAGGGGCAGACCAGTACGTCGGTGCCGGCCTCGACCTCGTACCCGGCGAGGATGTCGTCCTGCGCCGCGCTGCGCGGCAGTATCCAGGCGGACGGGTAGAACCGCAGTGCTTCATGGACCAGCGCCTGGATGGCTTGGCGCCGCTCGGGCGAGCCTTCGGCGCCCGCGGCCAGAGCCTGTTCCCGCGCTTGTGGAGTGCGGTCGAGCAGGAGGTAAAGCCAGGTCAGGGTCGTAGCGGTGGTCTCGTGCCCGGCGACCAGGAGGGTGACGAGTTCGTCGCGGATCAGCCCTTCGGTGTACTCGGGGCGTGTTTCGGCCGCCTCCAGCAGGACGTGCAGCAGGCCAGGGCCGTCGGGCCCCGGCTCGCTGTCCCGCGCCGCGGCGATGGCCCGGCGCGCCACGGCGTCGACGCGGGCCAGCTCGCCGGCGACCGCCTCTTGGGCCGCGGCGCTGTCGGCGGGCAGGCTGGGCAGCGCGGCCACCACGGCGGGTACGGCGGCCAGTGAATGCTCCGTCGCCGGGTCGAGGGGGTGCCCGGTCAGGGAACGCCAGATGGTGTCGAGGGCGAAGCGGCGCATCTCGTCGCCGACATCGAAGACCTGCCCGGTGCGGGCGTGCTCGGCCCAGCGCGCCGCAGTCGTCGCGGCACAAGCGTTGATCCGCTGCTCGTAGCGGCGCATGCCCCGGCCGGTGAACTGGGCTTGTAGCAGCCGCCGTTGGCGCTGCCATGCCTCGCCCGTCGCGGCCAGGACTCCGTCACCGATCAGCAGTCGCGCCCGGTGCGAACGCTTCACGTACCGGTCGGGCCGGAGCGCGAGCACGTGCTGCACGGCATCGGGGTCGGTGACGAGCACGGTCGGACGCGGGCCGAGCCGGAAGGCTGCGACGCCGCCGACCTGTTGGCGCGCCTGGACCAGAAGATCGACGAGTTCCCCTCCCCCGGCCTGCCACTGCGCGACGAGGGCGGGGTCGAGCTCGGGGACGCGGCGGGTGGCCACAGGGCTGCTCCTGGTCGGCGGCTGTACGTCACCATCATGGACGGAGTGGGCGTCACGCACTGTAGGCGACCTGGAGCGGCGCCCAACAGGGCGCCTCGCGCCCGTACTCGAGGCGCCGAAGGGGCCGGGCCCCCGGCTGACGGGTCCGGCCCTTGCGTCGGCGGGCGGTCAGACGCGGTCGGCAGCGATCAGGACGTACTGGAAGGAGCCGTCCTTGTACGAGTTGATGAAAGCCTCCTCGATGCCGGTGACCAGCGAAGACGTGGCCCGCAACTCCCAGTAGGGCAGGGTGTCGGGCGTCAGGTCGATGACGGTCTGCGGTACGAGACGGTTGTCGGCCATGGCACGCAGGTACTCGCGGCGGGAATGGATGTTGCACTCGAAGTGCGCGTTGATCTGGGAGACCCACTTCGACGGCTGGCCGTACCGCGGGTTCCAGCAGCCGGTGATGGTCACGTAGCGGCCGCCGATCTCAAGGATGCGCGAGTGCTCGGCGAACAGGTCGTGCAGGTCGACGTACATGCTCGACTCGTTGTTCCACGAGCCCGCGGCCTGCCCGGTCTCGAAGGGCATGTCGAGCATGTTGCACACGCGGGCGCGGACATGGTCCTGGACACGGAGTTCCTGGGCGCGCTGATTGGCGAAGTCGGCCTGCTTGGCCGACAGGGTGACTCCCTCGACCTTGCAGCCGAAACGCTGGTGGGCCATCACCATCGAACCGCCCCGGCCGCAGCCCGCGTCGACGAGCGTGTCGTCACGCCCGGGGGAGCCGAGGTTGTCCAGGAGCACTTCGGCCTGTGCCGACTCCAGGCGGTGGAGTTCGGCGATCAGCCTCTTCTCGTGCTCGCTGTCGTCGGCGTCTCCCAGGGCCTCGTGGTCGATGTCGCCGATGCCGTAGTGGTGGTGGTAGAGCCCGTCGACGTCACCGAGGCGCAGATTCACCGGCCGCGCCTCGTTGTTCCAGTAGCGCGCGATGTCGTCTTGGTAGGGCGTCGCCGGGGCGGGGACGAACGCGGAGGCACCGCTGACGGTGGAGAATTCAGTGCTGGTCACAGATGATTCCGTCCTTACCAGAAATCGGGCAGGCTGTAGCGGTAGGTGTTGGTCTGGTGCCAGTAGTGGTTGCCGTCGACCCACACGGCCACGCCCCGCAGGAAGCGCAGCACGCTCGGGACCGGGCAGGCCTCGGCCAGGGCGGCGGCTTCGGCCTCGAAGTCGCGCATGAGGTCGTTGTGGACCTCGATCGCCTTGAGATAGCCCTCTTGGTCGGAGACGTCCTCGCGATCGGCGATCACCACGGGCAGATTCAAGTGCCGCCCGGGACTGGCGAGTTCCTTGGTGTACGAGTACAGGTCGTTGACGATGGTGCTGGCGTTCCCGGCGAGCGCGAGGACCCGCTGTGTGTCGGGCCTGGCATGCAGGTCCGCCGGCAGTTCGTACCCCCCGACCGTGTCGGTGATGGCGGGGCACGGGCGGAAGTTGTTGAACTGCCGCATCGCCAGGTACTCCCACACCTCCGGGTTGTGGTCCGTCTGGGCCCAGGCGCCCTCCGCGAGATACCCCAGGTGCAGTCGGGCCATGTCGTGCCGGAAGCGGTCGGCCTGGGAGGGGGTGGCCTGTCGGACGAAGTACTCCATCGCGGAGCGGTAGGCGCGCCGGGGGGCGTCCGCGTGGAGCGACTCGGCCCACTGCGGCTGGTACTCCTTCGGGGCGTGCAGGGGGTCGAGTGCAGTGTGCGCCAGGAGAAGGCGTCCTCCGAGGCCGATGGGCGAGCCGCCGTGGTCCTCGCAGTAGCAGTCGTCGACCGCGTTCTCGGCGACCATCAGCCGGGTGGCGACCATCAGGTGGTCGATGGTCGGGGCGTCCGGATGGCAGGCCACCATGTAGCGCCCGACGGAGAAGCCGTCGAACTGGCCCTCCCACTCCTCGGGGTACAGCTCGACCTCGTCCACCGCCCAGTCCTTGATCCTGCGGCTGACCTCTTCCACCCGCGCCGGGTCCGGATCCGGCACCGGGTGGTAGTAGAGGCCGGGGATCTGAAGTCTCTCTGCCGGTGCCTCGGTCTCCGGGGGTGGCGGCGATTCCTCGCGGCGGCCCAGGTGCAGGCCCGCCGTGCCCAGGCCGCTGGGGCCGCGAAGGATGCGTTCCAGGGCCGGGCTCGCCTGTCTCACCACCTCGGTTGCTTGGGTGGTAGGGGCCCCGAGGCGGGCCGCGGCGGCAGGCGGGCGCGACTGCAGAGGGGAAGACCCGGGTTCGGGCATCCGTGGCTCCTTGGTGAGATGGGGGCTTTCCCGGGTGAGGGCATGGGGACCCGGCCCGGGGAGTTCCGGGCTGTGCCGGCCGTGCTGCTGCCTAGGACCTGCGGGCGATCTGCACGTTCTCCAGCACGCCGAGGGCGTTGGGCACCAGGATGGCGGCGGAGTAGTAGGTGCTGACCAGGTACGAGGTGATCGCCTGCTCGCTGATCCCCATGAAGCGCACCGAAAGGCCCGGCTCGTACTCGTCCGGCAGGCCGGTCTGATGCAGACCGATGACTCCTTGGTTGTCCTCGCCGATGCGCATGGCGAGGATCGAGCTGGTCTGCTCCTTGCTGATGGGGATCTTGTTGCAGGGCAGGATCGGTACCCCGCGCCAGGCCGGTACCTGCTGCCCGCCGAGGTCGACGTGATCGGGGTAGACCCCGCGGGCGTTGAGCTCCCGTCCGATCGCCGCGATGGTCCTGGGGTGGGCCAGGAAGAGCTTGGTGCCGCGGCGGCGGCAGAGCAGCTCGTCGAGGTCGTCCGGGGTCGGCGGGCCCGAGTGGGGCTGGATCCGCTGCTTGAAGTCGGCGTTGTGGAGCAGGCCGAACTCGCGGTTGTTGATGAGCTCGTGCTCCTGGCGCTCGCGCAACGCCTCGACGGTGAGCCGGAGTTGCTCCTCCATCTGGTTCATCGGCCCGTTGTAGAGGTCGGTGACCCTCGTGTGGACCCGCAGAATCGTCTGGGCGGCGGAGAGTTCGTACTCGCGTGGCTTGAGTTCGTAGTCCACGAAGGCGCCGGGCAGTGCGACCTCGCCGGTGTGGCCGGCCGACATGGCGATCTCGGCCTCACCGTGCTTGTTCTGGCGTTGCTTCGGGAGCCGGCTGAACTCCTGAAGGTGGGCCCGCAGGCTCTGTGCCGTGGACAGTACGGCGGTGAAGTCGGCGCGGGACAGGGTGAGCAGCGTGCCGGCGGTCTCGGCGGTCGCGGTGCACTCCCATCTGGCATCGGCGTCCAGAAGGGTGTTCTCTCCGAACCGGTCGCCGTCCGCGAGCACGGCGACGCCGACCTCGTCTCCGTACTTCCCCACGGACTTCTGGTTGATCCTGCCGTGGGCGATCAGGTGGAGTTCCCCGGCGGGGGCGCCGCGCTCGACGAGGACCTCTCCGGCTCGAAAGTCGCGCTGGACGCATCTGCCGGCGATTGCGGTCAGGACCTCCACGTCGTCGAAGCCGCGCAGCAGGGCCAGTTCGCCGAGTTCCCTGGGGATCACCCGGACGTCGCCGCCGTCCTGGACGAACTCGATGCGGCCGTCTCCTACGGTGTAGGTCAGGCGGCGGTTCACTCGGTAGGCGCCGCCCTTGGTCTCCACCCAGGGCAGCATCCGCAGCAGCCAGCGAGAGGTGATCTCCTGCATCTGCGGGGCGGACTTGGTCGTGTGGGCGAGGTTCCGGGCAGCCGCCGTACCCAGGCTGGTCTGCCGGGGCGGTTCCAGCCGTGCTTCCGGGCTGGTCTCAAGGGTCATCGGTCGAGCTCTCCTTCACGGGAGTGTTAACCGGCATAGGCGTGCCAACCGGCGAAAGGGGAAGCAGAGGCGTAATCCCAGGGATTTCGTCCAGATCCACAGACCATTTAACGGCTGTTGCGCCCGTCGAGGCCGATATGGCCTTCGGCAGCACTCGAAGCAGTGATCTTGCTCGGCGCGGGGTTTATCTGAACACCCCACTGGGTTCCGGCCAGCCAGGTGGAGGGTCCAACTCCCTCAGAAAGCTTTCCGCAGCCGCTCAGGCGGGTGATGACTAGGCACAGAACAGCCGCCGCACAGCCGAAAAGCCCCGCTCGCCCCGGCCGAAGCCGTGAGCGAGCGGGGCGCGCGGGTGCGGGAGGTCAGGCCAGGTAGGCCTCCACTTCGCTGAACTGTGCCGCGGGCCAGCCGGTGTTGGCCGTGACGCGCAACCGCAGATGACGGACGTCGGGAGAAGAGGCCGGCAGCGTGACGGTCACCTTGTTGCCGCTCGCCGGATCGAAGCGGTAGCCCTTCGAGTCGGCCAGCGTGCTGAAGTCGGTGCCGTTGGTGCTGCCCTGGACGGACAGCGTCTGCGTCCTCGCCTCCCAGACCGATGCCGGCGGCAGCTTCAGGACGAGCCTGCGCACCGCCTCGGACTTGCCCAGGTCGACAGTGATCGACTGGGGGAAGGCGTTGTTGGCCGATTCCCAGTAGGTCGCCGGGTCACCGTCGACCGCCTTGGCGGGCGTGTAGACATCGGCGGAGCCGGTCGCGGTGGCCGGTCGGCTCCTGGCGAGGTTGCGGTCCGGGTCGGGGTCCGGGTTGCCGCCGCCGGGCTTCGGCCAGGTCGAGCAGTCCTCCCAGGTGCTGTCCCAGCCGGAGTTGCCGCCGCCGTCGGTGAGGGTGAAGGTGCCGGACCCTGTCGGGTAGGGGCAGTTGTAGATACCGGCCGCGCCCACACCGCTGGCCTTCACGTTCGCCATCCGCACCGCGCCGGGCGTCTCGGCCTGGACGACGACCGTGCCCACCTTGTCGATGGTCGTGCGGTCGACGCTGACGTTCTTCACGGCCTTTCCGGTGCCGCTGCCCGACACGAATTCGTACGCGCTCCAGGGACTGTCGGTGATGGTCGTGTCGGTGATGTTCACCGTCGCCTCGATGGCACTGTCGTACGCGTCCACCCGCAACGCGCCCATCGGGTGCTGCCAGTTGGGGTTCATGGCCCCGGTGCGGACGAGGGTGTTGCCGGAGACGGTGATGGTGCCCGCCAGCGGGAAGAACGGGTCGAGGAACTTCTGGTTGGAGATGGCGATGCCGCTTCCCAGGGCGTTGGTGTCGAGGATCAGGTTGTCCTTGACGGTGATGTCGCGCCCTCCGTAGATCGCGATGCCGTTGGCGAGGTTGGGCTGCGAGATGGTGTTGCTCGCGAAGGTCGAGTCGCTGTTGGTGGTGTTGAGGGACCACATGGCCAGTGCGTCGTCACCGGTGTTGCGCAGGAAGTTGTTGCGTACGTCGACGCCCTTGGCCGTGCCGTTGAGGTTGAGGCCGTCGGCGGCCATGTCGAGGAAGCGGTTCCTCTCCACGACCAGGTTGTCGTTGTTACCGGTCAGCCAGAGGCCGACCTTGAGGTGCTGCAGCCACATGCCGGAGACGGTGGAGTTCGGGCCGAGCGAGCCGTTGACGAAGTTGTCCGGGTTGTTGTCGACCCGCTCCGTGACCTCGCCGATCACCGCGAAGTCGTGCAGGCCCACCTTGCCGGTGGGTGCGCTCGACTGATCGATGAAGCGCGAACTGCGCACGACCGTATGCCAGTTGCCCGCGCCGCGGATCGTGACGTTGTCGACGTTGTTCAGCGACTGGGTGAGCTTGTACTCGCCCGGCGGGATCCAGACCGTGCCGCCCTTGGCCGCCGCGATGGTCTCGCGGAAGGCCTGGGTGGAGTCACCCTGGCCGGTGGGGTCGGCGCCCTTGTCGGTGACCGAATGCGCCCCCGACGGCTGTGTCGCCGCCGCCGCGACCTGTTCGAAGTCGGCCACGTCGACGGTGACCTGGGTGGAGGTGGCCTCCAGTTTCACCTTGTCCCCGGACCGCAGGTTCTGGCCGAGCCGCAGCCGTGCGTTGTCGAAGAGGTGGTGGGTCTTGGAGCCCGCGATCCAGGAGGTGTCGACGTAGCTGTACTTCGACGTGACGGCGAGCGTCTTGGAGATCTTCTGTCCGTTGACGTACACCGCCATCGAGCCCGATTGGCCGTCGGGGACGTTGTAGGCGACGTTGAGCGCGTTCGCCGCCTCGGGGAGGGTGAACTCCACGCTCTGGCCCGCCGTGAGCCGCACCGCCTGCCGGCCCGAGGCCTCGGAGGCGACCGTGCCCTGGGTGTAGTCGGGGCCGATCTTCGTGCCGTTCGTGGTGGCGCTCTCCGCCTCGACGGAGGTGAAGGGCAGGGAGGCGCCCGCGGTCGCCTCGGCGGCCTGTGCGCCGGTGACCGTGAGGCCGGTGACCAGGGTGCCGACGAGGCCTGCGGTGGCCACGGCGGCGTACCACTTGCGGATAGTTCTTGTAGTGCTCCTGTCATGTCGGGTCATGGGGTGATGCACCTTCCTTGTGGGTGGGGAGGTCAGTGCTCGGTCTCGGGAGAGAGGCCCGGGGGGGGAAGGGTCCAGGTGGTCAGACGCGAAGCCAGACAGTGGTGTCCTGCGGCAGGCGGCCCTTCTCGTCCAGAGGGCCGCTGGCCAGGAGGAGACGTGTGTGCGCGGGGAGTTCGCGGGGTGCGGGGGCGAGGTTGGCGACGCAGGCCAGGCCGGGTTCGCGTACGAAGGCCAGCACACCGTCATCGGACGGCAGCCAGGTCAACGGGCCGTCCCCGAAGCCCGGTTCGATGCGGCGCAGGCGCAGTGCGGCTCGGTAGAGCGTGAGCATGGAGCGGGCGTCCGCTGCCTGGAGGTCGGCGGCGTACGAGGACCAGCCGTCGGGCTGGGGCAGCCAGGGGCCGGTCATCGACCCGAAGCCCGCGTGCGGTTCGGCGGCCGTCCAGGGGAGGGGCACCCGGCAGCCGTCGCGGCCCGGGTCGATGCCGCCGGAGCGGAAGTGCATGGGGTCCTGGATGCGGTCCCGGGGGATGTCGGCCTCGGGCAGGCCCAGTTCGTCGCCCTGGTAGATGTAGACCGCGCCGGGCAGGGCGAAGGCCAGCAGGGCCGCGGCGCGGGCGCGGCGGGTGCCGAGCGTCAGGTCGGTGGGGGTGCCGAACACCTTTCTCGTGAAGTCGAAGCCGGTGTCGTCGCGGCCGTACCGGGTGACCGTGCGGGTCACGTCGTGGTTGCACAGGACCCAGGTCGCGGGGGCGCCGACCGGTGCGTGCTCGGCAAGCGTGTCCTCGATGGATTTCCGCAGCTTTCCAGGGTCCCAAGGGCAGGACAGGAAGGCGAAGTTGAAGGCGGTGTGCAGTTCGTCGGGGCGCAGGTAGCGGGCGAAGCGTTCGGCGTCGGGGAGCCAGACCTCCCCGACGAAGACGCCGTCGTACTCGTCGGCGACGGCCCGCCAGGAACGGTAGATGTCGTGCAGTTCGTCCCGGTCCACGAAAGGGTGCGGGTCGACTCCCTCGGTGAAGTCGGGCAGGGCGGGGTCTTTGGCGGGCAGAGCGGCGGAGTCGATCCGTACACCTGCCACTCCCCTGTCGAACCAGAACCGCAGGACGTCCTCGTGCTCCTGACGGACGGCCGGGTGGGCCCAGTTGAGGTCGGGCTGCTCGGGGGCGAAGAGGTGGAGGTACCACTCGCCGTCCTCGACGCGGGTCCAGGTCGATGCGGTCGCGGAGAACTGGGATGGCCAGTCGTTGGGCGGCAGCTCACCGTGCGCGCCGCGGCCGGGGCGGAAGTGGAAGAGCTCGCGTTCGGGTGCGCCGGGGCCCGCGGCCAGGGCGGCCTTGAACCAGACGTGCTGGTCGGAGACGTGGTTGGGGACGATGTCGACGATGGTGCGGATGCCGAGTGCGCGGGCCTCCGCGATCAGTTTCTCGGCCTCGGCGACGGTGCCGAAGGCCGGGTCGATGACGCGGTAGTCGGCGACGTCGTAGCCGCCGTCGACCATGGGCGAGAGATACCAGGGGCTGAACCACAGGGCGTCGACGCCGAGTTCGGCGAGGTAGGGCAGCTTGGCTCGGACGCCCGCGAGGTCGCCGGTGCCGTCGCCGTCACCGTCCGCGAAGCTGCGTACGTACACCTGGTAGATGGCGGCCGAGCGCCACCAGGAGGCATCGGCCGGGGAGGTGACTGCCACGTGAGGTTCCTTTCGGGCAGGTGGGACCCCGGCGCCGCGGCTTGGAGCGGTGGCGGGGTACGTGGGGTGCGTGAGGGTGGGCCCGGGTGTCAGCCCTTGAGGCCGCCGGCGGTCAGGCCGCTCATGATGTTGCGCTGGAAGATCAGGAAGATGATCAGGGTCGGCAGCGAGGCGATCGCGAGAGCGGCCAGGAGCCAGTTCTCGGAGACGCTGGCGGCCAGGGAGTAGATGCCGACGTTGATGGTCTGCTTGCCGGGGTCGGGCAGGGTGAGCATCGGCCAGAGGAAGTCCTTCCAGACCGCGACCACCGCGAAGATCGACACGACTCCGAGGATCGGCCGGGACAGCGGCAGGACCACCGAGCGCAGGGTGCGCATGGACGACGCGCCGTCGATGGCGGCGGCGTCCAGGAGCTCGCGCGGGATGGAGTCGAAGAACCGCTTGAGCAGGAAGATGTTGAAGGCGTTGGTCACCGAGGGAAGCCAGATCACCCAGGGCGAGTTGATGAGATTGCGCTCCACGACCGGTACGTCCAGGACGGTCAGGTACTGCGGTACGACCAGGACGGTGGCCGGGATCATCAGGGTGAGCAGCATCGCCCCGAGGATCGCCTTGCCGAACAGGGGCCGCAGTTTGGAGAGCGAGTAGGCGGCGGCCACGTCGAATATCAGCTGGAAGGCGAGTGCGCCGAAGGCGTAGTACAGGGTGTTGAACAGGAGTCTGGCCAGGTCCATGACGCCCCAGGCGTCCGCGTAGTTCTGTGGGTGGACGGCGTCGGGGACCAGAGTGGGCGGCGTCTGCGCGAACTCCTGCGGGGACTTGAGGCCGCTGGTGACCATCCAGTACAGCGGGCCGATGAAGATCAGGGTGAAGAGGACCGTCACCACGGTGAAGGCGGTCCAGTACAGGACCTTGCCGCGCGGGCGGGCCAGTTGGGCCGGGGAGATCAGGGTGCGTGTGCTCATGTCCGTGCTCTCCCCCGGCTAGTCTTCGCTGCCGGCGCGGCTCAGTCGTGCGTACGCCGCCGAGAAACCGGCGAGCAGTACGAGCAGGACCAGGCCGAGCGCCGCCGCGCTGCCGTAGTTGTTGAAGGTGAACGCGTACTGGTAGATGAGGTGGACGACGGTCAGGGTCGCGCCCTCGGGGCCTGCGCCTCCGGTGAGCAGGAACGGCTCCACGAACACTTGCATCGTGGCGATGATCTGCATGAGCAACATCAGCGAGAGGATCAGCCGCGTCTGCGGGATGGTGACGTGCCAGATGCGGCGGAAGACGCCGGCGCCGTCCAGCTCGGCCGCCTCGTACAGCTCTCCGGGGATCGACTGCAGCGCGGCCAGGTAGATCAGGGTCGCGCCGCCCATGTTCATCCAGGTGGCGGCGATGACCACGGAGAGCATCGCGGTGTCGGTGTCCTGCAGCCAGGCCTGGCCGGGGAGGCCCACGGCTTCCAGGATGCGGTTGAAGAGGCCGTGTCCGGGGTCGTAGAAATACTTGAAGAGCAGTACCGAGGCCACCGGCGGCAGCATCACCGGCAGATAGACGAGCAGCCTCAAGTAGCCGCGCCCGTGCCGGAATTCATTGAGGACCAGGGCGATGGCGAAGGGCGCGGCGAAGCCGAGGAGCAGCGCGAGCCCGGTGAACAGGAGGGTGTTGCGCCACGCCTGCCAGAACGCCGGGTCGTTGAAGATGTAGGTGAGGTTGGACCAGCCGGCCCAGACCGTCTCGCCGTTCTCGGTCTTCTGGAAGGCCAGGATGAACTCCCTGACCATCGGGTACCACGAGAAGACCGTGAAGCACAGGAGAGCGCCGATCAGGAAGGCGTGGGCGGTGAGGTTGCGCTTCAACGCCCGGCGGAACGCGGCGCGTTCGGGGCCGTGGGCCCGGCCGTCCGCCTGGAGGGACGGCCGGGCCTTGTTCTCGGACAGGGTGGGAGCGGACATCACTGGTTGGCCAGTACCTGGTTGACCTGCTGTTCGGCGGTCTTGAGCAGCTTGTCCGCGTCGGCGTCCTTGTTGGTGAGGACGGCCGACATCAGCGTGTCGAGGACCTTGTAGACCTCTTGGGCCTTGGGCGGCTCGGCTTTGCCCGTGACCGGCTTGTCGGTGAACGCCTGGAAGTTCTCGACGGGCATCGTCGCGTTCTCCTTGCGGGCCTTGTCGTCCTTGGCCTTGGCGTCACCGGTCCAGAAGTTCGGCTGCGGCAGGCCCACCGGCAGTCCGTCGGCCTTGGTGCGGGCCCAGTCGAACTGTCCCTTGCCGGGCTGGAGGAACTTGAAGTTGATCCAGGCGATCGCGGCCTTGATCTGGTCGGGCGAGCTGCCCTTCTTGATCATGTAGTCGTTGCCGCCGAAGAGCGTGGCCTTCTGGCCGGGTATCGGACCCATCCCGAAGTCGTCGTACTTCGCGCCGAGGTTCTGGACCATGTACGTGATGTCGTCGGGCGCGGCGAGGAACATGCCGAGCTTGTCGGTGGCCATCTGCTTCTGCAGGTCGCCCCACTTGAGGAGTTGGGTCTTGCCCATGCTGTTGTCGTCCCAGCGCATGGCCTTGAGGTTGTCGACGATTTGTCTGCCGGTGTCGTTGTTGAAGGCGGCCTTGGTGCCGTCCTCGGTCACGATGTCACCGCCGAGACCGTAGGTGGTGGCGGTGAAGTGCCAGCCGCCGTTGTTGCCCGCGCTGTACTCTCCGAAGCCGGCGACGCCGTCGCCCAGGGCGGCGATCTTCTTGGCGGCCGTGCGGACCTCGGCCCAGGTCTCCGGGGGCGAGTTGGGGTCGAGCCCGGCCTTCTCGAAGAGCTTGCGGTTGATGAGCAGGCCCATCGTGTAGTTGCTGTAGGGCAGGCCGTAGAGCTTGCCGTCCTTCTTCAGAACGCCCAGGACGTTCGGGTCCATGTCCCCCAGCGCCGGTACGGACTTGTCATTGACGTACGCGCTGATGTCCTGGGCGCCGTCGTTGTCCAGGACCTGCTGCAGATCGGTGAAGTAGGTGTAGAAGACGTCGGGTTGGGACTTCGCCTTCAGCATCGCCGTGAAGCGGGGAGGCTCCAGGCAGGGGTCGGTCTGCTTCCCCTTGAGGGTGACGTTCGGGTACTTCTTGTTGAACGCCTTGACGTCCTCGTTCCACTGCTTGAGCTCGGCCTTCTCGGCGGCCGGCGGCATGCAGTCGATGGTGAGCGTCACCTTGGTCTTCGGATCCAGCGGGGCGGCGGCGTTGGCCGCGTCGGCGCCTTTGTCGCCGTCGGAGTCGCCTTCGTTGCTGCTGCTGGTGCCGCAGGCGGCTAGGGCGGTGAGGGCCAGCGCGGAGGCGACGGCGATCGTGGCCGTGCGGCGGGTGCCGGTCGTACGGAGGGTGCCGGTCGTGCGGCGGGTGGTGCGGCGGCGGATACGGCGAAGTGGCATCCGGGAGCTGCTCATCGGTGGACCCCTTTGGACAGCGCCGCCTGCCCGTGCGGGCAGGGACGGCATGGCAGGAGCAGGGAAGCCCACAGCTGCGCGGACTGTGTGGCGGCGCTTACTCAAGCACCGCCGACAGAACAGCGCAATATCTAGCGCGATGATTGGAAGAAATTGACAACAGGATAGAGACGATCGTCAGGTGGTCTTCGTGACCCCCAGGCCGGGCCAGCGCCTACTCCCGCGGCGGCTGTCCCGTCGAGCCGCGCACCACCAGCTCCGGCTCGAAGAGCAACTCCTCGGTGGGCACCGCGCTCTCGGCGATCTGCAGCGTGAGCAGTTCGACCGCGGCGCGGCCCATCGCCTCGATCGGCTGACGCACCGTGGTCAGCGGAGGATCGGTGCAGGTCATGAACGCGGAGTCGTCGTATCCGACCACCGAGACGTCCTGCGGGACGCCGAGTCCCCGGCGGCGTGCGGCGCGCACCGCGCCGAGCGCGAGGGGGTCGCTCGCGCAGACGATGCCGGTGACTCCCTCGTCCAGCAGACGTGTGGCGGCGGCCTGACCACCCTCGATCGAGAACATCCCCCGCGAGACGTGCCGCTCGGGCAGTTCTCCGCCGGCCTGCTCGGCGATCGCGCGGGCGGCGGCGAGCTTGCGCTGCGAGGGCATGTGGTCGGCGGGGCCGAGCACCAGGCCGATCCGGCGGTGGCCGAGCGTGGACAGATGCCGCCAGGCCTGCTCGATCGCGACCGCGTCGTCACAGGAGACCGCGGGAAATCCGAGCCGCTCGATCGCCGCGTTCACCAGGACCACGGGGATCTTGCGCGCCGCGAGCCGCTTGTAGTGCTCGTGCGGCGCGTCCGCCTGCGCGTACAGCCCACCGGCGAACACGACGCCGGACACCTGCTGTTGCAGCAGCAGCTCGACGTAGTCCGCCTCGGAGACCCCGCCCTTGGTCTGGGTGCACAGCACGGGAGTCAGTCCCTGCTGGGCGAGCGCCCCGCCGATCACTTCCGCGAACGCCGGGAAGATCGGGTTCTGCAGCTCGGGCAGCACCAGACCCACGAGCCGGGCCCGCTCGCCGCGCAGTTGCGTGGGACGCTCGTACCCCAGGACGTCGAGGGCCGAGAGCACGGATTGCCGGGTCGCATCGGAGACCCCCGGCTTGTTGTTGAGCACCCGGCTGACCGTGGCCTCGCTGACCCCGACCTTCCGCGCCACCTGAGCAAGTCGTCGTGTCATACACGCAAGAATACTGCAATTCTTGCGTCGTGTTTGCGTGCTTGCTGAATCCGTTCCTCACGGACCACGCACGGGAGTTGAGGGAGTCCCTAGAACTGCCGGAGGTGGTCACGCAGGCTGCGCGCGACCTGTGCCATGAGCGCGTCGGCGCCGGGCTGCGCGCCGGCCGGGACGAGGGACTCGGTCAGGGCGGCGACCGCGAAGGTCTGGCCGTCGGAGTGTTCGACGACGCCGATCTCGTGGCGCAGGTTGAGGAGACTGCCGGTCTTGGAGGACCAGGTGCTGGCGTCGGAGCTGAAATCCGGGGTGAGCCGGTGCCGCAGCACGTTGTGGGCCATGAGGTCGCGCAGCCGCTGGGCCACATCCGGGTGGATCTTCGACGGCGTCCACAGGGCCTGCAGCAGATCGACGAAGGTGCGGGCGCTGCCCGTGTTGGCCCGGGTCGTGTCGAGCTGCGGCACCCGGTGGCCACGGCCGCTGGTGCCCGCGTCGATGGCGAGGGCGTGGGCGAGGTGGACCTGGTCGGCGTCGAAGCGTTCCACGGGGGTGTCGGACAGCTCGTCCACGCTGTTGCGGACAGCGATGCCGCGGATGCCGAACTCGTGCAGCATGGCGTTGACCTGGGAAGGCGGGGTGAGCTCGAACAGTGCGTCGGCGGCCATGCCGTCGCTCAGGCAGGTGCTCAGGTAGAGCAGGTCGTCGATCGCGATCCGGGCGGGGTGGCGGAACCGGCTCAGCCCGGTGGGGCCGGGCGTGGTGACCCGCCCCGGCTGCACCTCAAGGACCGTCGCCCCGTCGAGCTCGCCCCGCCGGATCCGCTCCAGCGTCGCGAGCGCGAGCGGGACCTTGACCAGGGAGGCCGAGGGCAGGTGGGTGTCCGGCTCGATGCCCAGCTCGTCTCCCGTGTGCAGGTCCCGCACGAGCAGACATCCGTGCAGGCCGCCGTCGCGCAACTGCTGGCGCAGTTCACGCAGCAAGGCCTCGGTGCTCACGCCACCACGCAGATAACCGTTCATGCCACCCCCACCTCCGTACCGAGGCCCATGCCCCGGGTCATTGCGCCGATCCCGCCAGGGTCCCGGCCTGTGCGCCCCCGCCGAGGCCCTGTGCGCCCGCGCCGAGGCAGCGGGCGATGGCGTCACCCAGGCGCGCTTCGATGTGCTGCGGGTTGCCGTCCGCCGCGGCGGCCAGGGCGAACCCCCGGCCTAGCGTGACCTCGCCGAGGGGCCGCCAGGTCAGGGCGAGTTCCTCGGCCTGCGCGAGGGAGCACAGCAACAGGTCGCCGGAGCAGAGGACTTCGGCCGCGGCGCTCGTCAGGTCGGCCGCGGCGACGAGCTGTGCGGGCCGCAGGCCGAGCGCGTCGCGCAAGCGCGTCAGGGGATCGCGGATGTGCGGCACGTCGTCCTCCGGCTGGATCCAGACACGCCGGGCCGGGCCGGGAGAGGCACGGCCGACCCGCAGCGTCTCCAGGTAGAAGCGCCGCACGCCCAGGTCCTTGGCGCCGGCGAGGCCCAGCGGCACGGACCACGTCGCCTCGTCCGCGGGCACCGCGAGCAGCGCGGCGCGCACCTGCTGTGCGTGCAGGAGCTCCCTGCGCTGTGTCGGCGCCGCCACCCGCAGGTCGAGCGTGACACCGTGACCGCGCGCCTCGGCGACGAGGCGGGCGAGGCCGACCGTGGAGCAGATGCCGGGCACCGCGAGCCGCCAGGGTTTGCGCTTGACGGCTTCGGCCTCGTCGAGGAGCACGTCCGCCGCCTGCACCAGCTGGCGGGCCGTGGGCAGCATGTCCCGCCCGAAGGGGGTGAGGACGGCGCGCCGTGACGTGCGCTCGAACAGCGGCTCGCCGAAGCGTTCCTCCAGCGCGGCGACGCGACGGCTGGCCACCGACTGGGACATCCGCGCCGCGGCGGCTCCGTCGGTGAAGCTGCCGTACTCGCTGACGCTGACGAACGCGCGACACGCTCCGACCAGATCCACGCCCCGGATCCTATGCCAGATCAGCATGGAACCACGCATGAGCGTATTGGACCGCATACGTACCCGGCGGCGAGGCTGGCTCCGGCACTCACGACCACGTACCGGGACGGAGCCGTGCCGCCCCGTCCCCTACGCGCCCTGTCCCGGGCGCCCGGAGGTTTTGGCCCATGCAGCACACCCCAGCCCGTCTGCACACCCGAGCCCGTCTGCACACCCTGACCCGCCCGCGGCGCTCCCGCGCCCGTCGGTCCGTTCTCGGAGCGCTCGCCACGCTCCTCGTCGTACCGCTCGTGGCCTGCGCGGACGGTGAGTCCACGGCGTCGTCGTCACCGTCCACGGCGACCACGAAGCCGGCGGGAACCACCGAACCCGCGGGGGCGACGAAGCCGGTCGCCCGCGATTTCAAGGCGCTTGAGCGCAAGTTCGACGCGCGGCTGGGCGTCTACGCCGTCGACACCGGCACCGGACGCGAGGTGGCCCACAACGCCGGGGAGCGCTTCGCCTTCAACTCCACGTTCAAGGCACTGGCGGCCGGAGCGGTGCTGCGCAAGTACTCCCTGAGCGGCCTCGATCGGAAGATCACGTACTCCAAGGACGATCTGGTCGCCAACTCCCCCGTGACCGAGAAGCACGTCGAGACCGGGATGACCCTGGGCGCACTGTGTGACGCCGCCGTCCGCTACAGCGACAACACCGCGGCCAACCTCCTCTTCGAACAACTCGGCGGCCCCGAGGGGCTGGACGCCGTACTGGAGGAGACGGGCGACCACGTGACCCAAATGGACCGCATCGAGCCCGAGTTGAGCACATGGGTGCCGGGCGAGAGGCGGGACACCTCCACACCGCGGGCGCTGGCGAAGGACCTGCGGACGTTCGTGCTCGGGGACTTCCTGCACAAGGGCGAACGCGCGCAGCTCACCAAGTGGCTGAAGACCAACACCACCGGCGACAACACCATCAAGGCCGGCGTGCCCGAGAACTGGGTGGTGGGCGACAAGACCGGAACCGGCAGCTACTACGGCGCCCGCAACGACATCGCCGTGGTGTGGCCCCCCGACGGTGCCCCCATCGTCATGGCGATCTTGTCGAACCGCGCCAAGAAGGACGCCGAGCCCTCCGACAAGCTGATCGCGGAAGCGGCCTCCGTGGCCGTCGACTCGCTGTCGTAGCGAGGGGCGATGCCTCGCCCTGTCGGCCCCAGGCACGCCTCGCCCTCTTCCCGGGGCGTACGCCGCAGACGTACCAGCCGTACGGACCAGTCGTACGTCCCAGGCGTACGCCACTGACGAGCGCCCCTGCGTCCGAGCACCGAACCGGCCGGGCGCGGCGGTCCCTGCCACCCGCCGCCCCGCGCCGCCCCCTTCCCGAACGCTCCGCTGCCCGCAGCGGGAAGCCATGACAAGGAGCCCCCGATGACGGATGTCGCACCCCTGACCGGCCCCGGCCGCAGACCCGCCGGCCCCCGCCGCGGACCCGCCAGGAAGGCCACCCGCGTGGTGCTCGTGGCGGGGCTGACGCTCGCGCTGGCCGCGGGCATCGGTTACGCGGCGGAGCTGGGCCCCTTCGACCCCGGGCCCGCGAAACCCGACGCGGAGGCGACGAGGCAGGCGCGCGCGTTCCTTGCCGACTGGGAGGCGGGCCGCATGTCGCGGGCGGCGGCGCTGACCTTGCGTCCCGAGCAGGCGGAGCGCGTCCTGAACAGCTTCACCGCCGGGCTCGACATCAGTGAGCCGGACCTGACTCCGGGCGCGGCCAAGACGGGCGAGGACGGCACCGTGACCGTGTCCTTCACCGCGAAGATGCCCGTCACCGGCCTCGGCACCTGGACCTACGCCTCCGCCCTGCCCCTGCGCAAGCAGGACGACGGCGCCTGGAAGGTGGAGTGGGCGCTGTCCCTCGTGCATCCGAAGCTGAGCGGTACGGAGAAGTTCCGTCTGGAGCGGGAGGACACCGCCGGGCCCGGGATCACCGACCGGGACGGGAACGCGTTGTCGAGCAGGAAGCACCCCTCCCTCGGCCCGCTCCTCCCCCAGATCGCCGGCGGTGGCGGCTCGGGGCCGCGCGGCGCGGTGCGGCTCGTCGACCGGGCCACCGGGAAGGTCAAGGGCACGGAGGCGTCCTTCGGCAAGAAGTCCGGCCGCCCTGCCGACCGGCCCGTGGCCACCACCCTCGACGCCACTTGGCAGTCCGCCGCCGAGAAGGCACTCGCCGCCGAGGCCGACGGCAAGGACGCCGCTCTCGTCGCCCTGCGGATCGACGACGGGGAGATCCTGGCCGTCGCCAACTCACCGTCCTCCGGGTTCAATCGCGCCGTATCGGGCACCTACGCGCCCGGTTCCACCTGGAAGATCGTCACCACCAGCGCGCTGCTGCTCAAGGACGCGGTCGCGCCCGACGACGTCGTGGACTGCCCCAAGTACCTCACCGTCGGGAAGCGGTTCCAGAACGTCGAGACCTCCGAACACCGCGGCGCCACCTTCCGCAAGGACTTCACCACCTCGTGCAACACCGCCTTCATCAGCCTGCGCGACAAGGTCGGTGACCAGGAACTGGGCGATGTCGCGGGAAAGTACTTCGGTGTCGGTCAGAAGTGGGGCGTGGGCATTCCCTCGTACGACGGATCGGTCCCGACCCCGCGTGACCAGACCGAGAAGGCCGCCTCGATGATCGGGCAGGGCAGGGTGCAGGCCAACCCGCTGATCATGGCGTCCGTCACCGCGACGGCGGTGTCCGGCACCTTCCACCAGCCCAGCCTGACCGGCGATTCCGAAGACACGACCACCACCTCTCCGCTGCCCCGCGAAGTGGTCACGCAGCTACGTGAGCTGATGCGCACCACGGTCACCGACGGCACGGCCTCGGTCCTGGCCGACCTGCCCGGCGACGTGGGGGCGAAGACGGGTACGGCCGAGGTCTCCGACGACGTCCCCAACAACGGCTGGTTCGTCGCGTACCGCGGCAATGTCGCCGTGGCCTGCGTCGTCGAGAAGGGCGTCACCGGCGGCGCGTCGGCCGGGCCCGTCGTCCGCAGCCTCCTCGACGCCGTGCCCGACGATCCCTCCTGACGGGCCGGCCCCCTGTAGCCACCGTGGGTTCAGGAGTCCCGGCACTCCACGTGGCCCCAGCCGTGCGCGTTCTTCGCGATCTTCTCACCGGCGGCGTAGGGCTTCTGGCAGTGGCAGCGGCCGGGGAACTTGGCCTTGATGACCGCGCCCGAACTCCCCTTGCCCGCCTTCGCGGTGGAGCTCTTGCCCGCGGTGGAGCTCTTGCGCGGCCGGGCGGCGGGCGAGGCCGTCATGCGCTCGGGCCGCGGCTCGGGGATCGTGAGCGCCCCGTGGACCGTTCCGGCGGGCTGCTGCGTCGTCGCGGCGTCGCTGGCCGCGACATCGGCGATCGCGTTGAGGTGGTCACCGTCCGCCTGGTGGGCCGCGACGTGCCGGAAGGTGACTGCCCGCCCCTGCAGGAGCGCGTCGATGCGCACGACGAGGTCCTTGTTGGCGACCGGCTTCTTCGCCGCGGTCAGCCAGCCGTTGCGCTTCCAGGACGCGATCCACTTGGTGACCGCGTTCATCGCGTACTG
Organism: Streptomyces sp. NPDC050147; assembly: GCF_040660195.1. Taxonomy (NCBI): domain Bacteria; kingdom Bacillati; phylum Actinomycetota; class Actinomycetes; order Kitasatosporales; family Streptomycetaceae; genus Streptomyces; species Streptomyces sp. NPDC050147. The sequence goes on along the minus strand of NZ_JBFALJ010000007.1, from coordinate 159,972 downwards.
GCTGTCCATGCGGACCTCCAGCGGGAGGGCCGGGTCCGTGGACTCCAACAGCTCGGCCAGCGCGGTCAGTTCGGCCACGTTGTTGGTCGTGTCGCCGAGCGGCCCCGCCTCCCACCGCTGCGGGCGCTCGTCGGCATCGGCGACCACCCAGGCCCAGGCCGCGGGCCCGGGGTTCTTCTTCGCGGCTCCGTCACAGGCGGCGATGATCAAGTCAGACATCCCTCGATGATGCCAGCCCCCGAGGGGTCCGAACGCCACCGCCCCTCCGGCACCGGACGCCAGGACCCTAGGCCTCGGAGGAGTCCAGGGCCGGGGCGATGACGGCGAAGGCGCGTTCGGTCAGCTCGGCCGGGTCCTCGGCGCCGTCGCTGTCGCTCCACCGTTGCAGCACGGCGTCGAAGGCGGACAGCGCCATCCCCGCGGCCAGCCGCGGATACAGGTCCACGCCCGCGTCACGCCCCATCCGTCGCGCCACCTCCCCCGTCAGGTCGTCGCCCCACTGCGCCTGGTGCTCCAGGAACCGTGCGCGCAGCGCCGGCGTACGCAGAATCAGCCGCACCACGGGCAGCACCCGCTCGGAGTGATCGCCGCAGGCGGCCAGGGGAATCCACACCGCGTGCCGCAGCGCCACCGAAGGCCGCTCATCGGCGGGGCGGGCCGCGAGCTCCGCGTGGATGCCGACGCCCATGTCGGCCAGGAACTGGACGACCACGTCCTCCTTGGACGCGAAGTACCGGAAGAACGTCCGCCGGGAGACGCCCGCGGTGGTCACGATCTCGTCGATGGTGACCGCGTCGAACCCCTTCCGGGCAAGGAGTTGCAGCGCCGCTTCGGTCAACTCGTTCGAGACGAGCTGCCGTTTGCGCTCGGCCATGGTCACTTCGGGGCGGGAGCTCACCGGGCCCATGGTACACGCCATGCCTTCCATGGCACTCAGAATCTCCCTTGACACTGAGTGCCACACACGGCAATCTGTGCCGCATGACGCAGCAACAGCGCTGGACAGCCGAGCAGATTCCCGACCAGACCAAGCGGGTGTTCGTCGTCACCGGGGCCAACAGCGGCCTCGGTCTGGCGACCACCCGGGCGCTCGCCCGGCGGGGCGGGCACGTGATCCTCGCGGTGCGCGACGAGGCCAAGGGCCGCCGGGCGGTCGCGGAGATCACCGCGGCGCACCCGGCCGCGAGCCTGGAGGTACGCCGCCTCGACCTGGCCGACCTCGACTCGGTCCGCGGCTTCGCCGATCGGCTGCGCGCCGACCGTCCACACGTGGACGTACTCGTCAACAACGCGGGCGTGATGGCGCCGCCTCGTACGCTCAGCAAGCAGGGCCACGAGTTGCAGTTCGCCTGCAATCACCTCGGCCACTTCGCGCTCACCGGCCTGCTGCTCGACCTGCTGGCCGCCGGGAGCGACCCCCGCGTGGTGACGGTGAGTTCGATCAACCACCGGCAGGCGCGCATCCGCTTCGACGACCTGAACGGCGAGCGCGACTACAAGCCCATGGGGCACTACAACCAGTCGAAGCTCGCCAACGCCGTCTTCGGCAAGGAACTCCACCGCCGCCTGACCGAATCCCGCAGCCCTGTGCGCAGCGTGCTCGCCCACCCCGGCTACACCGCCACCAACCTCCAGATGGGCACGCCGACCGGCCTGTGGCGGGTGGTGCTCGGCCGCATCGGCAACCCGCTGTTCGCCCAGCGCCCGGCCGACGGCGCCCTGCCCCAGCTGTACGCGGCGACCGACCCGGAGGTGGAGAGCGGCCAGTTCATCGGCCCGGGCGGCCTGGCCGAGCTGCGCGGCGCGCCGACCCGGGTGCGGCTGGCCCCCGTGGCGGCGGACGAGGAGACCGGGCGGCGCCTGTGGGAGCTGTCGGAGCAATTGACCGACGTGCGGTTCACGTTCCCGGCAGCTGTCTAGAGGGGCGGCCGCCCCCTTCGAGGGCGACCTGTCAGCGGGCGACGGGGCGGGTCGACTCCCAGGCGTGGAGGGCGAAGTCGAGGGTCATGCCGTGGTGCTCGTACAGGGCGAGCGCGCCGTTGCTGTTGTCGGTGTCCACGCCGGGGCCGATCCGGTCGCGCCCCACCGCCGCACAATGGCCGAAGGCATGCCGCAGGAGGCAGCTGCCCAGGCCGTGGCCCCGGGCCCGGCGCGGCACACCGATGGGTCCGCGACGGACTTCGGGAGCCGTGCCGGGGCCGCGGACGGTCCCGGCACGGCGGGGTCGACTAGATGCCGAACGGCGCGGCGTAGCGCACCGTGCCGCTGGGCAGCTGGTGTCCGGCGTCGAGGGCGAGGGCCATCATGGCCTCGTCCGGGACGTCGATGCTGATGCCGATGCCGTACGTCGAGGCACGGGCGAAGCCGAATCGCGGGTAGTACGCCGGGTGCCCGAGGACGGTGACGAAGTGCTCGCCCTTGTCCTTGGCCATGGCGAGCGCGGCACGGATCGCCGCGGCACCCGCTCCGGTCTTCTGATGCTCGGGAAGCACGGCCACGGGGGCCAGGCACAGCGCCGGGGTGTCCCCGATGTGGCAGCGGGTCAGCAGCGCGTGGCCGACGACCTTGCCGTCCCGGTCGGTGGTGACGACGGACAGGCCGTCGATCCACGCGGGGTCGGCACGCAGTGCGTCGACGAGGTCGGCTTCCGCCGGGGTGTCGAACGCGGCGACGACGACGGCGCGAACGGCGGGGACGTCAGCGCTGGTCTCGGCGCGCGTGATCCAGGTGTTGCTCACGGTGTTGCTCATGATGGACAGAGATCCGTTTCCTGTGGGTTCGTGTGGTGGTGCCCCGCGAGCTCACGCTCCCAGCGAGGCGCATCCGGCTGAGGTCAGGCCGCGACCCGGGACGTGAGGGTGGTCCGGGCGGTGCGCATGGCAGTGGCCTTGAGCACGGTCATCAACCCCACCTCCCGACATCCTCGATACGGATCACACGAACACCGACGATCTTATCATTCAGCGTCGCTTCCGGGCCCGTGCGCACACGCAGGCGCGCGGCAGACACACGGCAGGGCGGGCCGATCAGAGATCCGCACCCTGTGGCCGTGGGCAGCGGTCCGGCTGGTTACGATCAACGGCCACATCGGGTGAGGCGGAGAAGAGGCAGCAGCGTTGACGGGGGACAGTCGGGCAGGGTGGTTCGGCCGCGTACGCGCAGGTGGTCGGTGGCTGATAAGCACTCGGCGCCGCGGTGTGACGTCGGGCGTGGTGGCGGTCGTTCTGGCGGCGGGGCTGGGGACCTGGGCCTTCCAGGGGCCCCTGGCCACCAAGGACCGCTACTGCTGGGGCAGTTGGGAACAGGACAGCGGGCCGCTCATCCTGGGCGACGCGGGTTTCTCGGGCGACGACGCCCGCAGCCGTACGTCCAAGGGAGCGCCACCGTCGCCCGGGAAGCCGTCGGGCTCGTGCACCCTGACCGTGCAGTCGAGCGACGTCCGCTCCGACGGCGACGAGAGCGTCCAGGGCACCACCGTGACAGTGACGTACGGCAGGGCGCCGAAGGACGCGGGGGCCCGTCTGACGTGGCTCAACGACTACCTCGGCGACGGCGCGATGCCGCTGCCCGACGGGTTGCCCGGCGCCGTCGGCGGCTCTCGCGGCCTGCTCGTGCTGCCGAAGCGGTGCGACACCCGCGACGGCCGCCCCACCGCGGTCACCCTCGACGCGCGGTCGGAGCCGGACGGGACACTGACGCGCTTCCCCGACCTCGGCGGTTCGCGCACGGTGGCCGAACTCCTGGTGGCGGTCGCCAACAAGGGCATGGAGAAGGCAGGTTGTGCCCCGTCGAAGGCCCTGCGCGTCACTTCTCCCGTGCTCACGCTGCCGGAGAAGAGGGAGACCTTCTACTCCGACCCGGCGTGCCGCATCAGGGGACTTGACCTCGATCTGGGCAAGGAGGCGGAGCGGGAAACCTCCTACCAGGTCGGCGCGGTCACCGACGACCTGCAGTCCTGCTCGGTACAGGTCGGCCGAGGCGGCGCGGACTTCCTCGACGCCCTCATGGTCGCGCACCCCCGGATCGACGCTCTCCTCAAGGACGTGACGGGCGACAAGGCGCCCGCGCGTGGCTGGCGGGGCAGGGGCGTCCTGGCGGCGGACCATCAGGTCGTACGGGCCCGGTGCGCGGGGCGTCCGACGACGTTCATGATGCTGGGCGCACCGGAGCACAAGGCCAAGGGCGGCCTCTTCGCCGCATTCACCGACGCGGTGTCTCAGCGACTGGGGTGCGCGCCTGTCGCACCGGCCGCGTCCGCGGGAACCGGGGGACAGCGCTGATGACCGAGACCGACGAGACGACTGCTGCCACGGTTCCGGAGCCGCCTCGCCCCTGGTGGCACTGGCGGCGGCTCACGCGCGGGCGGCTGCGGCCCGCCGTCGCCGCCGCCGTCGCCGGGGCGCTGCTCGGCGGGGCGGGGACGGCCTGGCACGCGCAGGCCGGCCCTTTCGAGCGGGAGTCGGCGTGCTGGGGCGCGTTGAGCGAGGACGACGTGGCGGATCTGTTCGGCGGCAAGCGGGACATCGAGGCGTCGGACGTGCCCATCACCTCGGACCACATCTACTCCGAAGGTCCGTCCGGCGTGTGCCGCCTGAAGTCGCCGCGCGGTCGGCGGATCACGGCCCAGGTCCACGAGCTGGACACTCGGTTCGGCGGTTCACGTGACAAGTGGGCCGACGAGTACCTGTCCGCGCGGATGACTCCGCTGGGCGGCGGACTGCTGGGCATGGCATCGGACACGCGCGCGTGGCTCGCGGTTCCGGAAGGCTGCGTCGGCCGGGCGCCCGACCGCAAGGGACCGCTCGTGGCCGACCTGGAAACGGGCTGGACCACCTACGACAACGCGGTCGACCCGGGTGAACGCGCCCGTCTCACCAGGGCGGTGGTCCGACTCGTCAACGGCTATCTGGCCGAGCAGGGGTGCGAGGGCAAGGTGACGGACCCCGCCGACCGACTGCCCGCGCCCGCACGCTTCAAGAACGAGAAGCCCGACGCGGTCTGCGGCATCAAGGGGCTGCACATGCCGGGTGGCCGCAAGACCGACGCCTACCATCGACCGCTGGTCACGGTGGGCGAAGGCCCCGTACGTACCTGCGACCGCGATGTGCTCTTCGGGCACCCGCGCCTGCGGCTCATGACGGTCGAGGACCCGCGCCTCTCCGCGCTCTACGCGGGCCTGCAGTACGACGGCGGCCCCGAGGTGAAGGCCCTGGGCGGCGCCCAGGGGAACGGCTTCCTGCGGGACGACTTCGGCCTCTTCCAGGCCCGGTGTCCGACCGGTGACGTCACTTTCCTCATCCGGGCCGAGGGCACGCGGCGCGCCGCCGACATCCGCACGCTCCTGCCCCGCTACGTGGCCGCGGAGGCGGACCGCGTCGGCTGCGGACCGCTTCGGATCGAGCTGCCTGATGAGTGACGTGGAAATGAAGGAGCCGCGAGGCGAAAGCGTGTCCCACGGGGTCTACTTCGTCTTCACCCTCGTCGTGACGGGAGTCGGGTGGGCCATCGCGGCCGCCAACACCGGTATCGCGTATCTCGCGGTGGGCACGGACTGGATCCCGATCTCCACCGGACTCATCGGTTGCCTCACCTTCGCGTTGCTCCTGTGTCTCCTGCACAACGCGTGGTGGCTCGCGCTCGTGTCCTTCCTGCCGGCGGTCTTCGTCCTCGTGGGCTCGGTGCAGTACGCGCCCGAGGCCGCCCTCGACGTCCGCGGGGTGCGCGAGAGCGTCCGCATCACGGCCGACAGCGCCGCCGACGGTGGATCGAACGACCACCGCTTCACCCTCGTCGGTCCGGAGGGCAGGCTCGGCGAACCCCTGACCTACAGCGGCAGCAACCCGGAGTGGGAGGTGGGCGACCGGCTCGACGTCATCAGCGATCCGGAAGGAGTCGTCCCGCTGGAGGCCGCGTCCGACGTCGACCCCGACGGCCGGCTCGGCACCTTGGGCATGGGCGTCGCCGGATGGACGGGCATCACGCTCCTGGCGGGCCGACGCGGTTTCGTACGGCGTCGCGCGGGCCATCGCGTCACGCTCGGGGATCTCGCCTGAGCGGGCAGAGGTCGCCGCGCGGGCACGGCGACCCTTACGCGCGACGCCTCCCGGCAGGGCCACCGCCCGCCACGGCCACGCCCCGAGGCGCCACCCCCGGCACCACCTCGCGCATCACGTCCGCTCGGGCGGCGCGGCCATGAACACCGCGGCCGCCACCGGCCTGCTCCACCTGATCGCCGCCGAGCCGGCCTTGCTCGCCGCCGCGCCGCCCGGTGCCCCCGGCGAAACCCTGCTGCACCGGGCCCGCGACGAACACCATCCCTGCCTGGGCTGCGGCCGCCCGGCAAGCTGCGCCGTCATCGTCCACTCCCCCATCGGCGATCGCGTGCTCGACCTGTGCTCGTTCTGCTGGGACACGGTCCGTCAGGCCAATGAGGCGAGCAGCCAGGCGTAGGGAGGGAGCGACGGGGGACTCGGGAGCGGGGCAGATTGTGCACCGGCACGCACACGGGCTTCCGTTCGACGACCACAGGGAGGCGCGATGTCGATGCAGACCCATCGCCTCATCATCCAAGAGCTCGCACGGTGCGAAGAGTGTGCCGTGCTCCGCGTGAGCGGTGAACTCGACCAGAGCGGCGAGAAGTACTTTCTACGCACCCTCGGTGCTTCCGTCATGGCGGGTCATCGGCATCTCGTACTCGATGTGACGGCGCTGGTGTTCTGCGATTCCCGTGGGCTCAACTGTCTGCTCGGGGTGCGCTGGTTGCTGCGGCGCCGTGAGGGGCAGCTTCTGCTGGCCGGGGCGGGCCGGCATCTCGCCGAACTGCTGGCGGCGACCGGCAGCACGGAGATCTTCCCCCGCTACCTCACGGTGGGCCAGGCCCTGCTGACCCTGCCGCCCGCGCACCGTCCGACGTGGCCGCCCATGCCCTCGCCCCACTCGGACGGCGCGCCGACCGACACTGCCGTGTCTCGTGACCGTGAATCGTGACCCGTGCCTCGTTCCCGTGACTCGTGACGTCGCCTGTCACCCATGCCCCGCGAGCCGCGAGCCGCGACCCTCACCAACACGGGTCAGACCACGATGACCCGGCGCCCCCGCGTATGGCCCGCACGGCTGTCGACGTGCGCCGCGGCGGCCTCGGCGAGCGTGTACGACTTCTCGACCGGGATGTGCAGCTTTCCCCGCGCGATGAGAGCGGCGGCCTCGGCCAGCGCCTCCGGCACGCTTCCGGCCACGCCGGAGAATCGGACACCGAACTCCGGCGCCCCCAGGTCCGCGATGGAGACCACCCTCTGCGGGTCCCCCGTCAGCTCGACGAGCTCGGGGATCACGCCGGAGCCCGCGAGATCGAGAGCCGCGTCGACCCGGCCGAACTGCCGCACCCGCTCGACCCAGCCCTCGCCGTACGTCGTGGCGCGCGCACCCAGGTCACGCAGATAGTCCTGGTTCGCGGCCCCGGCCGTGCCGATCACCGCGATGCCGCGCTCGCGTGCGACCTGCAGGACCGCCGACCCGACTCCCCCGGACGCGCCGCTGACCAGCAGCGTCTGCCCGGGCCGCACGCCGACCTCGCGGATGACGCGCAGCGCGGTCTCCACCACCGAGGGATACCCGGCCGCCTCTTCGAACGTCAGGCCCTCGGGCATCCGGGCCCAGGCCGACAGCACGGCGAACTCGGCGTACGTGCTCGCCCCTTCGCCGAACACGCGGTCGCCGACCTCGACCCCCTTGACGCCCTCTCCGATCTCGTCCACCACTCCCGCGGCGTCCAGCCCGACCCCGGAGGGCAACCGGGTCGGATGGGCCCCCAGGACCTGCCCTTCACGAACCCTCCAATCGACGGGATTCACCCCCGCCGCCCGCACGGCGACGCGTATCTGGCCGGGGCCCGCATGGGGCTCCTCGGCGTCCAGGAGTTGCAGGACATCGGGACCGCCGAACTCGGCGAAGCTCACTCTCTTCATACGGAGGACCGTAGCACTAACCGTTAGCTTTTAAGAACCGATAGCTATTCGGAACGATTACGGGTTTGTATTTGATAGCGTCAGTCCATGACCGAGCCGTCCGGACGCCGCGAGCGCAAGAAGGCCGCGACCCGCCAGAAGATCGCTGACGCCGCCCTGGGGCTCTTCCTGGAACGCGGGTACGACGCGGTGGGCATCCGTGACGTGGCCGCCGAGGCCGACGTGGCCGTCACCACGCTCTTCTCCCACTTCGCCTCGAAAGAGGCCCTGGTGTTCGAGCAGGACGAGGACTTCGAGCAACGCCTCACGCGGGCGGTCACCGACCGGCCGCCGCACGACCCGCTCATCCCCGCGCTGCGCCGCGAGATCCTGGCCCTGGTGCGGCATTGCACGGCGAACGACGCCGCCCCGGTCTGGCGCATGATCGAGGAGTCGCCCGCACTGCGGAAGTACGAGGAGTCGATGAGGCTGCGCCACGCGGAGTCGCTGGCAGCGGCCATCGCCGCGGATCCCGCCCTGTCACAGACCACGACGGCCTGCCGGGCGATCGCCAGGTTCGCGATCGACGCCTACTCGGTGGCCCGCGAGGCGGACGACCCGCAAGCCGCGGTGGACGAGGTCTTCCTGATGATCGAGGCGGCCTGGAAGGTCGCCTGACCTCAGGGCCGGGAGGTGGCGACCTACCGCGTCGGGGGGCCCGCGGGCAGCCCTGCCCGCTGCGGGCTGATCTTGCCCCGCCGCGAGGTCAGGAACTCGCGGACCTCATCACGGTTGTCCATGTGACGACGGTACGACGCGAGCTCTACGGGGAGCGATGTACTGCCGGTACACCCCTCATCCGTAACTCGCTGCGCGCGTGAATACGAGGTTTTCTGGAAGACGTGGCACGCCCCGGCAACTCGGGGTCCGCCCGAGCCGACCGCCCCCCCGCCCGCCTGACGCGGCCTGGTCGTCCTCGCGGCCACCACCGCTGCGCGACATCGAATCGACAGGAAACCCCATGGAATTCATCAAGCCCCAGCCCACCAGCAAGGCACCGGCGGAATGGTTCACCGGAGACGTCTGGTGGGACGTCATCGTCGCCGGTCAGGAACCGTCGAGGATGCGAGCGAACCTCGTCCGCTTCTCCCCCGGCGCCCGCACCAACTGGCACTCCCACGCCGTGGGCCAGAGCCTGCACGTGGTCTCCGGCATCGCCCTGATCGGCACCCGCGACGGCACCGTCCTCGAAGCCCACCCCGGTGAGACGGTCGGCTGCCCGCCCGATGAGGAGCACTGGCACGGCGCCGCCCCCGACCGGTTCATGGAACACATCGCCATGTGGGAGAGCACCGGCGACGACACCCCCGAGACCCAGTGGGCGGAGCCTGTCACCGACGCGCAGTACACCGGCCCTCGCAACTCCAATCGGTGACGGGGCACGGACGCCGATGACGCGGCCGCCAGCCCGCACCACGGGGCCGGTGTCGCCCGCGTAGGGTGCTACGGCATGAACGAGGTTTCCCGCGATACCGTCCGTCCGATACGTGCCGATGAGTGGGTCAAGGCGAAGGAGCTGCGGCTCCTCGCGCTCAAGGACCCGGCGGCTCCGATCGCCTTTCTCGACACCTATGAACAGGCCGCCGCGGAACCGGACTCCTTCTGGCAGAAGCGGGCCATGAGGGCGGCCGGCGGGACGCGGATGCGCCAGTTCGTGGCCGAGGCGGAAGACGGGACCTGGAACGGCACGGTGGCCATCCTCATCGAGGACGCGGGCAGCGACGACGCGTTCGGCCAGGCCGTTCAGCAGCGCCAGGCGCACGTCTTCGGCGTCTTCGTCCGCCCCGAGCACCGCGGAAGCGGAGTCATCGACGCGCTCTTCACGGCGGCGGTCGAGTGGGCGTGGTCGGTGCCGGACGTGGCGCGGGTGCGCCTGTACGTCCACGAGGACAACGCGCGGGCCGAGCGGTTCTACCGGCGGTACGGATTCGTGCCGTCCGGGGCGACCGTCCCGATGAAGGGCGATCCCTCGAAGGTGGAGCGCGAGATGGTTCTCGACGTGCCCGACTCCGCCTCCCGGCCCGGCCGCTAGCCGCCCGCGGGTGACGGCTCGGTGAGCCCGCGCGTGCGCCGCATCATGCTCAGTGGCGGATGCGAACGCCGTGGCGGGTGCGCATGCGGCGCAGTTCCCACAGAGCCACCGCGGTCACGGTCACGGGGCCGCCGAGGACCGCGCACCACTGGACGGCCGGTGGCCCGTGCGGCAGTCCGCCGTCGAGCGCGACGCTGAAAAGCATCAGCTCCCACACGAGTACGACGGTGAGCGCGGCCGGGAGCGCGGCGTGCACGTTGGACGTGTTGAAGGCGTAGCGGGCGGCGTACGCGGAGGCGAAGAGCAGGAACGGCAGCAGCCAGACGAGTCCGATGAGCAGCGCGAGCGCCACGAGTCCATCCGTGAGCGTGCCGTAGTTCTGCTTGAGCAGCAGGGTGCTGCCCGCCAGCACGAGCCCGACACCGACCAGGATGCCGACGTACCAGGCCACGGCCTTGAGCGGCGCACGCAGCCGGGAGCGGAGCACGCGCCGCCGCTCGGCGGGCGCGTAGCGGATGAAGCCGAGGACGACCAGCGGCCCGGTGAAGATCAGCAGCAGCGGGGCGAGGATCAGCCTCACGACGCCGTCGTTGGCGACGCCGCTCCAGCCGTCCTCCGCACCGTAGGCGTAGATCAGGGCAAAGCCGGCGGCCGCACCGGCGATCGCACGCGCCAACTGCACCTTCGACACCAGCGAGTCCGCTACTCGGCCGGCGCCGGGCTGGTTGAAGATCGCTTCGGCGCGGCGGCGGGCCGAGCGGATGAACGGGATGAGCGGCGAGACGAAGAAGAGCGCGCACCCGGAACGCCGCCGCCGGACGGGCTGCGGCGGGAGCGGGTACGGATACGGCTGCGGGGGCGGATAGGGCCCGGGTTGCGGCGGTCCGTACGGATTCGGACCACCGCCTCCTTGTGGGTCGTACGGACTCGGGCCGCCGCCCTGCGGACGGCCGTCCCCCGGGCCCCAGCCCTGATATCCCCCGTGTGCCACGGTTCCCCTCGCCTCCTGCGACGCTTGTGAGCGCGCGCAGTTTACTGGCCGGAACCGGACGGGTGTCACCAGGGCCGCGGCCTCGGGGTCGGCCGACCCGGGAGCTGGGCGGCCTGGGGGCCGGCTGACTGGAGGAGTCAGGCGGCCTGCTGCTCGTACCCGACGAGCCGTACGCACACGGCGAGCCCCTCGATGGCCTGCTCGAGCTCAACGAGGCTCGGGTAGCTCGGCGCGATGCGGATGGTCGCGTCGCGCGGGTCGTCGCCGTACGGGTGGGTGGCGCCGGCCGGGGTCAGCACGATGCCCGCTTCGGCGGCACGGCGTACGACCTCCTTGGCGCAGCCGTCGGGCACTTCGAGCGTGACGAAGTAGCCCCCCTTGGGGTCGGTCCAGCGGGCGAGGCCCGTGGAGCCGAGCTCCGCCTCCAGGATCCGGGCCACGGCCTCGAACTTCGGCTGGAGCAGGGCGCGCTGGCGCTCCATGTGGGCGCGCACCCCGTCGGCGTCACGCAGGAACATGACGTGCCGCAGCTGGTTGATCTTGTCCGGGCCGATCGACCGCTTGGCGTTGTTGGCGAGCAGCCACTTCAGGTTCGCGGGCGACGAGCCGAAGAAGGCGACACCCGCACCCGCGGCGGTGATCTTCGAGGTGGAGCCGAAGACGAAGGCACGGTCCGCGTTCCCCGCGTCCGCGCAGGCCGCGAGCAGGTCGGCGATCTCGACGGGCTCCGCGGTGAGGTGATGGGCGGCGTACGCGTTGTCCCAGAAGATCCGGAAATCGGGCGCGGCGGCCCGCATCGTGGCGAGGCGGGCGACGGTGTCGTCGCTGTAGCAGGCGCCGTCGGGGTTGCTGTACTTCGGGACGCACCAGATGCCCTTGACCGACGGGTCCTCGGCGACGAGCCGCTCCACGACGTCCATGTCCGGGCCCTCGGCGGTCATCGGCACGGGAATCATGTCGATCCCGAACCGCTCGCAGAGGGCGAAATGCCGGTCGTAGCCCGGAGTCGGACACAGGAAGGCGATCCGCTCCTGGTCCACCCAGCGCGACTCGGCACCCGGCACCACACTCAGCAGCGCGTGCACCAGGCAGTCGTGCATCAGCTCAAGGCTGGAGTTGCCGAGCGCGAGGAGCTGGCCGGCCGGCACCTGGAGGACGTCCGCGAAGATCTCCCGGAGCTCCACCAGACCCTGCAGACCGCCGTAATTGCGTACGTCCGTGCCGTCGGCGGAAGTGTGCCGCCCGCCCGGCAGGCTCAGCAGGTCCTCGGAGAGGTCGAGCTGCTCCGGCGCCGGCTTGCCGCGCGTGAGGTCGAGCGAGAGTCCGCGACCTGCGAGGTCCTGGTAGTCCTGGCGGGCCCGCTCAAGGAGCCCGGTCGTGGCGTCGGGGCTCAGCTCGGTGGTCATGGTGTGTCCTTACGTTGTCGGCGCTGCCCGAGCCTGTGAGCTGCGCGAGCTTGCGCCGGGGGCATCGGCACTGCCCGCCGAGGATACAAAGCGATGGGCTCCCCGTGTCCCAGCAGGTGGCGCGCGTCACTTTCCGGTGCCCCGCACGCCCACAAGACGAGAGGTCCGTCAGTGGACGAACTCGGTTGCCTTGGTCATCGGTCCTCCGGCGTCACCGGTGTTCATCGTCCCCGCGGGCTCGAAGAGCAGGATGGCGGTTTCCACGTCCGCCACGGGGCGGTGTTCGACGCCGCGGGGCACCACGAACAATTCGCCGGGTCCCACCTCCACGTCTCCGTCCCTGAGTTGAATGGTCAACCGCCCGTTGAGGACCAGAAACAGCTCGTCGGTGTCCTCGTGGCGATGCCAGACGAACTCTCCGTGCAACTTGGCCAGCTTGACCTCGTAGTCGTTCAGGACTGCCACGGTCTTCTGTGACCACAGCTCGCTGAACTCCGCGAGCTTTTCGGTGATGCTGACGGGGGCGGGCTTCTGGGGCATGCGGGTTCCTCTCTCAGGGCCGGCCGTCGGAGCCCCGGGGTCCGTGGGGTCCCGCCGCAGTCCGGCTGCTGCCATGAGGTTGCCGGGAACGGTCTTTGGCGGTCTTGTACGTTCCTGGCATGAACGCAGATCTCCCTCGCACGTCCATCCGGGCCTGGCGGCCGCCGGTGCCGGGGATCGCGGAGGTCTTCCACGCGCACTTCACCGACCACGCCTATCCGGCCCACACCCACGACACGTGGGACCTGATGATTCTTGACGACGGGGCGGTCGACTTCGCGCTCGACCGCCGCCGCCACGACGCGACCGGCTCCGCGAACGTCCTCCTGCTGCCTCCCGGCGTGCCCCATGACGGGCGGACGGTGACCGCGTCGGGCTTCCGCAAACGCGTCCTCTACCTCGAAGACTCCGTGCTCCCCCGGCGGTTGATCGGTGGCGCGGTGGACGGACCGGTCATCGACGACGCCTTGCTGCGACACCGCATCCACCATCTACACGCCTCACTCGGCCGCCCGGGAGACGAGTTCGAGGCGGAGTCGCGTCTCTCCTTCATCAGTGAGCGGCTCCGCGGTCACCTTGACGCCCTCCAGCCCCGCGCGCCGGGCCGCGAAGCGAGCCGTCTGGCGGCGCGCACACGTGAACTGCTGGACTCCCGGATATCCGCGGGCCTCTCGCTGGACGAGGCCGCCACCACCCTGCACGCGCATCCCACCCACTTGATCCGCTGCTTCAAGCAGACCTACGGCCTGCCGCCGCACGCCTACCTCGTCGGCAGGCGCATCGACCGGGCCCGCCGCCTCCTGCTCGGCGGCCATCGTCCCGCCGAGGTCGCGACCACCGTGGGCTTCCACGACCAAGCCCACCTGAACAGGCACTTCACACGCCACGTGGGCACAACGCCCGGACGCTACGGCCGGGGCGGGGGCTAACCCCCGCAGGCATCGGCCAGGTGACCTGATGTTCTGTCACCCTCCGTGCTCCTAGCGTCGGCTCCGTCTCTTCCTCTTGAGCCAGTTGACACCAAGGAGCATGATGCGCGGCCTCTTCCCCTCACTCGCGGCCGGTCTCGGCCTGGGCGGACTGCTCGCCGGAGCGGTGCCTTCGACGGCGGCCCCTTCCCCTGTCACTCGCCCCATCCCGGCCTACGAGCAGCAGCGGCTGAGCTGGGGGCCGTGCTCGAAGACGCAGGTGGAGCTGAACGCCGCGGGGGCGCGGTGCGCGAAGGTGAGCGTTCCCCTCGACTACTCCGCTCCCGGCGGTCGCACCCTGCAGATCGCGGTCTCGCGCATCAAGGCCAAGGCCTCGGCTCAGCGTCGCGGCATCCTGCTGTCGAATCCGGGTGGCCCCGGCGGCACCGGGCTCGCCAACACCCTTGCGTTGCGGCCCGCGTTGAAAGGGGTGGCGGACGGCTACGACCTGATCGGGTTCGACCCGCGGTTCCTCGGCGAGAGTTCCCCGATCACCTGCGCACCGGCCGAGCCGCCGACCCCGCCGGGGCCCTCGACAACACCCCGTACGGACTTCGACGCGTCGGTGCGGAACGCGCGGGACACGGCGCGGCGCTGCCGGGAGCACGGCGACAACGCGGCGCTACTGCCGCACGCGTCCTCCCGGAACGTGGCCCGGGACATGGACGTGATCAGGGCCGCCCTCGGCGAACGGAAGCTCTCGTACTACGGCATCTCGTACGGCGCCGACCTGGGCGCGGTGTACACCCAGCTGTTCCCCCGCCGCACCGGCCGCATGGTGATCGACTCCTCGACCGACCCGGCCGCCCCCCAGTACGAACTGTTCCAGAGCTCCGGCGAACCGGCCGAGGAAGCGCTGGACGAATGGGCCGACTGGACCGCACGCCACCACGACACGTACCGGCTGGGCCGCACGGCCTCGCACGTGCGGACGCGCGTCGAGCGGCTCCTCGCCCAGGCCGAACGCCGGCCGGTCAGCATCGACGGGCAACGCCTCGACGCCCCCGTCCTGCGGCTGCTGTTGAAGCAGCCCATTCAGCACACGGAGAACGATCCGGCGCTGGCCGCGATCGTGCGGGACCTGGTCGACGCCGCGGCGGGCAAGGCGGTCGAACCGGGCCCCGAACTCGCCGCGATGCTGGAGCTGCTCGCTTCGCCCGACCTGGCGGACAGCATGGTGGGCGGGGCGCTCTTCATGTGCGGCGACGGCGGCTGGCCTGCGGGCGGCTGGCCCAAGGACCCGGAGACGTACTGGCGGAACAGCGAGCGCAGCCGCAGCACCCAGCCCGTCTTCGGCCCCTACGTCAACGGCATGATCGCCCCGTGTGCGTTCTGGCCCACCGAGCCGCGCGAACCGGGCACAACCATCGCCAACGACGTGCCCGTACTGATGCTCCAGGCCCGTCGCGACAACAACGTCCCCTACGACGGGGCCCTCGCCCTGCACCGCAAGCTGACCGGCTCGCGCCTGATCACCGCGGACATTCGCTCCCACGGCGTCTATGGCCGCGGTCTTGAAGGACTTCGCCCCGTCCCCTGCGCCGACCGCGCGGTCAACGACTACCTGCGCACCGGGGTCCTGCCCGCGCACGACATCACCTGCGCCCGGCGGTAAGGCGCCCGAAGGGTGGAGGAGGTGAGGGAGGCGAGAGCGGCTGTGCCCGCCGTCGGCTCTGGCCTACCATCAGTCGGACATGGCCACACGGGAGACGCGACCCCAGGGCGGTGCGGTGCGCACGGCCCTGTTCGTCATGGTCTTCCTCTTCCTCGTCCCCTTGCTCGGGATCGACGGGCCGTCGGGCACCGCTGTCGCGGCGGTCACCGAGGACCGCGGCGCGACCGCCGTCGCCTTCGGTCCGTACGCCGAGCGCGCGGCCGACAGGCGTGACAGCGGCCGTGACGGGTCCCGCGACAGTGGCCGTGGCTGTCACGAGGGCGAGAACAGGGCGCCGCGCGGGGCGTTGCCCGCTCCCGAGCGGACCGGTTCGCCCGCGTTCGAGGCGGCACCCGCGCCGTGCGAGCCGCGGGACGAGGCGGTCGCACCGCTCGGCGCGGCTCCCCCGGACGCGACGTCCGTCGACCTCTACAGAACCCAGGTCATCAGAACGTAGACGGGATCTCTCCACCCGCACCCCGCCGACAGGACCGGTCGGCGTCACCGCGTCACCTTCATCGACCAACAGGAGAGATCCGCATGCCCCTTTCCACTTCCACCAGCACCCACGACGCCGCTGCGGGCGGCCCCGGCTCCCCGCTCGTGTCCGCGCAGTACGGCGGTGACATCGGCCTCCTCCTGCTGCGCTGCGCGGTCGGTCTGACCATGGCCGTGCACGGCAGCCAGAAGCTCTTCGGCTGGTTCAACGGCGCGGGCCTCGACAGCACCGCGGGCTTCTTCGCGAGCGACGGCTACTCCGCCCCGAAGGTCATGGCCACGGTCGCCGGTCTGACGGAGACGCTCTGCGGCCTCGGTCTGGCCATCGGCCTGCTGACCCCGCTCGCCGGGGCGGGCATCGTCGGCATCATGCTCAATGCCATCGCCATGAAGTGGGGCAACGGCTTCTTCAACCCGGCCGGAATCGAGTACGACCTGGTCCTGCTCACGGCTGCCGTAAGCCTGGCCCTCGCCGGCCCAGGCAGGTTCGCCGTCGACCACGTCCTGCCGGTCCCGCGCACCCACCGCCTCTCCCACGGCATCACCGCGGTGACACTCGGCGCCGTCGCGGCCGCGGTGGTCCTGGTGGCCTTGCACGACTGACCGCGCTCAGCCTCGCTCCACCCCCGCCGGGACGGTCCTGTCGACGAACGCTCACCGAAAGGCGATCGGCCTCGGGCCGGACCGACGGGGGTGCCCCCGGCCTAGGCTTCTGCGGCATCACCCCGGTCCGGCGCCGCCAGAAGGCCGCGGACCTCCTCCGCGGTGGTCTCCAGGAGTTCCTCCGCCACCAGCACCCAGCGCGTGACGCCGACCGACTCCAGGAACGTCAGGTCGTGGCTGGCGATCAGTAGCGCGCCCTCGTACGACTCCAGAGCGCCGGTCAGTTGGCGCACGCTGGCCAGGTCCAGATTGTTGGTCGGCTCGTCCAGCATGAGCAGTTGAGGGGCAGGTGCGGCGAGCATCATCGCCGCGAGTGCGGCGCGGAAGCGCTCGCCGCCCGAGAGGGTGCCCGCCTGTTGTTCGGCGCGTGCCCCCTTGAAGAGGAAGCGCGCCAGCTGGGAACGGATGTGGTTGTCGGTGAGCCCGGGAGCCAGGCGGGCGACGTTCGCCGCGACGCTCAGAGAGTCGTCAAGGACGTCCAGGCGCTGCGGCAGGAACCGCAGCGGCACCGACGTCCTGACCTCGCCGGACAAGGGAGCCAACTCCCCGGTGAGGGTGCGAAGGAGCGTCGTCTTACCGGCGCCGTTGCGCCCCACGAGCGCGATGCGTTCCGGCCCTTGCACATGCAGGCTGCCCTCCTTCAACTTGCCGAAGCGGGGGCGCAGTTCACGCACGCTCAGGACCGTGCGGCCCGCCGGCACAGCGGTGTGCGGGAGGTTGACGCGGATCTCGGCGTCGTTGCGGATCGCGTCCGCGGCCTCCTCGCGCCGCTCGCGCGCCTCGTTGAGCCGCTCCTCGTGCAGGCCCCGGAGCTTGTCCCCCGACTCCTGCGCGGAGCGCTTCTTCTCCCCCGCCACGATGCGCGGGGCGCGCCGCTGGGCGTCCATCTTCTTGCTGTGCCGCTGGCGGCGGGCCACCTTGACCTGGGTCTCCTCCAGTTCGCGCTTCTGGCGGCGTACGTCGGCCTCGGCGGCCCGCAGCATCCGCCCCGCCGCTTCCTGCTCGGTGGCCAGCGCCTCCTCGTAGGCGGACCAGCCGCCGCCGTACCAGCTCACCGATCCGGCGCGCAGTTCGGCGATGCGGTCCACGCGTTCCAGCAGGTCGAGGTCGTGGCTGACCACGACCAGGACGCCGGAGCGCCAGGATTCGACCGCTTCGTAGAGTCTGCGGCGTGCGAACAGGTCGAGGTTGTTGGTCGGTTCGTCAAGGAGAAGGACGTCCGGGCGCTCCAGGAGCAGCGCGGCCAGGCGCAGCAGCACGGTCTCGCCACCCGACATCTCCCCTACGGTCCGGTCGAGTCCGACGTCACCGAGGCCGAGCGACCCCAGCTGGGCAAGGGCCCGCTCCTCGACGTCCCAGTCGTCGCCGACCGTCTCGAAGTGCTCCTCGCGTACGTCTCCGGATTCGATGGCACGCAGGGCGGCACGCCGCTCGGCGATGCCCAGGGCCTGGTCGACGCGCAGGGTCGTGTCGAGGGTGATGTTCTGCGGCAGGTAGGCGAGGCTGCCGCTGACGGTCACCGACCCCTGGGACGGGCGCAGTTGGCCGGCCAGCAGGCGCAACAGGGTTGATTTGCCGGTGCCGTTGGCGCCGACGAGCCCGGTGCGGCCCCGGCCGATGCTGACGGAGAGGCCGTCGAAGACGTTCGTGCCGTCCGGCCACTGGAACGACAGGGCGGAGCAGGTCAGGGAGGCGCTGGGTGTGGTGGGTACGGACATGAGGAATCTCGCAGTCGCAGGCGCGGGCGGGGGGCGTCGTATGCGAGCACCACGCGGCGACCGACCGAAAGAGGGGTGCGGCGGTCCGGAAGACAGAGGGACGGCTCAGGCACCGAGGTCGCATCCACGCGGGGTCACGGGCAGCGCGGCAAGGCCGGCTGGGGCGTGACGGGCGTACGGCGAAGGCCGTACGGCGCGATGATCGCGAACCTCAGATGCGCAACGTCCACCTCTATCGGAGACAACAGGACGTCAGAAACGATAACGGCGTCCAGAGCGAATGGCAAAGCTTTGAGATCACCGCCGTGCCTGGATGAGGGCGTGGGTTCCGCTGGTGCGCCACCGCTGGCCGTGTGCGGCGTCGAGGTCCGCCTCGGTGCGCTCGTCGAGTCCGACGATCACGTCGGACTTCAGCGTCCGCAGGGCGGCCACCGCTCCGGGGAAGTACGCGGTGCGCTCCTCGAACGGTGTGGTGGCGGGCCAGAGCCGGTCGCCGACCAGTCGCCGGTAGTTCAGGTCGCCCTTCATGACGGTCACGTCGGCATCGGCGAACTCCTGGCGCAGGTCGTCGGGCATCTGCGCATACGGCAGCGGGGCGCAGGAGAAGGCGTGGCCGCGGACGGTGAGCCGGCCGCTGCCCATGGCCGCCCAGAGGCGCTCGCCCACCTCGGCCGCGACGCCCCGCGCGCCGCGCAGACGGCGCAGGCAGTCGATCACGTCGGCGGTCATGGCGTCCGAGACGTAGTACGGGTACGGCTTGACGTGCAGCAGGACCCGCTCGGCACGCCGATGGCGCAGGAGGTGGTCGATGAGGATGAGGTCGGGCAGCAGCTCGCGCCCCGCGTTGTCCGCGACCAGGCACAGCGTGGCCGCGCCGCCCTCGGGCAGCAGGGACCACAGCAGCTCGGAGTCGTCGGCGACGAGGCGTGAGTCGGCGGCCCCGGCAGCGCCGCCGCCCACGGCGAAGCCCAGGTCGGCGCGGTTGCCCCACAGCGAGCCCAGGAGCAGGGCCTGACGCTGCTCACCGAGGGGCCGCGGGGCCAGCCGGTCGAGCGCCGCCAGTTCCTCGTCGGCCTCAGCGGTGTGCAGTTCCGCCTGCTTGAACGGACGGAACGGGTCGATCCCCTGCCAGGGACCGGTCCCGAAGTACCCGACAGCCGTGAGGAGCCGTCGGTAGAAGTAGCTCTCGGCCCACAGGAAGGGCACGTCGAACCAGGACAGACCGACGTACTCACGCCCCCACTCCTCCCACAGGTCACGGTCGTGCGCCTCGGGTTCCGGCGGCTCGACCACACCCTTCGTGGCCTGCGCGAGGAGTGCGTCCAGGGCGCGATGCTGCCGCGGCCCGTAGGGGAAGGCGTCGCGCACCTTCTTGATGAGCGCGGGGTGCCGCTCGGCGAGCACGCTCCTGGGGAAGGAGCCGGGTACGTCGCTCAGGATGACGGGGGCTTCGACTTCGACTGCGTCTGGCATGTCTCTATGGTCCTCCGGTTCGCATTCGGTTCCCTGTGGCGCGGTACGAGGGGCCCTAGACCCCGCCCGCTTCCTCGTCGCCGCCCGGCCTGACGCGTACGTGCATGCGCTCGCCCTGGGCCCCGTACAGGGCGAGGAACTCGACGGGGATGTCACCGCCGTTGGCGAAGCCGTGCGGGGTGCGGGTGTCGAACTCGGCGGCTTCGCCCGCGGTGAGCACCAGGTCGTGCTCACCGAGGGCGAGCAGCAGTCGGCCGGAGAGGACGTAGAGCCATTCGTAGCCCTCGTGTGTTCCCTGCTCGGGGCGTGTGGTCCGTGGGGTGCTGTTTCTGGGGACCGGCATGACCTGCTTGTAGGCGTGCATCCCGCCGAGGTAGCGGGTCAACGGGACCCAGGTGTTGCCGTGGCGCGTGAACGGCCGGGGGTGGATGCGCGGGTCGCCCGTCTGGGGCGCGCCGACCAGCTCGTCGAGCGGGACGCCGTAGGCCTTGGCCAGCGGCAGCAAGAGCTTCAGGGTCGGCTCGCGCTGTCCGGCCTCAAGCCGCGAGAGCGTACTCAGGGAGATCCCCGTCTCCTCGCTCAGCCGGGCCAGGGTGGCGCCCCGCGCCTTCCGCAGCGCCCGCAGCCGCGGACCGACGGCGGTCAGTACATCCGTGAGTTCGACGTCGTCGCCCATCCCTCTATTTGCCGGGGCGGCAAATAACTTTGTCAAGCCGCCATGGCCGCGCGCACGGTTGCCGCAGAGCAGAAGGAGCCCACATGAGCGACCACACCACCGACCACCAGGCCGACCGCGCCCACACCGACGGCACCCACGCCGCTTCCACCGCGGATTCGGCCGCAGCGTTCTGGGACGAGCGCTACAACCAGAGCGACCGACTGTGGAGCGGCGAGCCCAATGCCGCTCTCGTCCGCGAGACCGAGGGGCTCGTCCCGGGCAGCGCCCTGGACCTGGGCTGCGGAGAGGGGGGCGACGCGATCTGGCTCGCGCGGCAGGGCTGGCGCGTCACCGCCACCGACATCTCCCGCGTCGCCCTCGGCCGTGCCGCCGAGCACGCGGCCCAGGCGCAGGTCGCCGATCGCGTCGACTGGCAACACCACGACCTGGGCGCCTCCTTCCCGACCGGAAGCTACGACCTGGTCTCCGCCCAGTTCCTGCACTCACTCCACGAGATGCCGCGCGAGCGGATCCTGCGCGACGCCGCCGCGGCCGTCACCGAGGGCGGCACGCTCCTGATCGTCGGACACATGGGCTTTCCCGCCTGGGAGACCGAACCGCACCCGGGTGTGGACTTCCCCAGCCCCCAGAAGGTCCTGGCCTCACTCGACCTGCCGGCCGGGCAGTGGGACGTACTCGTCTGCGACACCCATGAACACTCCCTGACGGCCCCCGACGGGGAGCCCTCCACCCGGACCAACTACACCGTCAAACTGAGGCGCCGCCGGTCCGACGGGTGACCTTGCCCAGGCCGGGCCGGCCGTGGCGCTCTCGCCGCGGCCGGCCCGCCGGGGCGGTCGCTACCGCTGCGCCGTGTCCGGTGCCGGGGTGCGGAAGCGGGCCGTGGTCGCGTCCTCGCTCCAGCGCTGGAGTCCGGCCTTCTCCAGGACGCGGACCGAGGCCGGGTTGGACAGTTCCACGTCGGCGTACACGGCGTGGACGTCCGGCGAGGTCAGGGCGTACGCCGTGAGGGCCCGGGCGGCCTCGGAGGCATAGCCCCGGCCGCGACGCGAGGCCACAATGCCGTACCCGATCTCGAGAGCGCCGTCGCTCGGCGGCCAGAACAGGCCGATCGCTCCGATCACCAGGCCACTCGCCCGCCCGATGATCTGCCGCCCAGTGCGCCAGGCGGCGGTCACCGAGTACGGCGGTGATCTCGTCGGCGGGCCAGGGCCGCAGCACGAGGCGGTCAGTGGTCAGATCCGTACCGGACGTTGAGAGAGAAGAAGACACGCGATACTCCTGGTCGTTTCAGACGACCGGGCCGCTCAACAGCTTCGTGCGACCCGGACAAGGGCAGGCTGATGAAGCGTCTGGCGGGCCATATTCATCAACCTCCCTTGTCGCAGGTGATCTGCCGCAGGTGATCTGCCGCAGATGATCGCGTCGTTCGCGCGTCCGTCGAGTGTAGGGCAGGAGGGTGCGGTCCTGCCCCAACGATGCGAACGGGGAACGGTCTTCAGCGGCGTACGCGGTGGAGCGGGAGCAGCACCCGGTCGCGCCGGGCCTATGCCTGTCCGGGCAGTCGCACGGTCAGAGTCACCTTGCTCCCGCTGGGTCCCGCTGAAATGGTGAGTTCGTCGGTGAGGAGTCCGGCGAGCCACAGTCCCCGGCCGCCCGGGTGGCCGTCGAGGCCCGGAGCCAGTTCAGGGATGACGTCGGCACTGAAGCCGGGACCCACGTCGTGAATGTGGCAGGCCAGATGGCCGTTGCTGCGCTGCAGGATCAGCGTGCCGCCGCCGCCCGCGTGCTCGACCGCGTTGACCGCCACCGCGTCCAGAGCCACGATGAAATCGCTGCGCCGTGGTTCGGTCAGTCCGTGGTGGTCGGCGTGCTGCTCGACGAGCATCCGCAGCCGGGGCAGATCGTCCTGGGTGAATCGCGACTCCAGGAGGGTGACGGGAGGGACCTCGCGCGGGTCTGACGTGCTCGTCATCAGCGGTCCACCTCGCTGATCACCATGTGGGGCACCTGGTCGGCGCCTGCTCGGCGCAGTATGCGAGCCGATGTCGGTGGGCAGTTGACCTGGACCGGGCCGTGCGGATGTTCCAGGACCAGCCGCAGCAGGTCCACGGCACAGGCGACGCCGAGGAAGACGAGGCCGGTCAGGTCCACGATCAGCGGCTGTCCGGCATCCTCGCCGCGCCTGAGCCCCTCGCGTACGGCGGCGATGAATTGCTCCCGGGTGGCGAGATCCGCCTCGCCGGCCAACTGCACCTGTCCTTCCGCTTGTTCCGTGTGCAGAGCCCCGAGGCCGGGCAGCAGCCGACAGGGGTGCGCCTCGTGCATGGCCGCCAGGACACCTGGATGGAACCATCGACTGTCGTAGGCACAGATCTCGGTGTAGGGGCGGTCGGTGAACAGATGCTGGGCATGGGATTCGCGGTGCATCATCACCTCGACATCGGCGCCCAGGTGCCCCACCCAGTGCATGTCGATATAGGTGCGCAGCCCGCTGTAGCCCTCGGCCAGGGCCCGGTCGGTCTCCTGCGTGATGCGCTCCCACTGCCGTACGGGAGTGAACGCTTCCTGGGGGTGGATGAGGGCGCGCATGCTGCTGAGCACCAACTGCCCCTGGTTCCGGGCCGACCCCAGCAGGGCTCCCGGCGCGTCGAGGCGGCCCCAGACCTCCTCCTCGTCCATGTGCGGAGCGGCGAAGATCATCACCTTCTCGCGCTTGACCAGCCCCGCCCACGCGAAAGCAGACGCCACGTCGCGGCCCGCATCGTCGTCGGCATAACTGACGAAAGCGTGGTCGCCCGCCCGTAGGTGCTGGACTGGGATCGTACCGACCGACGCCGAGCCGGCATCCGCCATCTCTCACCTCCGGGGCCGAGGCGGCCCGACGGGGACAACTGGGGGTCACACGTTAGCGGTCCGTACCTCACGGCGGCATATCCCCAAGGACAGAGACAATTGGCTGACTACGCGAGCCGTCTTGTTGACCGAGAGTGCATCCAGATGTTCTGTTGCGTGCGGGTTTTGATCGTTGGATGCCGTCATGCTTCTGTCGGCCGCCGACGGGTGCGAACTCAGGATGCCGAGAGGGCCCCATCGACGAGTGCGCGCGCGTAGGCGGCGTCCAGTTGGCTGGGCCGGAAGAGGATGCGGTACATCATCGGCGCGACGACCCGGTCGATGACCCGCTCCGTGTCCGGGACGGCCTCGCCCCGCTGCGACGCACGGGCCAGGACCACGTCGATCTGTTCGGCGGCGTAGGCGGAGCACTGGCCGGCGTTGCTCCCGTCCGGGTCTCCGAGGAGGGCGTCCCTGATGTACGCGCGCCCCGGCGGGGAGGCCATCTCGTCGAGGAACTGCTCGGCCCACGCGCCGAGGTCCGCGCGCAGGGTGCCGAGGTCGGCCGGCGGCGCCTCGGGGCGCAGGTGCTCGACCGCGACGTCGGACAGGAGTTCCTGCAGGTCTCCCCACCGGCGGTAGACGGTCGACGGCGTCACTCCCGCGCGGGCCGCGACGAGAGGAACCGTCAGCGCGTCGCGCCCCAGCTCGCTCTGCAGTTCGCGGACCGCCGCGTGGACCGACTCCTGAACACGCGCGCTGCGCCCTCCGGGCCGGACCATGGGCTTGGGACTCATGACTCCACTCTATCTCCTTAAGGCAATTTCGTTGCTTCTAGCTGGTGTCACCACCCAGGCCAGTGTCACCACTCAGGCCCCGACGGGAGCCAGCCGCCCCGCTGCGGTGCCGGTACCAGCACCGGCCATCTCGTAGGCGCGCCCGACCCGCAGGACGGTCGCTTCGTCGTGGGGGCGCCCCATCAGCTGCATGCCGATCGGCAGGCCCGCGCGGTCCTGGCCCACGGGCAGGGTCAGCGCAGGCACTCCGGTGATATTGGCGGGCGCGGAGAGACGGACGTAACTGTCGGAGACGGCCTCCACCGTGCCGTCCGCCCACTCCACGCTGTCCTGACCGGACTTGGCAGCCGTCATCGGCACCGCGGGGGCTGCGACCACATCGACCTGCCCGAGCATCTGCGCCCAGGCCTCGCGCATCAGCGCCCTCGCCCGCTGGGCCCGGAGGTAGTCACCGGCGGACACGAACTCGCCCGCCTCCAGCAGGACGCGGACATCCGCCGAGTAGAGGTCAGGCACCGAGCGGAGAGTCCGCTCGTGGTACGAAGTCGCCTCGGGGACCATGAGCCCCCACTGGGCGGCCTGGATGTAGCGCGCCAGCGGGATCTCCACCTCGACGAGTTCGGCCCCGAGCTCTTGGAGCTGCCCGATGGCGCGCCGCACGTTCTCTTCGACCTCCGGGCTGATCCGCTCGAAGTAGTAATTACGCGGTACGCCGACCCGCAGCCCCGAGAGGTGGTCGGCGGGGTCGCGCCGGTCTTGTCCCACCAACGCGGCGAGGACCAGCTCGGCGTCCCGCACCGTGCGGGTGAGAGGGCCGACATGGTCCAGGGACCAGGAGAGCGAGGTCACTCCTCGGCGGGAGATCAGGTCGTACGTGGGCTTGAGCCCGACCACGCCGTTCAGGGCCGCGGGCACGCGGATCGAGCCGCCGGTGTCGGTCCCCAGCGCGAAGGTCGCCTCTCCCGCCGCGACGGCGACGGCCGAGCCTCCGCTCGAACCGCCGGCGACGCGGCTGTGGTCCCAGGCGTTGCGTGTCTGGGGGGTGGTCAGCCCGTAGGCGAACTCGTGGGTGTGGGTCTTTCCCAGCAGCACCGCACCGGCCTCGGACAGGCGCGCGGCGACGGCGCTGTCGCGTTCGGCGACGTGGTCCGTCCTGACGCGCGAGCTCGCCGTGGTGGGCATGCCCTCGGCGTCGATCAGATCCTTCAGGCCCATGGGTATCCCGTGCAGCGGACCGCGCGACCGCCCCTGGGCGATCTCACGTTCGGCTCGCGCCGCCGCGTTCCGGGCGGAGTCCGCGGCGACGGTGACGTAGGCCTGGAGTCGTGGTTCCACCGCTGCGACGCGGTCCAGCACCGAATCGGTCAGCTCGACCGGGGAGAGCTCTCCCGCGGCGATGGCGCGGGCGGCGTCGGCGAGCGTCAGCTCAAAGGGCTGCATCGACGTGCTCCTGTCCGGCCGCGGAGGACGGGGCGCTCGGCCGGCCGGCCGCATAGGACATCGCGGGCGGCGTGTCCCCGAAGTCCAGTTCGCGCAGTGTGGCGATGACGGACTGGATGTAGGTGGCCGTCGACGCCACCGCCTCGTGACGGTCGCTCTCCAGCGGCAGGCCCGCCCGGAGCGCCCCTCGGGCGGCCTCCTGCGGGGTGAGTTCGGCGGCGTTCATGTGCGTCCTCTCGGCGGGCTCGACAATCAAAAGCTAACCGTTTGCTTTAGCGAGACTGTAGGGCCTACGCTGCTTTAACGCAAACGCATTGCTTTTAGCTTCAAGACCCACCGCCCTGCCGACTTGAGGAACGCCACATGTCCACATCCCAGCACCACGCCAGCTCTCCCACCGGCGCACCTGCCTGGACGGTGGGAGAGCTGACCGTCCACCGTGTCGACGAGGTGCACCTGCCCCCGCAGACAGGTCCCTGGCTGCTGCCCGGAGCAACCCCGGAGCTCGTGGCCCGAACCCCTTGGCTGCAGCCGGACTTCGCGGACGAACAGCGCGTCCTGCGGCTGGCCAGCCACAGCTTCGCGGTCCAGGTGAACGGGCTTCGCGTGCTCGTCGACACCGGTATCGGCAATGGCAAGCAGCGGGCCAACCCCGCGTGGGACAACCTGAACACCGACTACGTGGCGCGGCTGACGGAGGCGGGCTTCGCACCCGAGACGGTGGACCTTGTCGTCCTCACCCACCTGCACACCGACCACGTGGGATGGAACACCCGGCGGGACGGGGACAGGTGGGTGCCCACCTTCCCCAACGCCCGCTACCTCACGGCCCGCACCGAATGGGACTACTGGGCCGGCGTCGACATGGACGAGCCCAGGCGCCAGATGTTCCGGGACTCCGTGCACCCCATCAGGGACGCCGGCCTGCTCGACCTGGTCGACGTCCCTCACGGCGGCACCGACATCGCGCCGGGCGTCCGCCTGCTCCCCACTCCGGGCCACACACCAGGCCAGGTGGCGGTGGAGCTGAGCAGTCACGGTGAGAGCGCGCTCATCACCGGTGACTGCATCCATCACCCCGTCCAGCTGGTCCACCCCGAGCTGGGCAGCTGCGTGGACATCGAGCCCGCGGCGGCGGCCAGGACCCGCCGGGAGCTCCTCAACTCACTCTCCGGCACCCGGACTCTGCTGCTTGGCAGCCACTTCCCGCCACCCACCGCGGGCCACGTGATTCCCGAGGGCGATTCTTACCGGCTCGTCCCCGCGTGAAGGCAGGGTCCACCCATGCCCGTCGTTCAGCCCCGCTCGAAGACGGCGACGCTGCGTGCGGGGACGTCGAAGGTGCCTGAACTCCTCTCGTACGAGGCGGACTTGACGACGGAGTCGGCGCCCTTCTCCTGGAGTGGGTGGAGCCTGTACGTGGTGTCCTCGAGAGCCGCGATGCGCTGCTTCTGTGCGTCCGGGGTCGCGTTGAAGACGACCACGAGATCCCCGAGCTCCATGGTGATGACGCCGGGGGTCTCTGCGGCGGTGCCCGAGAGGGGGAAGGAGAGCCGGGACTGGACCTGACCGGCCGTGGCCAGGGAGAACGCGGGCTCGGTCGCGCGCAGCTTCACCAGGTCCTGGTAAGCGGCCGACGTTCCGTTGATCTCCGCGCAGCCCGGGATCAGGGACCCGGACGTCAACAGGGGCTTTCCGTACGGCCACTTGTCCTTGTTGTCGGCGGCCGGGGGCAGGCCTCGTCCGAAGCCGTTGCCGTCCCGGCAGTCCCAGTGCAGGGCGTTGAACCAGTCGCCGCTGTCGTAGGAGTTGCGGTCCAGGGACTTGGAGCGCAGCAGGTCGCTGCCGGCCTGGGAGAGGGACGGGCCCTGCGCCAGGGTCGCGGTCGCCATCGCGAGGACCTGCATACGGGAGCGCTCGGCCGGCGTGGTGTCCGCGGGCAGCTTGAAGGCGAGCGCGTCGTAGAGGGATTCGTTGTCGTGGGCGTCGGAGTAGGAGAGGGCGTCGCCGGGGGCCGCCGCGTAGCCGGCCGGTGCGCCGTTGTAGTCGACCTCGGAGCCCTTGACGCGCTTGCCTGCGGAGTCGGTGAACGTGTAGTCGGCGAGGTTACCGGTGAGGGCCACCTTGAGCAGGTCCTGGTAGTGCAGGAGCCGGGCCTTCTGCTCGGCCGGGGTGCCGTTCGCCTTCGACGCGTTGGGGTCGGTGAACAGGCCGCTGGCGAAGCCCTGGACACCGGGGTCCTCGTCGAAGGGGCCGCCGCCGCGCACCGCGTCGCGGCCGCGGTCGGAGAAGGTGGCGATGCCCGTACCCGCCATGTTCTTCTGGGTGGCCTGGACGAAGCGGGCGTCGTCGGCGATCTCGCCGAAGTTCCAGCCCTCGCCGTAGAGGACGATCTTCTTGCCGTCGACGCCGTCCTTCTTGAGGGTCAGGGCGTCCAGGGCCTTGCGGACGGCCAGGATGTTCGCCTTGGGGTGGTGGCCCATCAGGTCGAAGCGGAAGCCGTCGACCTTGTACTCCTTGGCCCAGGTGACCAGCGAGTCGACCACGAGTTTGCCCATCATGGCGTTCTCGGGCGCGGTGTTGGCGCAGCAGGTGGAGGTGGCCACCGAGCCGTCGGCCATCAGCCGCTGGTAGTAGCCGGGCACGATCTTGTCGAGGACGGACTTGTCGGCCTGGCCGCTCGCGACGGTGTGGTTGTAGACGACGTCCATCACCGTCCGCAGACCGGAGCCGTTGAGGCCCTGGACCATCCGACGGAACTCGACCGTGCGGCGGGTTCCCTCGGGGTCGCTCGCGTAGCTGCCCTCGGGCACGGTGTAGTGCAGGGGGTCATAACCCCAGTTGTAGGCGTCCTTGGCGGCGGACTTGGCGACGCAGGCCTGCTGCTCGTCGGAGTCCGGGGCGGGGGCCGTCAGGTCACAGTCGGGCTCGGCCTGGTCGGCGGCGCGCTCGGGGATGGTGCCGATGTCGAAGGCGGGCAGCAGATGGACGTAGGAAGTCCCCGCCTTGGCCAGCTCGCGCAGGTGCTTCATGCCGTCGGACGCCGTGTCGGTGAAGGCGAGGTACTTGCCGGGGTGGCGCGCCGTGCGGTCCTCGACGGAGAAGTCACGGACGTGCAGCTCCTGGATCTGCGCGTCGCGCAGCGGCTCGGCCTTCGGCTTCTTCAGCTGCTCCCAGCCCTCGGGGGCCAGCTTCGGGTCGTCGAGGTCGACGGCGATGCTGCGCCGCGAGTCGGCCGTGAGCGCCGTGGAGTAGGGGTCGGTGACCTTGTTGGTGACGACCTTCTGCACACTGGGCGCCCACACCTTCACGACGTACCGGTACTGCTTGCCCGTCCAGCTCCTGGCACCGGCGACGGACCACACCCCACTGGCGTCGTCGCGCCGCATCGCCACGCGCTCGCCGTCGATCTCGAGGCTGACGGACTGGGCGGTGGGAGCCCACAGGGCCGGCGTGGGGCGGCCGTCGCGGAACCGCGGGCCGAGGGCGGCCTTGGTGGCGGTGGCGCTGTACAGGTCGTCGAGGACGCCCTGGGTCTGGACGCCGGTGGCGGTCAGCAGGGAGCCGTCGGCACCGCTGCGGGTGGCGACGAGCTGGCCGGTGAGCGCGTGGCGTACGCGGTCACGGTCGCGCGGGTCGACGGCGAAGGCGGCGTAGCTCTTCAGGTGGGGGTATTTCTTGCGCTGGGCGTCGGTGAGGCCGCCTTCGGCCGGGGTGAGGCGGATGCGCTGCCCCTTGCCGGTGAGTTCGCCGTCCTTGACGGCCAGCCGCCCGTCGCGGGCGTACACCAGCTCCTGGGAGGCGGCGGCGCCTCGGACATCCCAGGCGACGGTGTTCTTGTCGATCCACTGGGCCCGGGACATGGACAGGTCGAGCGCGGCGGGTGCGTCGGCTGCGGCCGATGGGCGGGGCACGGCGGCGGCCGAGGGCGTCAGGGGCGCGACGGCCGCGAGCAGGGCGAGGGCCGTGGTCACGAGGGTGCGGCGGGGGGAGCCGGTCAAGGGGAGCTTCTCCTTGTGCGTTGCGGGACAGGGTGCGGAAAGTGAGCGTCGGGGTGGGCCGCCCGGCAGCGGGGAAGCGAATGCCGGGCGGCCCGTGAAGCGGGGCGGTCAGCCGCGCCGTACGGCGGTCAGCAGCTCTTGGCCCCGGCATGGAGGGCCAGCGCGGTGTTCGGCGCCACGGAGGCCGTGAACTGGCCCGAGCCGTTGACGGTGACGCTCCTGCCGCTCTGGACGTCGCAGTAGCTGCCTGCGGCGAGCGACGTCTGGAACGTCCGCTTAACCGATGAGCCCTCGTGGTTGATGACCACGTACGCCTTGTCGCCACGGCCGAACGCGATGGCGTCGTTGCCGTTGTCCCACCAGTTGGTCATCCCTGTTCCGCGTGCGGTGTTGCGGAACTTGACCATGCTCTTGATCTCGGGCCAGGCGTGCTGGCATTTCCAGCCGTCGCTGTAGCAGGCGTTCACCTGGCCACCGCCCGGCGATCCGGCGTCGGTGCTGCTGAACTCGTAGCCGGAGTGCACGTCCGGCGAGCCGTAGGGCAGGGCCAGCATGAAGACGTGCGCGAGGGTGTAGTTCGCACCGTCCTTGTAGTTGAGGGTCTGGCCGTGCCGCTCGGTGTCGTGGTTGGCGACGAAGACGGCGGCCGAACCGCTGGGCAGGTAACCCCAGCCCTCGCCGAAGTTCTTCAGATAGGCGAGCTTCTCGTTGTTGAACACCCGCTTCAGGTCCCAGCCGTAGCGGAACTCCTGGGCGTCGCCGGTGGCGGTGTAATCGCTCGGAGAGACCGCCTCCCCCGCGCCGTAGATCGTCTCCTGCTTGAAGTAGGCACCGGGGTTGCTGAGCCGGGACTTGATGTTCTTCAGGTCGTCCACCGGCATGTGCTTGGCCGCGTCGATCCGGAAGCCGTCGACGCCCAGGGACAGCAGATCGTTCAGGTAGGCCGCGACCCGCCCCCGGACGTACTCCTCACCGGTGTCGAGATCGGCGAGGCCGCCCAGTTCGCAGTTCTGGACGTTCCAGCGGTCCTGGTAATTGCTGATGGACGCCTTGCAGTTGTCCATGTCGAAGACCGAGTACGTGCCCGGGTAGTCGTACTTGGTGAAGGCGGACCCGGCCGAGCCGGTGCCGGAGGCGTTCGTCATGTGGTTGATGACCGCGTCGGCGACGACCTTCACCCCGGCTGCGTGGCAGGTGTCGACCATGTTCTTGAACGCGGCCCGGTCGCCGAGCCGAGTGCCGATCTTGTAGCTGACGGGCTGGTAGGCGGCCCACCACGCCTCACCCTGGATGCGCTCCTGAGGCGGGGAGACCTGTACGTAGCCGTAGCCGTCGGGGCCAAGCCGCTGCGTGCACGCCTTGGCCACCGAGTCGAACTTCCACTCGAAGAGCACTGCGGTGACGTCCTTGCCGCCGGGTGGGGCGGCCTGTGCCTGCGGGGCTCCGGCGACGATGGTGCCCGCGGCTCCCGCGACCAGGGCGAGGGCGGCGGCGAGGGGTCTGCGGACTCTGGTTTTTGGGCCGGCCATGAGGGCCTCCTGCATGAGTGAGGTGTGACTGCATGAGTGAGGTGTGACCTTGTCCGGCAACGCGCCGTGCCCGTAAAGGCCGTTGAAGGATGTTGCAGAAACATTTCAACGCCGTTTTCGGTCGAGACCGTACGACCCTCAAGAACCTCGGTCAACCCTCCCCGCACACTCTCGCGTCAGATGCGGGACCCCGGGAGTTCACGCGTCGCAAAACCTTTCGCAAGACATTGCGACGGTGCTACGTTCAACCACGACTCCGGTCCGGGCGGCCGGGGGTCCCGGACAACGGGCCCCACGCGCCCGGCCGTTCGGACCGGGTCTCGAGACGGGGAGGCCTCGGCGCCATGTCATCACCCCGCTGCCCCATCAGGGGCCGGCGCCGAGGACCTCCCGCTCAGCTCAGCGCCGCGCCTGCGCCGTCGAGCCGCGCACCACCAGCTCGGGCTGGAAGACGAACTCCGTGTGCTGTACGGGGTTGCCGTGCAGCTCCTCGAGCAGCGCGCCCACCGCGGCGCTCGCCATCGCCTGCACCGGCTGGCGCACCGTGGTGAGCGGCGGGTCCGTGAAGGCGATCAGGGGCGAGTCGTCGAAGCCGACCACCGAGACGTCTCCGGGCACCGACAGGCCGCGCTCGCGCGCGGCCCGGACGGCGCCGAGCGCCATCATGTCGCTGCCGCAGACGACCGCCGTACACCCTTGGTCGAGCAGGACGCTGGCCGCCGCGTGCCCGCCCTCGACCGTGAACAGGGTGCGCTGCACGAGCTGTTCGTCCTCCCCCTGTGCCAGGCCGAGCAGCTCGTGCAGCGCCGCGGCGAACCCCTCGGCCTTGCGCAGCGAAGGGACGTAGCGGGTCGGGCCGATGGCCAGACCGATCCGCCGGTGGCCCAGGTCGACGAGGTGACGCACCGCCATCCGCACGGCCGCGCGGTCGTCGGGCGAGACGAAGGACACCGGGATGTGTTCGTTGTAGCCGTTGATGAGAACGAACGGCACACCGCGGGCGTGCAGTTCGAGGTACCGGGCGGGGTCCGCCGTCGTGTCCGCGTGCAGCCCGGAGAGGAAGACGATGCCGCTGACCCTGCGCTCCTCCAACTGCTCGACCAGCTCGTCCTCGCTCGCCCCGTCCGGCATCTGGGTGCACAGCATCGGCGTGTAGCCGTGCCCGGACAGGACCTGCTCGACGACCTGCGCGAAGGCGGGGAAGATCGGGTTGCTGAGCTCGGGGATGACAAGACCGACCAGACCCGCGCTGTGCCGCTTGAGCCGCATCGGCCGCTCGTAGCCGAGGACGTCCAGGGCGGCGAGCACCCGGCGCCGGGTGCCGGCGGCCACCCCCGGCTTGCCGTTGAGCACCCGGCTCGCGGTGGCCTCGCTGACGCCGGACTGGGCCGCGATGTCCGCGAGCCGCGGGACGCCCCGGTCTCCCCGGTCCCCTCCGTCTCCCCGGTCGGCGGACCGCGGCAGGGAGAGGGTCACACCGCCCACCAGACGGTGGTGTCGGCGGGCAGCTCGACCTTGCCGTCCACCGTCTCCACCTCGGCGTTGGCCAGCAGGAATCGGCCCGGGGCCGGGATTCGTACCGTGTCGCCGGTGGTGTTGGCCGTGCACACGAAGCCCTCGCGGCGGAAGGCAAGGACACCCTCGGGGGCATCCAGCCACTCCAGCGAATCGCCGGCGCCGAGTCCCGGCTGCTCCCGGCGCACGGCGAGGGCCCTGCGGTACAGCTCCAGGGTGGAGGCGGGGTCGCCGGTCTGCGCCTCGACGCTGAGCTCGCCCCAGTAGTCCGGCTGCGGCAGCCAGCTGCCGCCCGCTCCGAACCCGTGGCTGGAGCCGTCGACGGTCCACGGGATCGGCACCCTGCAGCCGTCACGGAACCCGTCCTGCCCGCTCGCGCGGATGAACGAGGGGTCCTGGCGCACCTCGTCGGGCAGCTCGGTGACGTCCGGCAGGCCCAGTTCCTCGCCCTGGTACACGTACGCGGAGCCGGGCAGCGCCAGCATCAGCAGCGAGGCGGCGCGGGCGCGCCGCAGGCCGAGTTCGCGGTCGCCCGCGGTGTTCAGCTGTGTGCCGAGCCCCGGCGGGTTGGCGAACCGTGTGGCGTGGCGGGTGACGTCGTGGTTGGAGAGGACCCAGGTGGCCGGGGCGCCGACGGGCCGCATCGCGGCCAGCGACACGTCGATGACCTCGCGCAGCTCGGCGGCGTCCCAATGGGTGCCCAGGTACTGGAAGTTGAAGGCCTGGTGCATTTCGTCCGGGCGCACGTACGCCGCGGCGCGCTCGACGGTGGGGGTCCACGCCTCGGCGACGAGGATCCTGTCGCCCGCGTACTCGGTCAGGACCTTGCGCCAGCTGCGGTAGATCTCGTGCACGCCGTCCTGGTCGAAGAACGGCATGACGTCGTTGCCGAGCAGCTTGAGCTGGTCGGCGCGGCCGATGTCGGGCAGCCCCTCCGCCTTGACCAGGCCGTGGGCGACGTCGACGCGGAAGCCGTCGACACCCATGTCGAGCCAGAACCGCAGGATCGAGCGGAACTCGTCGTGGACGGCGGGGTGTTCCCAGTTGAAGTCGGGCTGCTCGGGGGCGAAGAGGTGGAGGTACCACTCGCCGTCCGGTGTCCGCGTCCAGGCGGGGCCGCCGAAAACGGACTCCCAGTCGTTGGGCGGGAGTTCACCGTTCTCGCCCTTGCCCGCCCTGAAGTGGTAGCGCTCGCGCAAGGGCGATCCCGGCCCCTCGCGCAGGGCGCGCTGGAACCAGTCGTGCTGGTCGGACGAGTGGTTGGGCACCAGGTCGACGATGACGCGCAGGCCCAGGTCGTGGGCGTCCCGCAGCAGGGCGTCGGCGTCGAGGAGGCTGCCGAACATCGGGTCGATCGCGCGGTAGTCGGCGACGTCGTAACCGGCGTCGGCCTGCGGCGAGGAGTAGAAGGGGCTGAGCCAGACGGCGTCGACGCCGAGGTCCCTGAGGTAG
The DNA here is from genome assembly GCF_040660195.1 of Streptomyces sp. NPDC050147. Lineage (NCBI taxonomy): Bacteria > Bacillati > Actinomycetota > Actinomycetes > Kitasatosporales > Streptomycetaceae > Streptomyces > Streptomyces sp. NPDC050147. The sequence continues at coordinate 125,778 of NZ_JBFALJ010000007.1, read as the reverse complement.
GGAAGGCGGGCACGGATGCCGTTCAGGTCACCCATTCCGTCACCGTTGCCGTCGGCGAAGCTGCGCGGGTAGACCTGGTAGATCACCGCGCCGCGCCACCAGTCCGTGTGGGTGCCGGAGGCGGGGGCTGCAGGGGCAGCGAGATGCTGGGTCATGTCTTCCCTGAGATCGAGAGGTCGAGTGCGAGGGGGTGTGTCGTGTCAAGACTTCTTGGCGGTCAGGGCTTCGTGGCGGTCAGGACTTCGTCGCGCCGGCCGTCAGGCCGGAGACGAGGTGGCGCTGCACGAAGCCGAAGATCACCGCGGCGGGCACCGCGACGATCACCGCCGAGGCCGTCAACGAGCCCCAGTCGCTGGTGTACTGATTGACGAAGGTCTGCAGGCCGCCCGCCAGGGTGAGGTTCTCCTCGCCCGTCATGAAGGCGGAGGCGTAGGCGACCTCGGCCCAGCCGGTGATGAAGCTGTAGAAGCCGGTGACGGCGAGACCGGGCTTGGCCAGCGGCACGATGAGCCGCCAGAAGGTGCCGAACGGGTTGAGCCCGTCCACCCGTCCGGCCTCGTCGATCTCCACCGGGATGGTGTCGAAGTACCCCTTCATCATCCAGGCGCAGAAGGGCACGGCGATCGTCAGGTAGGTGACGACGAGGCCGATGGGCTGGTTGAGCAGGCCCAGAGTGGCGAGGAGGTTGTAGAGCGGCACGATGAGCACCGCGACGGGGAACATCTGGGTGATCAGCAGGAGCCACATCAGCGGCCGCATGCCGGGGAACTTGAAACGGCTGACGGCATAGCCGGTCGTCGCGGAGATGAAGACGCCGATCACCGTGGTCAGGCCGACGACGAGCAGGGAGTTGGCGAGCCAGCTCAGGAACTCCGTGTCGTTGACGACGTGGTCGTAGTTGCGGAGCGTGAAGTCCTTGACCAGGTCGGTGGAGAACGCCTCGCTCGTCGGCTTGAAGGAGGTGATCAGCAGCCACAGCGGTGGGAGCACCGCGGTGGCCGAGGCGATCAGCAGGCCCAGGTGGAGGCCGGCCGAGGCCAGCGGGCCGCGTTCACCGCGCTCCCTGACCTTCTTCGCCTTGGGCAGGCTCGCGGTCGACGTCTTCTGGTCGGTCACGGTGGTCACCACACTTCTCCCTGCTTGCGGAGCGCGCGGCGGTAGACGACCGCGAAGAGCGAAAGGAGCAGCAGAATGATGACGCCCCAGGCCGCGGATCCGGCGAAGTCGCGCGGACTCACGACGAACGAGAGCCGGTAGGCATACGTCACCAGGATCTCGGTGGCGTCTCCCGGACCGCCCCGGGTGAGCAGGAAGATCACCGGGAACATGTTGAAGGTCCAGATGCCGCTGATCAGGATCACGGTGCTGCTGACGGTCCGCAGGCCCGGCAGGGTGATGTGCCGGAAGCGCTGCCAGGCGTTGGCGCCGTCCATCTCCGCGGCTTCGTAGAGCTCGCCGGGGATGGACTGGAGTCCGCCGAGCATGGCGACCAGCATGAACGGGACGCCGAGCCAGACGTTGACCGTGATCACCGAGAGCTTGGCCCACGTGGGGTCGTTGAGCCACGGGATCGCGTCGATGCCCCCACCGGCGAGGATCTTGTTGAGGATGCCGTTCTTCTCGTTGAACAGCAGCCGCCAGGTGAAGACGGAGACGAAGGCCGGCACCGCCCACGGCAGGATCAGCGCCATCCGGTAGAGGGAGCGCCCCGCCAGCTTGCGGTTGAGCATGTTCGCCAGCATCAGGCCGAGCCCGAAGGAGATCGCGACGCAGGAGACGGTCCAGATGATCGTCCAGGTCAGCCGGTCCCAGAAGATGCCGTCGGAGAGCACGGCGGTGTAGTTGTCCAGGCCGACGGACTCGTAGGTCGCCGGGATGTGGTTGACGCCGATGGTGCGCTCGACGTTCGCCTCGTTGGCGTCGGTCGTCGACAGGTACAGGCCCCGTACGAGCGGGTATCCGATGATCACGCCGATCACGGCCACCACGGGGGCGACCATGCTCCACGCGTACCAGTGGGTGGACAGCGACCTGCGCAGCCGCCCCGGGGTCTTGCCGGTGTCGCCGGTCCGCCGGCCGCGGCCGCGGGCGCCCTGGGCGTCCGCGGCCTTGGCCAGAGACTGGCTGCTGTCAACAGCCATTTACTTGTAGTCCTTCAGGAGCTTGCGGTAGGCGTCGCCGACACCCTTCGCCCCGTTCTCGGGCGAGGTCTTGCCGCTGAGCACCTTCTCCATCTGCAGCCGGATCGGCTCGAACAGGGCGTTGGCCTGCGGGATCCACGGCCGCTCCACGGACTTGTCCACGGCCGGCTTGAAGAACTGCACCATCTGGTTGTCCTTGACGGACTTCGCGTCGTACACCGAGGTACGGGTGGGCAGCAGGCTGAGCTTCTCGGTGGTCTGCTGCTGCACCTTGGCCGAGCTCATGTACTTGATGAACTCGTAGCTCGCGTCGAGGTTCTTGGATCCCGCGTAGGCCGCGAGGTTCCAGCCGCCCTGCGGGGAGGCCTGGCGGTCGCTGCCGCCGGGGACCGGGGCGATGCCGAGGTTGTCCTTGTCGCCCTTGAACTCCTTGCCCTGCATGGCTCCTTCGATGGACCACGGTCCGTCGAGGGCCATCGCGACGTCGCCGTCCTTGAAGGCGTTGAGCTGGTTGTTGTAGCCGTCGCTCGCGTCGGTGGTGGCGGCCTTGGAGTCCACCAGGTCCTTCATCACCTTGAAGGCCGCTGCGCCCTGGGGGTCGTCGACGGTGATCTTCTTGTTCTTCGTGTCGAGGAGGTCGCCACCCTCGCCGTAGAGGTACGGAAGGTAGTAGTACGGGTCGTCGCCGCGCAGGTAGAGGCCGGTCTTGCCGGACTTCGACTTGATCTTCTTCGCGGCGGACTTCACCTCGTCGAAGGACTTGGGGACCTCGACGCCGGCCTCCTTGAGCATCTTCTTGTTGTAGAAGAGCGCCAGGGTGTCGATCGTCTGCGGGGCCGCGTAGGTCTTGCCCTTGAACTTGGTGCTGGCCGCGGCCTGCGGGAGGTAGTCGTCCGCCTTGTCGAGGGCGGCGGTGCCCTCCAGCGGCGCCAGGTAGCCGAGGTTGGCGAAGTCCGCGACCCAGGCGACCTCGGTGCGCATCACGTCGGGGGCGCCGGAGTTGCCGCCCGCGGCGTTCTTGAACTTGGCGTTGGCCTCGCCGAACGCGACGCTCACATAGTTGACCTCGACGTCGGGGTGGAGCTTCTCGAAGCCCTCGGCGAGCTTCTTGTACGTCGCCTTCTCGGCGTCGTTCGAGGTGTCCCAGAAAGTGACGGTTCCGGACAGCTTGCCCGAACCCTTGCTGCCGCTGTCACCGTCATCGCCACCGCATGCCGCCACTGTCAGGGCCAGGGTCGCGACCAGTGCGGTGGCCGCTATGCCACGCCGCATGTGAACTCCTTCGACTGATCCCGGAACAAGGGGAGGCAGAACCCCCAACAGGGCTGCCCCCTACGAGCCGCACTCGACGCGGCGCCGGGTTGCCAGGGAACGTAACAGGATTGAAAAGCGCTCGAAAGACCTTGCGGGAAATTTCTGCAAGGTCTGGTGATCGTTACCGCTGTGTGTCCTTACGGTTTCCCTTGCTGCGCTTGACAGGCCGTCTGAAGTGGCAACGGTCTCCTCCGCTCCCGCCCTGGAGGTCCCGCAAGTTCCTTGCAGAACCGGATCTTTCTGCAAGCTTTCACGACCGGTGTGCAATCCGGCGGATCACCGGTACAGTCCCCGCATGACCGCACGGCTCGTCGACATCGCAGCGCAGGCGGGGGTGAGCGAAGCCACCGTCAGCCGCGTCCTCAACGGCAAGCCCGGTGTGGCGGCGGGCACCCGCGAATCCGTCCTGGCCGCCCTGGACATGCTCGGCTTCGAACGTCCCACGCGGCTGCGGCAGCGCAGCAGCGCCGGACTGATCGGTCTGATCACGCCCGAGCTGGACAACCCGATCTTCCCCGCGCTGGCCCAGGTCATAGCCCAGGCCCTGACCCGCCAGGGCTACACCCCGGTTCTGGCCACCCAGACGCCGGGCGGCTCCACCGAGGACGAGCTCACCGACATGCTGGTGGACCGCGGCGTCAGCGGGATCATCTTCGTCTCCGGCCTGCACGCCGACACCACCGCCGACATGGAGCGCTATGAGGTGCTGCGCGGCAAGGGCGTGCCTTTCGTCCTGGTCAACGGCTTCTCCCCCAAGGTGCAGGCTCCCTTCGTCTCCACGGACGACCGTGCCGCGGCCCGGCTCGCCGTCACGCACCTCGCCTCGCTGGGCCACTCGCGCATCGGGCTCGCGGTGGGTCCCAAGCGCTTCGTGCCCGTACTGCGCAAGATCGAGGGCTTCCAGATCGGCATGCGCGAACGCCTCGGGATGTCGCCCGCGGACTCCGAGCAGCTCATCGAGCACTCCCTCTACACCCTGGAGGGCGGCCAGGCCGCGGCGGGCACGCTGATCGGCCGTGGCTGCACCGCGATCGTGTGCGCCAGCGACATGATGGCGCTCGGCGCCATCCGGGCCGCCCGGGAGCGTGACCTGCGGGTTCCGCGCGACATCTCGGTGGTCGGCTACGACGACTCGCCGCTCATCGCGTTCACCGACCCTCCGTTGACCACCATCCGCCAGCCGGTCCAGGCGATGGGGCAGGCCTCCGTCCGTACCCTCCTCGAGGAGATCGGCAAAACTCCCGCCCCGCACAGCGAGTTCCTCTTCATGCCGGAGCTGGTGGTCCGCGGCTCGACCGCGTCCGGCCGGCCGGAGCCGGGCTCTGTCTAGCCGGGGGCAGGCGCTGCCCGTCGAGATCGACGTCCTGGTGCTCGGCGGCGCCGGCGTGGACTCGATCGTGTACGTCCCCGAGCTGCCGCTCCCCTACGCCGACAGTTACATGGTGCCCGCGATCGACATGCGGGCCGGGCAGACCGGTGACTTCGTCGCGATGGGGGTTCAGGCCCTTGGGCTGCGCACCCATCACATCGACCTCATCGGCGACGACCACGAGGGCGAGCTGGTCCGCGCCCTGCACCGTGAGCGCGGCATCCCCTTCACCGAGGTCCCCCAGCGCGGGGGCACCAAACGCGCGGTGAACCTCGTCGGCCCCGACGGGCGTCGCCTCTCGCTGTACGACAACAGCCGTTCGCAGGACACTGACCGGCTGCCCACGGCGACGGTCGAGGCCCTGGCCGCGGTGAGCAGGCACGCCCACGTCTCCCTCACCCACCCCTGTGCCTTTGCCCTGCCCACGCTGCGCGCGCAGGGAGTCACCATCTCGACCGACCTGCACAACTGGGACGGAGCCGAGCCGTACCACGAGGCTTTCGCCTACGAAGCCGACGTCGTCTTCCTCTCGGCCACCGCCCTGACCGACCCGGAGAAGACCATGCGCCGGATCGCCGCGCGCGGCCGGGCCGAGGCGGTCATCGCGACGGCCGGGGCCGAGGGAGCACATCTCCTCGTCGACGGCGAACTGTCCCACGTGCCGGCCGTCACGCCCCCCGCCCCCGTGGTGGACTCCAACGGCGCCGGTGACGCCTTCGCCTCGGCCTACCTCTTCGGCCTGCTGTCCGGCGAGCCACCCCAGCGGTGCGCCCGCTACGGCGCGATCGCCGGCGCGTACGCCTGCACCGTCCCGGCCACGCGCGCCGACGTCATCAGCAGGGACCGACTTCTCGCCCTGGCCGACGGACCACCGCGGACCTGAGCGACGATGGCCGGGTCCACCACGCAGCGACACGGAGGAAGAGACATGGCATCGCGGACCGACGTGCGCACCGGTCGTGTGCTGTACGGGTGCATGGGGCTCGGCGGCACCTGGGACACCACCCCGTACGCCGCCGAGGACATCGCCGCGGCCGAGGCCGCCGTGGAGGCCGCCCTCGAGGCCGGCATCACGGTGTTCGACCAGGCCGACATCTACCGGCACGGCAAGTCGGAGGCGGTCTTCGGCGAGGTGCTCGCCAGGGCTTCCGGGCTGCGCGAACGCATCGTGCTGCAGACCAAGTGCGGCATCCGCCTCGCCGACGGCGACCGCCCCGGTCTGTACGACCTGCGGGGGCCGACCATCGTCCAGCGCGTCGAGGAGAGCCTCACCCGGCTGCGCACCGACGTGATCGACGTACTGCTCCTGCACCGCCCCGATCCGCTGACGGGCCCGGAGGAGATCGCGAAAGCTCTGTCCTCCCTCCACGGACAGGGCCTGGTACGCCGGTTCGGCGTGTCGAACATGAGCGCCACGCAGATCGCCAACCTGCGGGCGCATCTCGACGTACCGCTGGTCGCCAACCAGTTGGAGATGAGCCTGGAGTGCCGCGACTGGGTGGAGGCCGGGGTGCTCGTGAACACACCGGCCGCCGCTGACAGCGGTTTCCCGCACGGAACCCTCGAGTACTGCACCGCCAACGGCATCCAGCTGCAGGCCTGGGGAGCCCTCGCCCGGGGCCGCTTCACCGGCGGCGGCGAGACCCCGACCGCACGGCTCGTCACCGAGCTCGCCACCCGCAAGCGGACGACCCCGGAGACGATCCTCCTGTGGTGGCTCCAGCGGCATCCCGCGCAGATCGCCCCCGTCATCGGCACCAGCCGCCCGGACCGCATCCTCGCCTGCCGCGACGCCGTGCACCGCGAACCCGAACTCACCCACGAGGAGTGGTACGCCCTGTGGACCACCGCCCGCGGCGGCCCCCTGCCGTAGGGCGGCTACAGACGCCGGACGATCTGCGCTCCCACCCGCTCCACGGGCGTACGGCTGTAGACGTGCACGAGGGCGAGGTGGAAGAGCGCCGGTGCGAGCGGGGCCCAGCGGTGAACGCGGTCGGGCCGCAGGACGTACTTGATCACCGCGGCGGGACGGAACGGCACGTAGTCAATGGTCTGGTGCTCCCACCTGTCCGCCACGCCCCGGCTCATGCGCGCCTGCAGGTCCTCGCGGGTCAGGTCCTTCAGCCGGGCGTAGAAGTGGGCGCTCCAGTGGCGCTTCTCGACGTCCAGGACGAAGGCGAGGAGTTCGAGCGAGTACTCGTGCGGCTCGATGGCCAGCTCCTCGCGCATGCCGCGCCGGGCAACGGCGTGCAGGTCCGGGGCGCTCCTGCCGGACGAGTCGATGTGCCGGGACATTCCTTCGTTGACGGAGGAGTTCCACACCCCAGGCGCCATCCTGACCCGGTCACTGCGCCGGCTGACGACCAGCATGTCGTCGGCGGTCACCACGGCGATGTTGACAGCGAAGCTGCACTGCAGGAAGGCGGGGGCCCGTAAGGGGTCGTCCGGGTCGAGATGGCGTGAGCGGGGCGTCGTGCCGTCGGCCAGGCGGCGGTCCAGTTGCTGGGCGGCCAGGAAGGTGTAGTAGTCCGTCGGGCGCAGCCGCAGGTGGACTTCCGGCTGCTCGTCGAGCGCGGTCCGCGAGACATCGAAGGACTCGACGGCGTAGCGAGGGCCGTTCCACAGAGGTGTGCGGCCCTCGGCCCGCAACCGCGCGCTTTCTTCCTCTATCTCGTCCCGCCAGGCGGCCATGTCGGAAGGCAGCTCGATCCCTTCGTCGAGCACCTGGATGTAGACGGCCTCGGCGGGGATGGAGGACTCTCCGTCCCCTTCCACGATCAGCGCCGAGGTGTGCAGTGGTCCCACCGAGAAGGTCCGCCACGCGGGGCTGGACTCCTCCCGCTGTCGCAGGCTGCGTACCGCGCGTGTGGAGCGCGTGCGCAGTCGGTACAGGCCGTTCTGCAACGGCTGCTGGAACAGCACCGCGAACAGCATTCCCAGCACGGCGCCCACGACGCCGTTGGCCACATCTATCCCGCCCATGTCAGGCAGCGTAGAGGGAAGTTGATCACGACGGTGCCGTATCGCCCGTCTCCCCCGTTTCCGACGGTCATAATCGGCGCCGTGACCGAGCCCGCCGTCGAGGTCCCTTCCCTCGTACGTCAGAAGGCCCACAGCCTTGGGGCCCCCGGCCGCCGGTGGCTGGACGAGTTGCCCGGGCTTCTCGGTGGCCTGGAGCGGCGCTGGTCGATCGGGATCGGGCCGCCGCTGCCCGGCGCAAGCACCTCCTACGTGGCGCGGGTCCGGACCCGCGACGGCCGGAACGAGGTGCTCAAAGTCTCCCTGCCTTCGCCGGACTTCACCAGTCAGGTACGGGTCCTGCGCCTCGCGGAGGGGCAGGGGTACGCGAGGCTCCTCGCGCAGGACCTGGGCCGGCGTGCGCTGCTCCTGGAAGCGCTCGGGCCGTCGATGGACCGGCTCGGCCTCGCTCCCCGGCAGCAGATGGAGACCCTGTGCGCCATGCTCACGAGCGCCTGGCGAGTGCCGCGCGCCGCGGTACTGACCGCCGACCCCGCCCAGAACAAGGCCCGCGCCCTGGGCGAGATGGTCGAGCGCCGGTGGGAGAGCCTCGGGCGGCCTTGCTCGGAGCGGGTCGTGACCACGGCGCTCACCTTCGCCGAACGTCGCGCCGCCGCGTTCGATCCCGACCGTTGCGTCGTCGTGCACGGCGACCCGCATCCCGGCAACGCGCTGCGGGCCGCCGCGCCCCGGGCCGGTGCCGAGGCCGGGTTCGTCTTCGTGGACCCCGACGGGTTCCTCGCCGAGCCCGCGTACGACCTGGGAGTCGTACTGCGCGACTGGTGCGCCGAGTTGAGGGGCCGGGACGGGGCCGCGGCGCGCGGTCTGATCCGTTCCTACTGCGGGCTGCTCGCGGACCGGGCCGGGGTGGACGAGCGCGCGGTCTGGGAATGGGGCTTCCTTGAGCGGGTGTCCACCGGGCTGTACGTGCTCGACTTCGGCGCGCAGGAGCTCGGCCGCCCGTTCCTGGAGACCGCGGAGTTGCTGATCTGACGTTGCCCCGGCTCTCCCAACCGAGCGGTGTGGGCGAGGCGTTGTCACCGCCTTGGCACCGAGGGGCATGGTGGTGGAGGGTCCGGGTGTGGTGGGCGCCACACGCGTGATGGAGTGATACTTAGGTAAGCCTAAGCTAAGTTATTGGTTGATCGCCTCTCCTGGAGGCGCCTCAGTCAAGGAGATTGACGCAGCATGTCCTCACTCACCTGCCGCATCCGCCGTACCGCCGCAGTCGCCGTGGCCCTCGCCGCGGGCAGTACGTTGGCCCTGACCGGTACCGCGTCCGCGCAGCCCGGGCAGCACTCCGGCAAAGCGTCCGGCTCAACCGTCGAGTCCGCGCCGCTCGTGAAGGGGCTCTACCAGTCCGCGTACTCCGAGCGGAACAACGTGCTGTGGGCCACCTCCGCGGTGGGCAGGCCGCCCGTCACCAACTCCAGCCTCCTGAAGGTCGACCCGCGCACGCTGAAGGTGAAGGCCAGTTACACGCCTCCGGTCACCAACGCCGAGACCGGCGCCGTCGAGGCCGTCTACGGAATCGCCGTCGACGACGAGCACAACACCGTCTGGACGACGAACACCCGCGACAACTCCGTCGCCGTCTACGACCAGCGCACCGGCAAGCACCTCGCCTCGCTGCCCGGCGTGAACCACGCCCGTGAGGTCGTCGTGGACGCCAAGCACAACACGGCGTGGGCGAGCAGCTTCGGCGACGGCACCGTCGTGGCCTTCGACACCCGCACCTTCAAGGAGAAGAAGCGCGTCACGGTCGAGGGGTCGAGCCCGGCCGGCCTCGCCCTGAACGCGCGGACGGGTGCCGTCTACGCCGCCGACCTGGGCGGCGACCGCATCATCGAGATCACCCCGAAGGGCGAGAGCCCGCGCCTCATCCCGACCGGCGACGGCCCGATCTCCGTCGCCCTCTCCAAGAACGGCCGCACCGCCTACACCGCCGATCAGGCCGCCGGCGGCCTCTCGGTCATCGACCTCAAAAAGGGCACCGTGACGAAGTCCGTGCCGACCGGCGCGGGCGCCCTGTCCGTCGCCACCGACCGGCGTTCGGGCAACGTCCTGGTCGCCAACCGGACCCCCGGCACCATCACGGTCGTCGACCCCGCCAAGGGCGCCGTCGTCGAGTCCCTGACCACCGGCGCCAACCCCAACCACGTCCAGGTGACGGGCGGTACGGCGTTCGTGGTCGACAAGTCCGGCACCGGCCCCGAGGGCCAGGACCAGGCTCACCGCATCCGCATCGGCCGCTGAGCCTCCGCGGACCCCGAGCACCATGGCCGTCCCGCCCGCCACACGACCGTGGCGAGCGGGACGTCGTCGTACGCGACGGACTACGACCCGAGGCGCTGACCGCGTCCCCTCAGTGCGCCGGACGCATCCGCCGGACCGCTCGCACGGAGCAGTCTCTTGCGTACGAGGTGACTCTGCGCCGCGACCGTCGCGATCACGCCCGCGCCGAGCAGCGGCCAGGCGAGGGGACCGGCGGCGATCACGGCCGTGACCAGGAGCGGTCCCCCGCTGCGCTGGGCCGACGAGGACAGACCGTGCACGCCGAGATAGGCGCCCTGGGCGTCATCGGGGGCGAGCGCGATGGAGAGCTCCCAGGACGCGATGGCGTGCAGGATCTCCGCGAAGGTGAAGGCGATCGCCGCTGCCACCAGGGCGATGACGGTCGCCCAGGTGCCGCCTGCCACCGAGGCGGTCATCGCGGCGCAGCCGACGACGAAACACGCGGCGAGGGGTACGAGGAGTGCTCGGGCTCCGTCCGGTGTACCCCCGAAGCGGGACAGCGGGACCTGGCAGCAGACGACGAGCACGCAGTTGAGGACCATGAGCAGCGGTGCGAGGCCGTGCGGGGCGTCCGTGGCGTGGACGATCCACAGGGGCATGCCGACCTGGAGGACCGCGTCGTCGAGGAAGAGCGCCGCCTCGGTCGCGGTGAACAGAAGGTAGGGACGGTCGCGCCACGGGTTTGACTGTGGAGCGGGCGGCGCGGACGCCGTGGAATCGGTGACCACGCGGGAGGGGGAAGGCGGTTCCGCGCAGCGCAGGGTGAGGAACGCGGCGAAAAGGAAGCTGATCACGTTGCCGATGAGCAGCGCCTGGTAAGCGTGGTCCGTGCCGACGGCGAGGGCGAGGGCGCCGGCGAGGCCGCCGATGGCCCAGCCCGCGTTGGACACCGTGCGCTGCACGGCTTGGTACTTGGTGCGGTCCGGACCCGCGATACGGGCGGCGTACAGCTTGGTGAGGACGTTGGCCCCGCGGTCGGCGAGGCTGTTCACGGCCGAGTACACCAGGAGCAGGGAGAAGTCGTCCGTCGTCAGCAACGCCAACAGGGCGACGGCCTGCTGGAGTTGGGCGCCGATGATGACGCGGGTGACGGGGAAGCGGTCGGCGAGATGGCCCGCGAGCGGCGCGCCCGCGATGCCGACGGCCCCCGAGACACCCATGAGTACACCGACCTCGGCGACGGAGAGCCCGGTGACCAGGGTGAAGTAGAGGGCGGCCGCCCCCATCCACAGCCCGGTGCCCACCTTGTTGATCAGGGCGATCCAGAGCATGCGGCGGCCGTCGAGGCCCCCTGGTATGCGGGCGTACAACGCGGCCCGTCGGCGGCTGAGACCCACCGCTCCCCCTTGTCCTGCGATTGTCCGGCGATACGGCTTCTGTCCGGCGATACGACTTCGACTTGACCGCACCTTTGTACCAATACATACTGGCTTACGTGGCAGCACAATATGCGATCAACGGCACGACCGCCAAGGGCATTACCTCTTCGGTCGAACAGGCCGTGGCGGAAGGCGGTTTGGGCCCGGGCGACGCGCTGCCTCCGGTACGGAGGCTGGCCGACGATCTCGGAGTCAGCGCGGGGACGGTGGCGACGGCCTACAAGGAGCTCCGGCAGCGCGGGATCGTGGTGACGCGGGGACGTGGCGGAACGGTGGTCGCGCAGGCGCCCGCGATCGGAGCGCGCCGACCGCCGCGAGTGCCGCAGGGGGTGCGCGATCTGGCGGGCGGGCACCCGGACCCGGCACTGATGCCGGTGCTGCTGCCGCCCGAGCGAGTGGTACCCGTCCTCGGTTCGCACCGCGGCTCGCCGCGCCGCACGGGACTTGAGGAGCTGGCCCGTGAGTGGTTCGCGCGCGACGGCATCCCTGACAGCCGGGTGACCTTCGCGCACGGCGCACTGGACTGCATGGCACGCCTGCTCTCCGCGGAGCTGAAGCCGGGCGACGCGGTGGCCGTGGAGGACCCGGGTTTTCACCATCTCCTGGACCTCGTACCGGCGTTGGGCCTGCGCATGGTGCCGGTCGCGGTGGACGACGAGGGGATCACGCCCGGCGCGTTGCGCACCGCGCTACGGGCAGGAGTCAGGGCGGTGGTGTGCAGCCCCCGGGGGCAGAATCCGATGGGCGGCTGCTTCTCGGAGGCACGGCGCGACGCCCTGCTCGAAGCGCTCGGGGGCTTCCCGGAGGTACTGGTCATCGAGGACGACCACAACGCGGAGGTCGCGGGCGCGCCCCCGTACTCGCTGGCGTCGGGCGGTCTTGAGCGGTGGGCCCAGGTGCGGACCGTGTCCAAGCACCTGAGCGTCGACCTGCGGTGGGCGGCGCTCGCGTGCGACGCGACCACGCTGGCCCGGCACGAGGGACGGATGCTGCTCACGTCGGGATGGGTCAGTCACCTGCTGCAGGAGACGGTCGAGCGCACGATGGCCGATCCCGCCACGCGGACACTGGTGACGCGGGCCGAACACGCCTACAGCGAGCGGCGCCAGGCACTGATCCGAGAGTTGGCACGCCGCGGAATCGCGGCGCGCGGCGCGAGCGGCATGAACGTGTGGGTATCGGTGCGGGACGAATCCGCCGTGGTCAACGGGTTGCGCTCACGGGGATGGTGGGTGGCCGCGGGCTCACGCTTCCGCATCGCCACACCCACCGCCGTACGCATCACCACGGCCTCGCTCGAGGTGCCGGAAGCGGCGCGGCTCGCCACAGACTTCGCCGCGGTGCTCGGCGACTCCGAGGCCACGTACGGGGGTTGAGTCGGCTTTGCCGCCCTGTACGGGCGTTGAGTGCGCGGCAGGCGGGACAATGGGTACGGGTGCCACCGTCCCGCCCCCCCGAACGTCACTTCAGCGAGGTGTCCCGATGATCAGCTGGCGTCGACTCGACGAATCGGACTTCCCCCTGCTGCGGCGGTGGTTGGAGCAGCCGTTCGTCGCACGCTGGTGGAACCACGAGACCTCGCCCGAGGCGGTGGCGCGCGACTTCGGCCCCGCGGCCCGCGGCGAGGAGCCGTCCGAGGACCTGCTCATGCTGCTGGACGGCGAACCGTTCGGCCTCGTCCAGCGCTGCCGCTTCGTCGACTACCCCGAGTACGGGGCCGAGTTGGCCGGTCAAGCGGAGGTTCCCGAGGGCGCCCTCTCCATCGACTACCTGATCGGGGAGCCCTCCCAGGCCGGCCGGGGACTCGGCACGCGCATGATCCGGGCGATCGTCGAGGCCACCTGGAGCGATCACGACGAGGCCACCGCCGTACTCGTCCCCGTACACGTGGGCAATCACGCGTCGTGGCGCGCCCTGGAGAAGGCGGGCCTGCGGCGGGTCGCCGAGGTGTCGCTGGAACCCGACAACCCCCTCGACGACCGCGCCCACTACCTCTACCGGATCGACCGTCCCGCGGACGACCTCATCCGGCAGGCGGAAGCGTGATCCGGTCGAGGCGCTCCCGCTGCTCCGCGCTCAGCCGCAGACCGGCCGCGGCGACGTTCTCGGCCAGGTGGTCGAGCGAGGCGGTGCCGGGGATCGGCAGCACGACCGGTGAACGGCCCAGCAGCCATGCCAGGGCGATCTGCGCCGCGGTGGCGCCGAGTTCGGTCGCCACGGCCTCGATCTCGGCCGCCCCGGACGAGGCCGCCGGGTGCACCGGCCGCCAGGGCAGGAAGGCGATTCCCGCGGCGTCACACGCGTCGAGCACGGCCTCATGCTCGCGGTCCAGCACGCTGTAGCGGTTCTGCACGCTCGCCACGTCGACGATCTGCTGTGCTTCGCGCAGCTCGTCGGCGGTGACCTCCGAGAGGCCGATGTGGCCGATCCTCCCGTCGAGTTGGAACTCTCGCAGCGTGCCGAGCTGATCGGCGAGCGGCACCTTCGGGTCGAGACGGTGCATCTGAAGGAGCCCGATCCGCTCGACACGCAGCCGGCGCAGGGCCTGCTCGACCTGCTCACGCAGGAACTCCGGCCGTCCGTTGACCGGCGCCTCTTCGCCGGGACCCGGCCGCTCGATCGCGACCTTGGTCGCGATGAGCAAATCGTCCGGGTACGGATACAGCGCTTCGACCAGAAGTTCCTCGTTGGCTCCCCACCCGTACATGTACGCCGTGTCGATCAGCGTGACGCCCAGGTCGACGGCTCGTCGGGCCACCTCGATGGAGGCTTTCCTGGCCGCACCCGCCTCGGTCGCGAGGCGCATCGCCCCGAACCCGATCCGGTGGACAGGGATTTCTCCGCCGATGCGGAACGTGCTCGATGTCATGTGTCGCGTCTCCCCCTCATGTGTGTCGGCGCGCACCAGGACCGCGAGCCCGCCATCACGACGACGAACCGAAAGCGTGCTGGGTTCCCGCGAATTGCGCACCCCCGTGCATTGACGGCCGGCGGCGCCCGGTTCATGGTGTTGCCTCCCAGAAGGCCTCAGGAAGGGTTCCCTTCATGCGAAGACGTGTCTTTGTCCGCGGTCTTGCCATCAGCGGTGCGGGGCTGACCCTGCCCGTCCCGTTGTCCGGCGCCGCCGCCGCACGGCCCGTCTCGGTGGCCGCGGCATGGCAGCAGGTCGCCGCACCGGCCGCGCAAGAAGCGGCGCACCTGCTCGCGGTCGCCGCCGCGAGCCCCGAACTCGCCTGGGCCGTGGGCGAACAGGGCCGCAACGGAAGCACCGTCGGCACGCCGCTCGCCCTGAGCTGGAACGGCTCCGCCTGGTCACGGACCGACCTCAGCCACCTGACGTACCGAGGTGGACTGCGGGCGGTCGCCGCAGCACCGGACGGCGCGTCGGCGGATGGCACCGCCTGGGCCGTCGGCACGGACAACGCCGGGCACGACCAGCTCCTCGCGTGGGACGGCACCACCTGGCACGAGGCGGACTTTCCCGGGCGGGGCGAACCGGGGACACGGCTGACCGACGTCACCGCCGCCCCCGGCGGCCGGTTCTGGGTGTCGGGGCGGCACGGTGACCGCGCCGGGCTGATGCGCGGTGACGGCACGACGTGGCGCTGGTGCCGGCCGCTGCCGGACGAGGCCGCGCCCACGCCCTCCGGCGTCCATGTGACGCCCGGGGGCGAGGTGTGGGTCTACGGCGACGTCATCGCCCGCTGGGACGGCGCCTGGACGGTGATCCCCCGCACCCTCGGCATCCGCGCCTCGGTGACCGGACTGCTCCCGGTCGCGCACGACGACATCTGGCTCACCGGATTCGCGTACGGCGTGGGCGGGCCGCCCGGCAAACCGCCCGGAGTCACGCTGCAGCACTGGGACGGCGCCCAGTGGAGCAACGTCCAGGCCCCGTTCACCGTCGGCCTGTTGAGCGGCATCGCGGGGGACGGCACAGGACGGCCCGACCGGATATCCGGCTGGGACTTCTGGGACCAGAAGCGCGCCCACTACCTGCGCTGGGACGGCACGGCCTGGCTCAGCGAACGCGGACCGGAGACGCCGTCCACCTACCTGCCCCAGGCCATCGCGCCGATACCGGGCACGGAAGGCGGCCACTGGTCGGTGGGCACGACCTCCTTCTCGCCGTTTCCACCCGCCCAGCTCCGGGTGGAACGCTTCGGCTGACCCACCGGTTCTTCCCGGCCCCGGAGCTCCGTCAGAAGGGCCCTATGCGCGCGGCGTAACACTGAAGTCGAAGGCGGAGGTTCCGGGGTCCACCGCCGTCACTCCTCCGTCGACGGTCAGCACCGCGCCGTTGACGAAGGAGGCGGCGGGCGAGAGCAGCCAGGAGATCGCCTCGGCGACCTCCTCCGGCTCTCCCGGCCGGCCCGCCGGGAGGAGCCGCGTCGCTTCCTCGTACGCCGCGTCGGCCCCGCCGTCCCCCAGCCGTGCCTCCTCGGCGAACCGGGCCATCCGCCGGTCGGCCATCTCGGTGCGCACCCAGCTGGGGCAGACGGTGTTGGCGCGAAGACCGGCCTTGCCGTAGTCGACGGCGAGGGAGCGGCACAGCTGGAGGAGCGCCGCCTTGGACGTGGCGTACGCGGCGTTGGCCACGCCGTTGCGCAGTGCGGCGACCGAGGCGACCGCGACCACCGAGCCGCGCGCCTCCAAGAGATGGGGAAGCGCGGCCCGCATCAGCAGGAAGGGGCCCGTGAGGTTGGTGCGCAGCACGGCGTCCCAGTCCTCGTCGGACAGGTCGCCGACCGCCCCGCTGCGCCCCACCCCGGCGTTGAGCACGAGCCCGTCGATGCGACCGTAGGCGTCGACGGCCGCCGCGACGAGACCGGCGACCTCCGCGGGATCTCCCGCGTCGGCGGGGTGGGCCAGCGCGCCGGTCTCCTCGGCGACGCGGCGCAACGGCTCGGGGCGCCGCCCGGAGACGACGACGCGGTGCCCGGCCGCGCGCAGCTGCCGGGCGGTGGCGGCGCCGATACCCGTACCGCCGCCCGTGATGACGACAACTCGACTGTCCGTCATGCCTGTTCAGCCTCCGAAACGCGGTCGTGAGCACATGGCCACGATCATACGTAGACCGCTCACGACCGCGTTCGGACGGCCCGCCCTCAGGCCCTCGCGGGCCCGTCGGCCCTACTCGTCGATCGCCGCGCCGAACGCCGCGCCCTTGCCCGGCGCGCCCAGCGAATCCGCGCCGTACGTCCAGGAGCCCGACGCGGTGATGCCACCGGTACCCGCGGACAGGACCCACACGATGCCGTCACCGGCGTTCTCGCCGGGCGCGGCGGCCAGGAGACCGAAGCGGCCGTCGCGGTTCGGGTCCGTCAGACGCACCTGGGCGCCCCACTTGTCGCCCTTCTCGGCCACGCCGGGGATGTCCGCGGAGTCCTGGTCCCACGACTTGGCGCCGACCCCCGTCAGGCCGAACTCCGAGCCACGCAGCACCCAGGCCGCCCCGGCGTCCGCGACCGTGCCGATGTCCTCGCCCGGTGCGCCGATCGCGACGTCCGCGTAGCCGTCGCCGTTCGTGTCCGCCACGGACAGATCGGCGCCCCAGCCGTCGCCGCGCTCGGCCGTGCCGGGCACGTCACTGCTGTCCTGCGTCCACCACTTTGCCTCGTCCTTGAGACCGTCCGCGTCGCCGTAGCGGACGCCGACCAGGCCGCCGGTCAGCGTTTCGCCCCCGTCGTCCGGGGAGTTGGGCTCGCCGGTCACCAGGTCGTCGAAGCCGTCGTGGTTGATGTCGCCGGACGCGGCCACGGGCCCGCCGCGCAGATCGTGCTCGTACTTGAGACCGTCCGCGTTGCCCGAGAAGTACGCGGACCAGCCGTGCCCCGGCTCGTCGCCCACGGTCACGCCGGAGACGACGAGATCCGCGTAGCCGTTCTTGTCGTAGTCGCCGGTGGTGAGCGACTTCGGCGTGATGTCGCGCTCCTCGGCCGCCGCGGAGAGCCTCTTGGTCTCCTGGCGCCGCAGCGGGGCCTGCCCGTCGGCCTGCGGCGCGGCGTCGTACGCGAAGAGCTCCAGGTCGTCGCGGTCCAGTACGGCGAGTATGTCGCCCGGCGTCTCGTCGGTGTGGTGCGCGGCGGCGAGACTCAGGCCGAACTGCTCGCCCTTGGTGGGCTCCTGAGTCTCCAGCCAGTCGCTGGAGGCGCCGCTGAGCCCCTCCTTCGAGCCCCACAGGATCGCGACACCACCGGCGTCCGCCGTGTCGCCGATGTCCTCGCCGGGGATGCCGACGATCGCGTCGTCGAAGCCGTCGGCGTCCAGGTCACCGGTGGCGACGGCCGTTCCGAAGCCGTCAGCCGCCTCCGCGGCGCCCGCGACACCGGCCGTCGACTGGCTGAACCGGGCGACGGAGGTGGTGTTCATGCCTCTGGAGGAGCCGTACTGGGCGGTTACGAGACCGGCGCCCTTCTGGCCGCTGACCGTCGCCCCCGGGGCTCCGACCAGCACGTCCTCGTATCCGTCGCCGTTGAAGTCACTGTTGCGGTCGTCGGCGCGGGTACCCCCGGGGGTGCCGGCGACCGCGGAGGGGGCGGCAACGATGCCCGCTCCGGTGAGAAGGAGGAATGAGGCCGCGGCGAGGGCGGCCGAACGGTTCTTGCGCACGAGCGGCTCCTGAAAAAGGAAGTGGCCGGGCAGGCGCGAGGGTGTCCGGAAAGGGCCCGTTCCTTGTCCGGCGCCCTGTTCGACATCGGATGGGGCACAAGGGTTGTACGCGGCCTTCGATCCGATGGTTCAGCGGGCCTTCTTGGTGACGACGAACCGGTCGATGACCAGATGGTCGGTCTCGGTGGCGAGGAGCAGGCAGGGCACGTCCGTCTTCGCCGTGAAGGCCGCGCAGCAGCTCGGCGAGCGCGGGGTTCTGCCGCGCGTCGACCGTCTGGACGCGCGCCGTGCCGTCGAGGTGGCAGGCGCCGGGTATCCGCTCCTGGTATTCCTCGCGCACCGGGAAGACGAACGTCATGTACGGGGACGAGGTCTCCTTGCCCATCTCGAAGACGCGGGGTGCCTCGGAGGCGAGGACGACCGGCGCGAACGGGCAGAAGGGCTCCCGGTGTTCGACCCGGAGATGGTGCTATTCCCCAGTACGTCGAGGGCGGGTTGCAGGCCTCTCGAAGCGAGGGTGCACCGGAGCGGGTGACGATCGCCGCCACCCGCTCCGGGCACTGTCAGAAGGCGGTCGCGGCGGTCAGCCGAGGGGCCCTGGAGCCGGGAGCGAGGATGCGGCGCGACGCTCGCCCGGGGTCGCCCGGCATGTCACGTCGGCGGCCGGAAGTCTACCGGTGGCCAGGTAGGAGTCGGCAGCAAGATCCGCGCACGGATTGGTGCTGTAGACGCCGTGGCCCTCACCCTCGTCGACCGTCACCATGCGCGAGCCCTTCAGTTGGCGGTGCAGGGCACGCGCGGTGACGAGCGGGGTCTGCGAGTCCCACTCGTTCTGCACGATCAGCGCCGGGACCCTGTTGTCCACCTCGGTGGCGGGCTCGACCGGCTTGTCCCAGAAGGCGCAAGGCATGACCCCCGCGGCGAAGTCCCCGTACAGGGGATGGCGGGCCGCGTCACGGATCGAGTCCCTGCGATACGTCTCGGGGTCACGCGGCCAGGAGGCATCACCGCACACCACGGCCATGGTGGCCGAGATGTCGGGCTCCTGCGCAGGCTCGGCAGGCTCCAGGCTCTTGGCGCTCCCCCCGGCGGCGGCCTCCTTCAGCTGTACGACGCGCTCGGCTCCGTCACGGACGGTGAAGAAGTCCCTTCGCACCAGCTCCCTGACGCCGGCCCCGTCGAGCGGCGTCCCGTCGACGACGATCGGATCGCGGTCGGCCCTTGCGACCACGTCCCAGAAGCTCTTGCTCACCGCGGCCGGTGTGCCACCAAGGCCGTAGGTCGCGTCGCGCGCGGCGGTCCACTTCGTCCACCGCGCGAACGCCGGCTCCACCTCTGTGGCCCAGACCCGGAACATCCCTCGCCACATCCGCTTCGGATCGACGGCGCTGTCGAGGACGATCCGGTCGGCGCGCCGGGGGAACAGCTGCGTGTAGACGGCGCCGAGGGCGGTGCCGTACGAGACTCCGTAGTACGAGATCTTCCGCTCGCCCAGGACCGCCCGCAGGACGTCCATGTCGCGTGCGGTGTTGCGGGTGGTGATGTGCCGGAGTGCGTCGCCCTCCTTCGAACGGCACTTGTCGGCCACGGTCTTGGCCCACACGACGTTCTTGTCGAAGGTACGCAGCGGGCGCAGCAGCGTGTTCTCCTCGCCGCTGATCCCGCACTGGACGGGGGTGCTCCGGCCGACCCCCCGGGGGTCGAACCCGATGAGGTCGTACTGGTCCTTCACCCGCTGGGGCAGCTGCCTGTCCAGTTCGAGCGGCATCTCGAGGCCGGGACCGCCCGGTCCGCCGGGATTCGAGAGCAGTACGCCGTGGCGTTTACCGGGGGCGCTGGTTTTCAGCCGGGATATCGCGATGTCGATCTGTTTGCCGCCGGGGGCGCGGTAGTCCAGCGGGACCTTCAGGGTGGCGCACCGCAGGGCGGCAGGAGTGTCGCTGCCGCACCGCTCCCAGACGGGCTTCTGCTGGGTGTACGGGCGCAGGCCCGCCGCTGTCGCGGGGGCGGGCGCCGAGCGGGCCGAGGGGCTTGCGGTGGCCTCGGTGGCGGCCAGGCCGGGCGCCAGAGCCGCCATCACGCTCACCGCCAACAGCGGTACGAGCGGTCGTCTTTGCATGCGGGCGATCCTTCCGATGGGCAGTGCGGGACATCAGCGATCGTGTCCTGCCGAGCCCGCCGCGCGACTCATCCGGAAGGCCCGAACGCCTCCAACTCACGTGGCATATGAGGCGGTTGTGTCTACTCCATGGGGAGGAGTGCCCAACAACCCTTCGCGTGCGGTTCATATGGTTCGTAGTGCCCGGCGATTACGGCGTTCGGGTGTCTTGGCGGCCTCGGTGCAACCAGAGGGGTGCCCGGAGGCTTCCTGACCGACACAGGCCCTTGCCCGCACGTCGTGAGGAAGCTGCCATGACTTCACCCGCCACCGTCCTGCCGACCGTCCACTGGGACGCGGAGGCCGACTTCCTGCTGCCCCCGCCCGACCCGAGGCAGCGTCTGGACATGGCCGCCCCGGCCGTGCTCAAGCCCCGCGACCGACACCGCCTGAGTCTGCACGCGACGCTCACCACGGCCGGTATCCCTCCCCACCCCGACGACGCCGCGGCCATCGACGCGCTGAGCACGCTCGACGACACCGTCGCCCTCGCGGTCTGCCGCTGGCTCGGCGCCCATGCCCGTACGGCGACGCCCCTCACGTGACGCGGCACGGAGGCTCGACCCGCCCCCGGCGGCAAGGACAGCGGCGGCCGGTCAGCCCCGGTGGAAGAGGTCCTGCGGGTCGACGCGTTCCCAGCGTGAGCGGGGGGCCGGTGCACGCGGCACTTCGCGGCCTCGGGCGCGCCACTCCCGTACCAGCGCGTCGTAGATCGGGGATTGCGAAGCGGCCTCCCCGCCTCCGGCCCTGGTGTCGGCGAGGGGCGGCCGCGGCGAAGGCACCCCGTTCCCCGCATCGCTCATGCGCGATCCAACGATCCTCTCCGCTCCTCCGCACCGTCAAAAACGCGCCCGCGTCCGGCATGAGGCCCGTGGCATGCGCATGCCACGGGCCTCTTGGAGCGTCAGAGGCAGATAACTGACTCCGCGGACCGTCTGGGTTCGGTCCTCGATTTCGTGCTCGCGCCCATTCAACGCCGTCCTTCGCCGTCAGTGGCGCTCTTGAAACCGCGACACACGTTTGAGTGACGAATCTCCGCAAGTCGGCCGCACCGGACTCGTCGGTCCATATTCTCTGCCCGGTCACCGCCACCGCGGTCGAGCCAGCTGATCAGCCGACGTACGCCGCGAGGTGTTCGCCGGTGAGCGTGGAGCGGTCGGCGATGAGATCCGCGGGCGTGCCCTCGAAGACGATCTTGCCGCCGTCATGTCCCGCGCCGGGGCCGAGGTCGATGATCCAGTCGGCGTGCGCCATGACCGCCTGGTGGTGCTCGATGACGATGACCGACTTACCGGAGTCGACGAGGCGGTCGAGCAGCCCGAGAAGTTGTTCCACGTCCGCCAGGTGCAGGCCGGTCGTCGGCTCGTCGAGGACGTAGACGCCGCCCTTCTCTGCCATGTGGGTGGCCAGCTTGAGTCGCTGCCGCTCGCCACCGGACAGCGTGGTGAGCGGCTGGCCGAGGCTGAGGTAGCCGAGCCCCACGTCGGCGAGCCGCTCAAGGATCTTGTGCGCGGCCGGGGTCCGCGCCTCGCCCTCGCCGAAGAACTCCTCCGCTTCGGCCACGGACATGGCGAGCACCTCGCTGATGTCGCGGCCGCCGAAGGTGTATTCGAGGACCGCGGGCTGGAACCGCTTCCCCTCACAGTCCTCGCAGAGGCTCTCGACACTGGCCATGATCCCCAGGTCGGTGTAGATGACGCCCGCGCCGTTGCACGTGGGGCACGCGCCCTCGGAGTTGGCGCTGAACAGTGCCGGTTTCACGTCGTTGGCCTTGGCGAACGCCTTGCGGATCGGCTCGAGGAGTCCGGTGTACGTCGCCGGGTTGCTGCGCCGCGAGCCCTTGATGGGCGCCTGGTCGACCGAGACCACACCCGCGGAGGCGGGGACGGAGCCGTGGATCAGTGAGCTCTTGCCGGAGCCCGCGACACCGGTGACGACGCACAGCACCCCGAGCGGGATGTCGACGTCGACGCCCTGCAGGTTGTGACGGGTGGCGCCGCGGATCTCCAGCGCGCCGGAGGGCTCCCGCACCGTCTTCTTGAGCGCGGCCCGGTCGTCGAGGTGGCGGCCGGTGACGGTGTCGCTGGCCCGCAGCCCGTCGACGGTGCCCTCGAAGCAGACGGCTCCGCCCGCCGTACCGGCGCCGGGCCCGAGGTCCACGACATGGTCGGCGATCGCGATGGCCTCGGGCTTGTGCTCGACGACCAGCACCGTGTTGCCCTTGTCCCGCAGCCGCAGCAGCAGCTTGTTCATCCGCTCGATGTCATGGGGGTGCAGGCCGATGGTGGGCTCGTCGAAGACGTACGTGACGTCGGTGAGCGAGGAGCCGAGGTGGCGGATCATCTTGACGCGCTGCGCCTCGCCGCCCGACAGCGTGCCCGCGGGGCGGTCGAGCGAGAGGTAGCCGAGGCCGATCTCCACGAACGAGTCGAGGGTCTGCTGCAGCGCGGTGAGCAGCGGCGCCACGGACGGTTCCTTGAGGCCGCGGACCCACTCGGCGAGGTCGCGGATCTCCATCGCGCAGGCGTCGGCGATGCTGAGCTTCTTGATCTTCGAGGACCTGGCCCCCTCACTGAGACGGGTGCCGTCGCACTCGGGGCAGGTGGTGAAGGTGACCGCCCGCTCCACGAAGGCCCGGATGTGCGGCTGCATCCCTTCCTTGTCCTTGGACAGGAACGACTTCTGGATCTTGGGGATCAGCCCCTCGTAGGTGAGGTTGACGCCGTTGACCTTGACCTTGACCGGCTCCCCGTAGAGGAAGTCCCGCAGTTCCTTCTTGGTGTACTTGCGGATCGGCTTGTGCGGGTCGACGAAACCGGACTGGGCGTAGACCTGCACGGTCCACTGGCTGTCGGACTTCCAGCCGGGGATGGTGAACGCGCCCTCGGCGAGCGACTTGGAGTCGTCGTAGAGCTGGCTGAGGTCGATGTCGGAGACCGAGCCCCGGCCCTCGCACCGCGTACACATGCCGCCGGTGCGGTGGAAGGTCGCCTTCACGGTCTTGGTCTTGTCGGCACCGCGTTCGACGGTGATCCCGCCGCTCGCCCGGACCGACGCGGTGTTGAAGGAGTACGCGCTGGGCGGGCCGATCTGCGGCTTGCCGAGCCGGCTGAAGAGGATGCGCAGCATCGCGTTGGCGTCGGTGGCGGTGCCGACCGTGGAGCGGGGGTCGGCGCCCATCCGCTGCTGGTCGACGATGATCGCGGTCGTGAGACCGTCGAGTACGTCGACTTCGGGGCGTGCCGGCGTCGGCATGAAGCCCTGCACGAAGGCGCTGTACGTCTCGTTGATCATCCGCTGTGACTCCGCGGCGATCGTGCTGAACACCAGCGAGCTCTTGCCCGACCCGGAGACGCCGGTGAACACCGTCAGGCGTCGCTTGGGGAGCTCGATGCTCACGTCCTTGAGGTTGTTCACGCGCGCGCCGTGCACACGGATCAAGTCGTGGCTGTCGGCGGCGTGGAGCGCAGGCGACTGCGTGGTCTTTCTCTTGGCCGGGCTCATGGTTTCTCCATCTGTCGGGCGGAGCCGCTCGCACGGTCTCCGTCGTTGTCGCCTGGCTCGATCTGATCATCGTCGAGCGCTACGTCGCTTTCTACTTCGTCGAGGGGATTGCGGCAATGGTTCGCCGCTCGTCTGCTCGGCCGCTCGGCCGCTCGGGGATGTCGGCTCAGGGGACGCGGACGCGGGGCCGTCCGCCTCAGCGCAGCTCCTCGATGCGGAGCAGGTTGCCCGCGGGGTCGCGGACGGCGCAGTCGCGTACGCCGTAGGGCTGCTCGGTCGGATTCTGGACGATCTCGGCGCCCTCGGCCCGCAACCGCGCGAAGGTTCCGTCCAGGTCGGCGGTGGCCAGGATGATGCCGGCGTAGGTTCCCTTGGCCATCATTTCGTCGATCGTGCGGCGCTCGGCTTCGGTGACGCCGGGATCGGCGGCCGGGGGCTGCAGGACGAGGGAGGTGCCGGGCTGGTCCGCGGGGCCGACGGTGATCCAGCGCATCCCGTCGTACCCGACGTCGTGGCGGACCTCGAAGCCGAGGCAGTCACGGTAGAAGGCCAGGGAGGCGTCCGGGTCGCTGTGCGGCAGGAAGCTCGCGTGAATGGTGACGTCCATGGAAGGCACGCTAGGCGCGGCTCGGGAGACGGCGCTTCTCGATTCCTGACCGGTCAGGGCCGGTCTGGTCCCGGCTCGGTCAGGACTGGACTCGTCCGGACTGGACTGGTCGGATCATGCTTCGGGGGCGGCACCCGATGGTGCCGCCCCCGAATACCGCGCCCGTCGTCAGGACTGGGGGCGGCTGCCGTGGTTCGCGCCGTTCTTGCGGCGGGCCTTCTTCTTGCGACGTCGCTTCGAGGACATGGATACCTCCGTGGTTCCGGTATTGCTTCCCGGGCTCGAGCCCAGGCGATCACGCAGCCCCTACCCA
Source organism: Streptomyces sp. NPDC050147 (assembly GCF_040660195.1). Classification (NCBI taxonomy): domain Bacteria; kingdom Bacillati; phylum Actinomycetota; class Actinomycetes; order Kitasatosporales; family Streptomycetaceae; genus Streptomyces; species Streptomyces sp. NPDC050147. The sequence continues at coordinate 101,068 of NZ_JBFALJ010000007.1, read as the reverse complement.
GGACGACGCGTGCTCATGACGTGTCTTACGACACGATGCGGACCACGTGTGGCAAACCGCGCCCCTCAGGTCGCCCTCGGGCCAGTCACTCAGGCAGGGAGCGCCTCGACGTCGGGCACGACGGTGCCGAACAGGTCGGTGATGGTGGTCAGGGCCGCACTCTGGAGCGCGGCGGCCGGCAGGACGGTGCCGTCCGGGGCGGTGAGTGCGCGTGTGGCGGTGGCTTCGGCGACGACGGTGGGGCGGTAGCCGAGGTTGAAGGCGCCCTGGGCCGTGTAGTTGACGCACATGTGGGTCATGAAGCCGGCCAGGACCAGATCCTTGCCGCTGCCCGGGGCCATGCCCAGATCGGTCAGCGTCTTCTCCAGCTCGGTGGCGTGGAAGGAGTTGGGGAACTGCTTGACCACGACCGCCTCGCCCTCCACCGGGGCGACCTCGTCGCTGATGGCCCCGATGTGGGCGCGGATGTCGTACGGGGTGCCTTCGCCGCCGTCGTTGAGGATGTGGATGACCGGGGTGCCCGCGGCACGGGCGCGCTCAAGGAGGCGGGCCCCTGCCGCGAGGGCCTCATCGGCGCCGTGCAGGGCCATGACGCCGGTGCGGTAGGTGTTCTGGAAATCGATCATGATCAGCGCGGATTCGTTCAGCCGGGGCGGCTGGTTGCCCAGGCCGATCACGTCGCGCAGGGTCGTGGAGGGCTGGTTCGTGTGCGTACTCATGAGGTGAGGCGCCTTTCGTGTTTCGTGGTGAATGACGGCATGCGGCATTGAGGCACGGAGCCTGGAGACAGGGAGTCCGGAGGCATGTGGCAGGGCGAAACCGCGGGGCTCGCCCGCAAGATCGAGGAGTGGGTGAGGGGGGTCAGGCGGTCTGGACGCGGAAGCGGCGGCGATAGGCCGCCGGGGTAGTGGCGAGCTGTCGGTTGAACGCCCGGTGCAGCGTCTCCACGGAGCCGAGCCCGGCAGCGGTCGCGACCCGGTCGAGCGGACTGTCGGTGGTCTCCAGGAGGCGGCGCGCCACCTCCACGCGCGCGGCTTCCACGTAGTCGGCCGGACTGGTGCCCGTCTCCTGTTTGAACACCCGGGCGAAGTGCCGTTCGCTCAGACACATCCGGGCCGCCAGTGCCGCCGCCGACAGGTCGTCGTCGAGGTGCTCGGCGATCCACAGCCGCAGTTCGTCGATGTCACGGCGGGCGGAAGCGGGGCGGCTGAGCGGTACGGAGAACTGGCTCTGACCGCCCTGGCGCTTGAGGTACATGACCAGCTGCCGGGCCACCGCCAGGGCCACGTCCTCGCCCTGGTCCTCGGCCACGAGCGCCAGGGCGAGATCCAGGCAGGCGCTGATCCCGGCCCCGGTCCACAACCGGCCCCGGTCGGTGCGCACGAAGATGGGGTCCGGGTCGACGTCGACGGCCGGGTGCTCGGCGGCGAGCTGGGCGGCGGTCGACCAGTGGGTGGTCGCCGTCTTCCCGTCGAGGAGCCCCGCCGCGGCCAGCACGTGCGCGCCCACGCACACCGAAGCCACCCGGCGGGCCTGCGGAGCGGTCGCCTTCACCCACTCCACGACGTCCGCGTCGATGCGGGCGATCGGGCCTTTGTCGGTCATGTCGACCGCGCCGGGCACCAGCAGGGTGTCCACCTGCCCGCGGACCTCGTCGAAGCCGAGGTCCGCCATCAGCCGCACACCCGCCGACGTACGGACCTCACCGGCGACCGGCCCGGCCAGGCGGACCTGGTAGCCGGCTCGGCCCGCGGTCTCCCGGTCGGCCAGCGCGAAGACCTCGGCCGGGCCGGTGACGTCGAGGAGGTCGACGTCGGGGAAGACCGCGATGACGACACGGTGCGGAGTGGGCATGAGCCCATCCTCACCACCCGGGCCGGTGGCCGCAATGACGGTTCTCTGTCACATCCGGACATGCGCCCGCCGGACGGCTCGGCGCCCGGCTGCGCCGACGGGAACATTCGTCCAAGACGGCCACTCCCGGGCATCGGCAGGATCGAGGACGCAGGGCCGAGGTGGCATCGACCGAAGGGAAGCAACGATGGCGTACGACGACACCACGACGAGCGACACCGAGGACGTCCGTGTTCTGGTCGCACAGCTCGTGTTCGGAAGCCTGGCCGCGCAGACCGTTCGCGCGGCCGTCCGGTTGCGGGTGGTGGAGCTGATCGGCGACAAGGAGCGGTCGGCGGCCGAAGTGGCCGCCGATGCCGGAGCGCGCCCCCAGCCCATGAACAGGCTGTTGCGCGCCCTGGCCGGCCTCGGTCTGCTGCGCGAACACGCGGCGGGCTCCTTCTCGGTGACCCCCGCGGGCGCCACGCTGGACCCCGGGCGGCCGGGCTCGCTCACCTCGCTCGTACGGATGTTCACCGAGCCGACGATGCTGCGTGCGTGGGAGCACCTGGACGACAGTGTCCGGACCGGTGACGTCGCGTTCGACGCGATCTTCGGGAAGGACTTCTTCAGCCATCTCAAGGAATTCCCCGATCTGTCCGCGGAGTTCAACGCCGCCATGAGCCAGGCCGTCAGGGCAACCGCCGCCGTCCTGCCGCGCGCCTACGACTTCGGCCGCTTCACCACCGTGACCGATGTCGGCGGCGGAGACGGCACCTTGCTGAGCGCGGTGCTCCGCGAGCACCCGGCTCTGACTGGCGTCGTCTACGACACGGAGGAGGGCCTGGCCCAGGCTCCGGCGACGCTGGAACGCCAAGGGCTGACGCAGCGATGCTCCTTGGTGGCCGGAGACTTCTTCCGCTCGGTTCCCGAGGGCGCCGACGTCTACCTGATGAAGAGCATCCTGCACGACTGGTCGGACGAGCAGGCGGTCGCGATCCTGCGCCACTGCCGCGCGGTGCTGCCGCCCGGGGGGCGCGTACTGATCGTGGAGCCGGTGCTGCCCGAGGTCGTCGACACCGGGACCGACGGACTCACGTACCTCACCGACCTCAACATGATGGTGAACGTGGGCGGCAGGGAACGCACGCGTCCCGACTTCGAGGACCTGTGCCGCAGGGCGGATCTGGCCCTCGTCGAGGTGACCCCGCTGACGGGGGCGGAGCCGTTCTGCCTCATCGAGGCGACGGCGGCACGCATCACGAGCTGATCACTTCCTGCACGATTCAAGCGCAAACGATCTACCGTGTTCCGCCTGGTCAACCTTGGGGGACATATGCGCGTTCGCGCTACTGCGGCTGTGGCCGCCATACTTCTGGCCGCGCTGACCGCCTGCGGCGGCAGCGATGGCGGCGACGCCGGTGACAGCGCCGACGGGAAGTCGGCCAACGGCTCGAAGGGCTCGGCCGCAAAGAAGGTCGACTGCGCCGATGAGGACATCAGTCAGGCCGACTGGACGAAGCACTGCTCCGACGAGGGCGCCGACACCGGCGCCGACGGAGCCGAGGAGAAGTCGGCGGGCCTGAAGTTCGGCGAGTCCTACACGTGGCCCGACGGTCTGAAGGTGTCCGTCACCGGGGCGAAGGTGTTCACGGAGCACGACGCCGAGTTGATGGAGTCCGCCGAGCCCGGCAACACCGACTTCCGGGTGCGACTGAAGCTGACGAACTCCGGCAAGTCCGCTGTCGCCCTCGACGATCTGTCCCTCATCGTCGAGGGCGCCACGAAGGGCGGCGAAGCGGCACAGACCGCGTTCGAGAAGGGAGCCGAACCGCTCGAAGGGCGCCTGGCCCCAGGGGTGTCCGTGACAAAGACCAACGACAACGTGCTGGAGACGAAGTACGGCAAGAAAATCATTGTCACGGTCCAGCGCAGCAGCGAGGCAGCCGACCTGGACTTCCCGGAATACACCGGCTCCATCACCGGATGAGTCGGTTCGGCGAGAGGCGAGCCCGGCGTCCCCGGCCGGGCTCGTCACAGGAAGCGGCGGATCGGCCGTACGGACAGTTCGCGGGCGCGTTGCAGTGCTGAGCGTCTCTTCCAGCGGCCGGGCCGGATCAGTTCGCTGACCGTCACGTCGTCGTCGAAGTGCTCGTCCAGGCTCGCGGTGAACTCCGGGTCCAGGACCGCGAGCATGACTTCCTCGTCGTGATCGAGGGAGCGGCGGTTGAAGTTCGTCGAGCCGATGAGCGAGGCGACCGAGTCGACAGTGATGATCTTGGCGTGCATCATCGTCGGCTGGTACTGGAGGATCTTCACTCCGCACGCGGTGAGGTCCTCGTAGTAGTGCTGGCCAGCGAGGTGGCTGACCCTCTTGTCGGTGTGCGGGCCCGGCAGCAGGATCTCCACCTCGACCCCGCGCCGCGCGGTGTCGCACAGCAGCTCGATGAAGTACGCGTCCGGGGAGAAGTACGCGGTGGACAGCCGGAAGCGGTCCTCGGCCGACTCCAGCATCACCCGGATCAGGGTCTGCATGTCCTGCCAGCCGAGGCTGGCCGAGCCGCGCACCACCTGCACGATGGCGTCGCCCTGCGGGCGCTGCTCGATGAACCGGTCACGTCCGTCGAAGAGTTCGTCGTGGCTCTCCGCCCAGTTCTGTGCGAACGCCGCCGCGATGCCGTCCACCGCGGGCCCGCGGACCTCGACATGGGTGTCGCGCCACTCGTGTTCGTTGCGCGCGTCGCCGCACCACTCCTGCGCGATGCCCACCCCGCCCGTGAACGCGGTCTCCTCGTCCACGACCAGAACCTTGCGGTGGCATCGGTGGTTCTGCTTGAGCGGGGAGAGATACAGCGGCTTGCGGAACCACGCCACCTGCACCCCCGCCCGGTCCATCGCGTCGAGCTGCTCGCCCTCGATCAGCCGGCTGCCGAACCCGTCGAGGAGCAACCGCACCCGCACACCGGCGCGGGCCCGCTCCGCGAGCGCCTCGGCGAACTGGTGGGCGATGTCACCCTTCCAGTACACGAACGTCATCATGTCCACGGTGTGCTCGGCACGGCGGATTCCGGCGAGCATGGCCGCGAAGATCTCATCCCCGTTGCGCAGGGGCGTGAGCGCGTTTCCCTCGGTCGCCGCGATGCCTATCAGCCGCTCCAGGCGCCGTCGTATCCGCGTGACACGCTCCTCGACGGACGGCGCGCCCGCCCCGGCGCGCGTCCGCGGAGTCAGCTCGAGCGGGTCCTGCGTGCTGGTCATGGTGTCACCTGGCCGGTACGCGACGGGAGTCATCGGGCCGCGGCGCCCGGTCCGGCACGGGCTGAGCGGCGAGCCGACTGTACCGGTCGTGACGTCGGGGCGATCGGGACCCGCGCATACGACTGGCCCGGCCGGGCATACGGCAGGAACGCCTCTAGGCAGGGAGCCTTTCGTGATCATTGTCGGCATAGTCGCAGTCTGTATCGTTCTGGCCGTCCTCGCGTTCTTCGTGCCCCGCCTTTCCCGGCACCCCGAACGCGGAACCCAACGCACCCTGGGAGCCGGCTCACGCGCCGGCAGCAAGGCCCCCGGGTCCCTGGGACGACTCCTCAGCAAGCCGTTCCGCAGCAGTTCCAAGGCCGTGGGCCGCAGCGGCTCGGCCGGTCGGCGCACCCGAGGCCGCATGCCGTTCTGAGCCTGCTCTTCTGAGCCTGCTCACAAGCTCGCGAGGAGGTCGTCCAGCGGGGCTGGTGCCAGTTCGGGGTCGAGTGCCTCGACGAGGAGACGTCCGTAGCGGATCTTGCGTCCCTTCTTCGTGCCGAGGAAACGCCTCAACTGCTGCTGCCTGGGCCGGCCTTGCTGGGCCGGCTGATGCAGAAAGGTCTGCCAGGCCCGCAGGTCGCCCTCGTCCCGGATGATCTCCTCGACCCTTTCCGTGCCCAGGGCGCGGATGAGTTCGTCCTCCAGGTCCGACACACAGACGAAGAAGTCCCGGCGCGGCGCCCGGGCCCGCTCGAGACCGCGGTCGTAGAAGCGCTGCTCGCCCACGTCACACAGGCCCGCCAGCCGCAGGCCGAGACCGGGCGGCCCGAGGAGTTCGGTGTAGCGGCTGATGCTCATCGCCCCGCCCATCGACACGACGCACACTCCCTCGGCCGCCAGGTCACGGCCCCGCCGCGCGGCCAGCGCCTCGACGGCCTCGCGGTCACTCGGCCCTTCCAGCAGCACCGCCGTCCGCACCCCGACCGGCACGACCAATGCACTCGCCGCCTCGCCGGGCCCGCCGGCCGCCCAGTCGGTGACCGCATCCCGGAACGCCCCCATGTCCGCCATGCGGTGAGTCTGCACCTTCCCCGTCGCCGCGGCACGCGATATTCGACGGTCTCGCTCGCCATGCCGGGCGTACTCAGTCAGTCCTGCCAGGACCAGTCCCGCACCTCCGGCAGGTCCACGCCGTGCGCACGCACGTAGGCGTGATGCCGCAGCCGCGCGTCCTTCATCCGCTGGCGTACCTCGATCGCACGGACGCCGAGGCCGGGCACCCGGTCGATGACGTCCATCACCAGGCGGAAGCGGTCCAGGTCGTTGGCGACGACCATGTCGAAGGGCGTGGTGGTGGTGCCACGTTCCTTGTATCCGCGGACATGCAGGTGCGGGTGGACCGCGCGTCGGTACGCAAGGCGGTGCACCAGCCACGGGTAGCCGTGGAAGCCGAAGATCACCGGCTTGTCGCGGGTGAACAGCGCGTCGAACTCCGCGTCCGGCATGCCGTGCGGATGCTCGCCCTCCGGCATGAGCCGCGCGATGTCCACCACGTTGACCACGCGCACCGCGAGCTCCGGAAGGTGGCCGCGCAGCAGGCTCGCGGCAGCGAGCACCTCCAGAGTGGGCACGTCCCCGGCGCAGGCAAGCACGACATCCGGCTCACGCTCGGGGGATTCCGTGCCGGCCCACGTCCACACGCCGGCACCCCGCGCGCAGTGGGCCCGCGCCTCGTCCAGGCTCAGCCAGTCGAAGCCGGGCTGCTTGCCCGCCACGATCACGTTCACGTAGTCGCGTGAGGCGAGACAGTGCTCGGCGGTGGACAGCAGCGTGTTGGTGTCCGGGGGCAGGTAGACCCGTACCGCCTCCGGGCTCTTGTTGAGGACGTGCCCGATGAAGCCGGGGTCCTGGTGCGAGAAGCCGTTGTGGTCCTGGCGCCAGACGTGGGACGTCAGCAGGTAGTTCAGCGAGGCGATCGGGGCACGCCAGGGCAACTGGCGGGTGGTGCGCAGCCACTTGATGTGCTGGTTGACCATCGAGTCGACGATGTGCACGAACGCCTCGTAGCAGGAGAACAGGCCGTGACGCCCCGTCAGCAGGTAACCCTCCAGCCACCCTTGGCACGTGTGCTCCGAGAGGATCTCCATCACCCGGCCGTGTCGGGTGAGGTGTTCGTCCACGTCGTGGATCTCTTCCTGCCAGGCCTTTCCGGAGGCCCCGTAGACCTCGTCGAGTCGGTTGGAGGCCGTCTCGTCCGGTCCGACGAGCCGGAAGTCGCGCCGCTCGGCGGTGTCGGCCATCACCTGCCGGAGGTACCCGCCGAGCACCCGCGTCGGCTCGTTCAGGGTGGCGCCCGGCTTGTCCACGTCGACCGCGAACTCCTCGAGCGGCTTCAGCGGCAGCGAGCGCAGAAGCAGCCCGCCGTTGGCGTGCGGATTGGCTCCCAGGCGCAGTGTGCCCCGCGGGGCGATGTCGACGAGCCCGGCCGCCGGGCGTCCCTGCGCGTCGAACAGTTCGTCGGGGCGATAGGAGCGCAGCCATTCCTCCAGCTGGCGGCGGTGCTCGGCGCTCTCCCTGACGTTGGACAGCGGCACCTGGTGTGCGCGCCACGTGCCCTCCACCGGTTTGCCGTCCACCGTCTTGGGGCCGGTCCAGCCCTTCGGGGTGCGGAGCACGATCATGGGCCAGCGGGCCGCGGGGACGGTCCTGGCGCGCTCGGCGTCTCCGTCGGCCCTGGCCTCGCGCTGGATCGCCGCGATGCGGTCGAGGCAGCGGTCGAGGGCGACGGCGAGGTCCCGGTGGACCGTCATGGGGTCGTCGCCGGTGACGTACACGGGTTCGTAGCCGTATCCGCGCATCAGGTCGTCGAGCTGGTCAGCGGGCAGCCGGGCCGGGATCGTCGGGTTGGCGATCTTGTAGCCGTTCAGGTGCAGGATGGGAAGCACCGCGCCGTCGTGCACGGGGTCCAGGAAGGTGTTGGAGTGCCAGGAGGCGGCCAGCGGTCCGGTCTCGGACTCCCCGTCGCCGATGACGCACACCGACAGCAGGTCGGGGTTGTCGAACGCGGCTCCGTAGGCGTGCGAGAGGGAGTAGCCGAGCTCGCCGCCCTCGTGGATGGAGCCGGGCGTCTCGGGGGCGACATGGCTCGGCACTCCGCCGGGGAACGAGAACTGGCGGAAGAGCCGGGTCATCCCCTCCTCGTCGCGGGTGACGTCGGGGTACGTCTCGGTGTACGTGCCGTCCAGCCATGAGTTGGCCAGCACGGCGGGCCCCCCGTGGCCGGGGCCCCAGATGCAGACGGTGTCCAGGTTCCGCGCCTTGATGACCCGGTTGAGGTGAACGTGCACGAGGTTGAGTCCGGGCGAGGTGCCGAAGTGGCCGAGGAGACGCGGCTTGATGTCCTCGACCGCCAAGGGGCGCCGCAGCAGGGCGTTGTCCATCAGGTAGATCTGCCCCACCGAGAGGTAGTTCGCCGCCCTCCAGTACCGTTCCAGCGCCCGCAGTTCGGCGTCAGTGGGTGGTTCGGCGGGTGAGGCCGGGTTCATCGCGGGGTCGCCCATGGGTGCTCCTTCCGATCATGACCGGCCAGGCTCAACGTAACGGCGCGCCGCACCTCACGCCTCCCGGAGTCGGCCGGACGCATGTTCCGCGCCACCGGGTTCCCGCTGGGAGAGATGTACACGGCTATCTTGCTCGGACGAAGGGCCGTACCGCGGAACGAGCCCGGCGCCGTACAGACGAGGAGCTCAATGTGGGTTCACCACCCGACGCACAGGACACGGCCAAGAGGCTGCGGGCGATCAGTGACGAGCTGTCGGACCGTTTCTACGAGCGGGCCGACGTGGTGCGCACGCTGGTGGTGACGCTGCTCGCCGGACAGCACTCCCTGGTGCTCGGCCCGCCCGGCACGGCGAAGTCCGAGATGGCCCGTGAACTCACCGGCAGGGTCGACGGCGCGTCGTACTGGGAGATCCTCCTGTCGAAGTTCACCGCGCCCACTCGGATGTTCGGTCCGGTGGACGTCGCCGCCCTGGCCCGGGGCGAGTACCGCCAGGTCTACGAGGGCCGCGCCACGACCGCGCACGTCGCGTTCATCGACGAGATCTTCAAGTGCTCCACCGCGGCCCTGAACGAGACGCTGGGCTTCCTCAACGAGCGGATCTACCACCCGGAGAGCGGCGGCGAACCGATCCGCTGCCCGCTGATCGGAGCCATCACGGCGAGCAACGAACTGCCCACCGGAGAGGACTCCGCCGCGATCTACGACCGGCTCCTCGTGCGGATCGAGGTCGGATACCTCGCGGACCCATCGAACTTCGCCGCGCTGGTCCGCTCCGCCGTCGGCCGCCCGGCGGCACCGGCACGGACCTCGGTCGAACTGTCCGCGTTGCAGCACGCCGTGACCGAAGCCGTCCCGTCCGTGGACGTGCCCGACGCGATCGTGGACGCGGTGTGCACACTGCGGGCCGCCCTGCGCCGCAAGGAACTCATCGCCTCCGACCGCCGCTGGCGCCAAGCGGTGGGCCTGCTCCAGGCGTCCGCCTATCTCGACGACCGCCCCGCGGTGGCCGAGAGCGACCTGTCGATCCTGACCCATGTGCTGTGGGACTCCCCCGCCCAGCGTCCGACCGTCGAGCGCGAGGTGCTGCAACTGGTCAGCCCCGACGCCAAGGAGGCGCTCGACCTGGCCGACGCCATCGAGGAGATAGAGACCCAGCTCGACGCCATGGCCGGGCAGTCCCGTGAGGCCCTGAGCGACTGGGTCATCAAGAAGGCCCACAACAAGCTCGCCATGGCGGGCAAGCGACTGGAGGCGCTGCGCGCACAGGCGGCGGGCGCGGGCCGCTCCACCGCCACCATCGACCGCGTCGCCGGCCGTCAGCGCGCCGTCCGCGCCCGCGTTCTCACCGAGGCACTCGGCGTGGACGCGAGCATGGTGCAGGCCCAGTTCTGACAACCGGGGGTACGGACGCATGAAGGGCACACCGAGCGGGCTCGACGAGCTGGCGGGCCTGGCGGGGCGGTGGCTCGCTCTGTCGACCGCCGCTCCCGAGCGGCACACCGCGGCCGTGGTCGCGGACCGGTTCGAGCACATCGCGTGGCGCGACACCTTCGCGCAGTCCGCCGGGCTGCGCGAGCTCGCCGAGGAGCTGAACGAGCGGCACGATCACGCCACAGACCTCCTGACCGACGTGTTCCTGGCGGCGTACAAGACCGGTCCGCATCTTCGCGAGCGCACGCGGATGGCCCCGTCCCGGCTGGTCAACCACCAGGTCATCGCCTCGCTCATGGAGTCCGTGGACTTCACCGAGCTGCACCGGGAGACGACCGGAGATCCCTACGCCGCCGCCATGGCCGTACTCGCCCAGGCCCCGGCACTGCGCCGACTCCTCGATCACTCCCGCGAGGCCCAGGAACAGGCCGAGCGCGCGGACAAGGCCGAGCAGGAGACCGAGGACGCGGCCTCCGCCGTGGCCGAGGCCCTCCGGCAGGCCGCCGACGGAGCCGACGAGGACGGCACCGTGCCCGGCCCGGCCGCGGACACCCTGCAGCGGGCGATCGAGGCCGCCGAGTCCGCCGAGGCGGCTGCGCGCCAGGCCTCCCGGCACGCCGAGCAGGCTCTCGGGGCGGCGGCTCCCGGTATCCGTGGCACCACGCGGGGCGCGGCGGCCACGGCTGCCCGGGCCGTGCGGGACGAGGCCGCGCTGATGCGGGCCTGGGGTGTCGGCTCCGGCGAGCTGGAGCGGCTGCCGTTCGAGCAACGGGCCCGGCTCGCCGAGCGGCTCGGCACCAGCCGCCTCGCACAGTGGGCCGACCTGATCGGCCGCTTCCGGCAGATGGCCGACGGCGAGCGCGCCCGCAAGGTGGAGAACGCCACCGGTGAGCTGGTCGGCGTCACGCTCGGCGACGACCTCTCCCGTGTGATCCCCTCCGAGCTGGCCAACCTGGGCCTGCCGGGGCTGCGTGCCGTGTTCGCCGCGCGCTATGCCGCCGGGGAACTGATGCTCTACGACAGCCAGGGAGAGCAGGACACCGGCAAGGGCGCCGTCATCGCGTGCGTGGACACCTCGCACTCCATGTACGTGGAGGGACCCGGCGGAGTCACCCGGGAGGCGTGGGCCAAGGGGTGCGCCCTGGCGCTGCTCGACCAGGCACGCCATGCCAAGCGTGACTTCGTCGGCATCCTGTTCGCCGCCGCCGACAAGCTCCAGGTCTTCCGCTTCCCGGCCGAGGAGGGCGCCGACATCGCCCGGGTGCTCGACTTCGCGGAGACCTTCCTCGGCGGCGGCACCAGCTACCAGAGGCCGCTGTCGGCGGCCCTCGAACTACTGGAGGAGGAATTCGACGACGCCGCCCGTTCGCGCGGCGACATCGTGATGCTCACGGACGACGAGTGCGGCGTCACCGAGGAGTGGATGCGCGGCTGGAACGGCGCCAAGCACCGGCTGGGGTTCCGCGTCTTCGGGGTGGCCATAGGCGCCCCGCCCGCCGCCGAAGCCGGCTCGGTCCTCGATGCCCTGTGCGACAACCTCCGCTCCATCGAGGACCTCACCGACGTCCACGCCGCCGCCGACCTCTTCCGCGTCATCTGAGCGGTGTCACGTGTGCGGGCGCGATCACGTGCGGGCGGTGTCTTGGAGCGTCGACGCCCAGAGGACGGCCGGGAACCCGGCCCCAGCCCGAGCTCAGGCCGGTTTCCACTATGCTTCGTCGCACAACCGCCCGCGCCGAGCTGCGATCCGGTGCTCCAACGCCAGAGAGACCCTCCGCGACCTGCGTGTCCTTGTACGCCTATCCGGTTCCGGGGTGTGGACCGTGTCCCGGTGGCAAGATGTACAAGTGAGACAACGCCGATCGGAGTGTCATCGATATGGGTCTGAGTCCCGAACCCAGTCACAGGTCCCGGGATGCGGCTCATGCGGGTTCCGAGTTCATCGAACTGCTCGAGGTCATGTGGGAACAGGGACGTGAGGCCGTTCCGACCGGCCCCGTCTCCCCGTCCCAGTTGCGCGTGCTGTACGCACTGGACCGTGAGGAGGGCATCAACCTGAGGATGCTCTCCGAGGCCCTGGGGTCGGCGCCCCCGTCGGTGAGCCGCCTGTGCGACCGGCTACAGGCCACGGGACTGATCGAACGTACGCCCAGCCCGGTCAGCCGGAGGGAGCTGGAGCTACGGCTGACCAGCCACGGCCGGGCCTACCTCGCCGACCTGCGAAAGCGGCGCGAAAGCATACTGATGGCCACCATCGACGCGATGCCGCCCAAAGCGCGTCGCGCCCTGCTCGAAGGGCTGCAGGGCTTTCGCGACGTGGCGACCGCGTCCGGGCAGGACAACGACGGTGCCAGAACCTGGCGCTCGGTCGGTTAGACCACACCGCTGAGCGCGCAGGCCGGCCGCTTCCCTCGCTACCGCCCGAACCAGTCGAGGCAGACCACGAGGGCGTCGTCCTCCAGAGGCAGCGCACCCCGGTACTCCCCCAGATCACGCAGCACCGCCTGCGGAACCTGTGCCGCCGGCAGCAGGCGATGCGCCGACAAGGACCGCGCGAGCGCCCGCTCCCCGTACCGCTCCCCCGCCTTCGAGACGCTCTCGTAGACCCCGTCGCTGCTGACCAGGATGCGGTCGCCCGGTTCCAGCCGCAGGCGCTCGGCGACGTAGACCGTCTCCTCGAACATTCCCAGGGGCAACTGCGCGTCGAAGTCGACGGATTCGACCGTGCGTCCTCGGTACCTCCACATGCGAGGCGATCCGGCGTCGACGGCCTCCACCTCACCGGTGGCGAGATCGAAGCGCAGCAGCAGGACGGAGGCGTGCAGTTCGCCGCGGTACTGCGCGTACACGGCCTGGTCGGCGAGGCTCGCCTGGCCGGCAAGGTCGAGTCCCGCGCGGCGGGCGTTGCGCAGGGCGTTCACCACGAGGTTGGTGAGCAGCGCCGCCTCCATCCCCTCGCCCATTCCGTTGGTCACGGTGAGCGTGAGGTGACTGGACGAGACCGACCAGTCGAAGTTGTCGCCGTAGATCGCGTACGCGGGCTCCAGTTGGGCGCCCAGTTGGAACTCCGGACGCGACACCGAACGGCCCGGCAGCAACTGCCACTGCATCTCGGCGGCGAGAGTGAGACGGACGGCCCTGCGCGCGAGAACGTACAGATCGGTGTCGCGTTCGGCGACGAGGATCTCGTGGCCCAGCGCCTCACAGACGCGCTGCATCTCCGGCATGTGCGCCAGTTCGAAGCGCGCTGCGGGAATGGTGACGGAGAGTACGCCCATCCGGTCTCCCCGGACGGTCACCGGCAGATGGACGGTCGCCGTGCCATCCGCGCTCCGCGACTCGACGCGGGGCTCCTGGGCGCCGAAGGCTCTGCCCTGCGGGCTGTCATGGATGAACACCGCCTCCGTGGTGAACGGCACCTCCTCCACCATCTGGAGGGCGGTCAAGCCATAGTCGGCGAGCCGCAGTTCCACCCTCTCGACCCCGTACTCCTCCCGCAACGCCCCCGTCACGACATCGAGCAGCAAATCGGGTGCCGCGTTGCGCAGTGCCCGCTCGACGGCAGCGAATCTGTCCACGTGATCCTGCTTCTCTTTAGCCACTCGGTGGCTGAGCCTGAAGGTTTGGGCCGATGCCCGGCCGAAGCCGGGCAAGCTCTCACATCGTACGATGCATGGAGACAACTATTTCCCCACAGCAAGAAAAATTGGGTCAACGCACATGCCTCGATTGAGTCGGGGCAGGGGCTACGAGGAAGCTTCGTAGACCAGGGGAGGTAGAGACATGTCACTGATCTCTGAACAGACCGCCGCGACCGATGCGCCCGAGTCTGTCGCGGCGCCGGCTTTCGAGGGTCCGCTGCCATGGATCGAGGACACGGACAAGATTGCCCCGAAGGACGCCCGAGCGCTGTCGAAGCTGTTCTTCGACCGGCTGCAGACCCTGGAAGAGGGCACGCACGAGTACGCATATGCACGCAACACCCTTATCGAGATGAACCTGACGCTCGTGCACTTCGCGGCCCGCCGGTTCCGCAATCGCGGCAACGGCGACATGGAAGAGATCATCCAGGTCGGCACCATCGGCCTCATCAAGGCGATCGACCGGTTCGACCTCAGCCGTGAGGTCGAGTTCGCCACCTTTGCCGTGCCTTACATCCTCGGTGAGATCAAGCGGTTCTTCCGGGACACCACGTGGGCCGTGCATGTGCCGCGCAGGCTCCAGGAGTTGCGGGTGGAGCTCGCCAAGGCCAAGGAGGAGCTCTCCGCCCATCTTGACCACGACCCGACGGTCAAGGAGCTCGCCGAATACCTGTCCCTCACCGAGGAAGAGGTCATCGACGGCCTCGTCGCGTCGAACGGTTACGCCGCCGCTTCCCTGGAGACGCCCACCGACGGCGGTGAGAGCGCGGCCACGCCGTCGCGCACCCTGGCCGATGTGATGGGAGAACCGGACCCGGCCATGGAAGCGGTGGAGAACCTCCATACCCTGGCACCGCTCCTGGACGAACTCGACGAGCGGGAGCGCCGCATCCTCGAACTGCGCTTCGGCCAGGAGATGACCCAGTCGCAGATCGGCAGCGAACTCGGCGTCTCCCAGATGCACGTCTCCCGTCTCCTCACGGGCACCCTCAACAAGCTCCGCAGGGGGATGCTGGCCTGAGGGCCACCGCCGACCGGCGCGTTCTCCCTCCGAACACTTTTTTGCTGACAGGACGCCAACTGTGGGCCTCGGGGCGCTAAGGGTGCCCCGAGGCCTTTGCCTTGCGTCCACGCCGAACCCGTCCACGCCGCACCCCTCCGGGCGCCGCCTGTGGGGCCACCACCCCGGCGCTCGCCGCTCCCACGCATCCCAGCGCCAGCCACTGCACGACGCCCAGGTCCTCGCCCAGGACCAGTAGCCCCGCCAGGCCCGCGCTCGCCGGCTCCAGGCTGGTCAGGACGCTCACCGTGCGGACCGGCAACCGCCGCAGGGCCGCCAGCTCCAGGGAGTACGGGATGACGGCCGACAGCACGGCCACCGCGGCCCCGAGGAGCAGTATCCGCGGGGCGAGCAGTTCGGCGCCCTGGTCCGCCACGCCCAGCGGGAGAGTCAGCACCGCCGCCCACGTCACCGCCAGGGCCAGCGGACCGCCTCCCGCGCTGCGGGCGCCCGCCTTCTGGCTCAGGAGAAGGTAGGCGGCCATCGAGGCCCCGGCGGCCAGAGCGAGAAGCACGCCGCCGAGCCGAAAGCCCGCGCCGTGGGGGACGTGGAAGAGGCACACCCCGCATCCGGCGAGGACGGCGCAGCCCGCGTCGCGCCATCGGCGCGAGGTCAGCACGGCCAGGGTGATCGGGCCGAGGAGCTGGAGGGCACTGGCCAGGCCCAGGGGCAGCAGGAGCAGCGCGGGGTAGATCAGGTTCATCCCGGCGATCGCCGTCCCGAGGCCGAGGACCAGGGCCACATCCGTACGGCCGCGTGGCAGCGAGGGCCGGTGGAGGAGCAGCAAGGCCACTGCGGCCAGGCCCAGACGCATGGCCACGGCCCCGGGCGCGCCGACGGCGTCGGCGAGTTGCTTGCCCAGCGCCTGCCCGAACTGGAGGCTCAGCACGCTGCCGAGCATCATCGCGGGAGCCGGAAAATCCCTCATGCACCCAGCCTCTGCAGAACGAACGTGCACGTCCAGCAAAGGAATGCGCACATAATTGTTTAGGCTTGCCTGCATGATCGACCATCGGCTTCACGTCCTCCAGGCGCTCGCCGAGCACGGCACCGTCACCGCGACCGCGGGGGCCCTGCACCTGACTCCCTCGGCTGTCTCCCAGCAAATGCGGTTGCTGGCCCGCGACCTGGGGGTGGAACTGCTGCGCCCCGAGGGTCGTCGCGTACGCCTGACACCGGCCGCGCGCATCGTGCTCCGGCACGCCGACGCGCTGCGGGCGCAATGGGAGGTGGCTCAGGCGGAATTGGCCCAGCTGGGTGCGGGCACCCAGGGCACGCTGCGGATGTGCGGGGTGTCCTCGGCGCTGGCCGCGCTCGGCGCTCCGGCCGCCGCCCGGCTGCGGCGGACGCACCCGCTGGTGGAATCGCTCATCGTCGAGGAGGAGAGCGCCGAGTGCTACCGGATGCTGCTCGCCGACGAGACCGACGTGGCCCTCGTGCTGCCGGGCCCCGACGCGCCGCCCGTCACGGACACCCGGTTCGAGCAGACCCCGCTGCTGACCGACCGCCAGGACCTGCTGGTTCCTCAAGGGCATCGGCTCGCCCGGCCCGGAGGAGTCGAACTCGCGGAAGCCGCCGAAGAGTCGTGGATCGTGAAGAAGGCGAACAACGACACCTATCCGCTGGTGACGGCGGCGTGCACGGCGGCCGGTTTCACTCCCCGCGTCACCCATCAGGTGAAGGAGTGGTACGCCGTCTCCTCGCTCGTCGCCGACGGATTCGGCGTCTGTCTCATGCCGAGGATCGTGCCGCTCCCCCGCCACGCGGTCACCCGGGTCCCGCTGCTGGGCGCGTCCGTTCCCGCGCGGCGGTTCCTGACCGCCGTGCGGCGCGGCAGCGCCGCACACCCCCTGGTGGCGGCCGGACTGCACGCTCTGGGTGAGGCGGCCGCGGCTCACACCGGGGCGTCGGCAGAGACCGGTCCGGAGTGATCCTCGCCTCACCTGGCCTCAGATTGTTCTACTCCCCCACGGGCACACGGGCGAAAGCGATGGACGCCCCGCACCCGAGAGAGGATGCTCATGCTGCTGGCACACCCCGTGGTCCTGGAAGACCTGGTGGAGCGCTACAAGGCCCTGGCCGTGCTCCGCGCCGACCAGGGAAGCGCCGAGAGTCGTCAGGAGTACGAAGACGTCGCCTACAGCCTGTGCCTGGCCACCGGCACCAGCGACATCGACGCCGCCCTCGTGGCTGCCAGCCATCAACTGCCCGGCGCCCGCCCCGCCGACGACTCACTCCTCTCGGGCGAAGCCCTCGGGTGACGTACTCACGGCGCCGCCCGCTCGGCGGGCGGCGCCCCTGCTCTGCCGCTGCGGGACCACCGTGTACTTCGGGTCCTGCGCCGAAGCGACACCTGCCGCGAAGATCCCGAAGCGCGTGCAGGCGGAACCGGCCAGCAGAGCCACCCCGCTGGCGACGGCTCCCGCACGGCTGCGACTTCCCAGCGCCACCGCCCCCACGGCACCTGCCGCGGTGAGCCATCGGGCGCAGCGCATCAACTGCCCCGCACGGCCCTGCCGGTAGGTCTCGGCGACCATTCCAAGGCGCTCCTCGGCCGCCCTGACCGTCGCCGCCTCGGCCGTGGCCGCCAGGACAGCGGCACAGCGGGCCGGAGCGGACTCGCCCAGCGGGCCGGTCACGAGGGCCATGCCCGATGCGGCAGCCGTGGCGGACGCGGTGAAGACGTAGGGCAGTTCGCGGTGCGCCCCGTGCCAGGCGGGCACGGCGGTGTCGGCGGCCAGCACGGCGGTGTAGGACGCGACGGCCGGGCCGAGCACGGCGGCCGTGCCCGTCGCGACCGCGCCGATCCTGGGCAGGCGTCCGGTGGTCGCGCAGGCAGCCGCCGCTCCGGCAGCGGGCCCGTAGGCGGCAAGGAGCCACGACCCCACGCTCATCGGCGAGGTCGGCTTGAGCACCCGCAGCATGTTCGGGAAGCGGCTCGGCACACCGAGATCATGGATGAGGGCGGCTGCGGCCAGCGACACGGCCCCCAGCGATGACACCTTCATGGCGGTGGCCGTGCCACCACGCCCCGTCAGCTGCGCCCCGGCCGCCAGCACCGAGCCGCCGCCCGCCAGGCCGCCCAGGAAGAAGTACCCGGCGATGTCCCGGGCGGACCAGGACGGCGCCTTGATGACCGGCCTTCCGTAGTACGAGGCGAACTCGGCCTGCGGCACCATGAGTTGTTCGCCCCGACGTCCCCGGCGGCCGCTCATCGCTTCCCCCTCCTACGGGCGAGGGCGGGCAAGGCGAAGGACAGGGCGAAGCCGCCGAGCAGGGAGGCGGCGGCCGCGCCCGCGTGCTTCCACATGGCGGGGAGGTCGCGAGTGGTCACCACGGGGTCAGGGGGCAGCCCGTACACCTCGGGCCTGTCGAGGAGCAGGAAGAAGGCGCCGTCGCCGCCGACTCCGTCGTCCGGGTCGTCCCCGTACAGGTGGGCGCCGTCCACGCCCGCCTCGCGCAGTTGGTCGACACGCAGCGCGGCCCGCTCCCGCAGCTCGTCAAGGGGCCCGAACTGAATGGACTCGGTGGGGCATGCCTTGGCGCAGGCGGGCTCCTGTCCGGCGCCGAGACGGTCGTAACACATGGTGCACTTGAACGCCCGGCCGTCCGAGGGGCGTTGTTCGATGACGCCGTAGGGGCAGGCGGGCACGCAGTAGCCGCAGCCGTTGCAGATGTCGTCCTGGACGACGACCGTTCCGAATTCCGTGCGGAAGAGCGAGCCGGTCGGGCAGACGTCCAGACACGCCGCGTGCGTGCAGTGTTTGCACACGTCGGACGACATCAGCCAGCGGGTCTCGCCGATGTCTTGCGGCGCGGCCGATGGCGTGCCGTCCGCGAGGGGCAGCCGCGTACGTCCCTGCGGCTCGGGCACGGACTCCTCGGGAGCGGGCGCCGTCTGTTCGATGAAGGCCACGTGGCGCCAGGTGGACGCGCCCAGGCCCTGGGTGTTGTCGTAGCTCATCCCGGTCAGCGAGAGCCCGTCCTCCGGGAGCGCGTTCCACTCCTTGCACGCGACCTCACAGGCCTTGCAGCCGATGCACACGGAGGTGTCGGTGAAGAAGCCGACCCGCGGGGGCGGCTCCGGGTGGCCGGCATCGCGCGCCGGGTCGGGTTCGACACCGCTCAGCAGGTTGCGCTCCATCATTTCCTGGCCTCCGTACCCGTGGTCGCGGTGATGCCTGCCCGCCTGCGGTACTCGGCGACCAGCTCGGGCAGGTCAGGTCCGCGGGGGCGACGCCCGGGCCTGATGTCCGCCGTGAGTGCCTTGTCCTCCTGGATGTGGGCGTTGGGGTCCAGCGCGATGGCCACCAGTTCGTTGGCCGCGTCCCCGGTCGCCACGCCGTTCGGGCCCCAGTGGAAGGGCAGGCCGATCTGGTGGACCGTGCGCCCGTGCACGGTGAGGGGCTTGATCCGCGTGGTGACCATGACCCTGGCCTCGATCGCGTTGCGCGCCGTGATGACGGTGGCCCACCCGGCGTGTTCGAGTCCGCGCTCCGCGGCGAGCTGCGGCGAGACCTCGCAGAAGAACTCCGGCTGGAGTTCGGAGAGGTAGGGCGACCAGCGGCTCATGCCGCCGGCCGTGAAGTGCTCGGTGGGTGGTGACGATGTACGGAAAGACGTCGCTGCCGGGCTCGTCCGCGCTCGGGTGGTAGCGGTTGCCCTCCCGCGGCAGCACCTGGCGGACCGGAGAGCGCGGGGTGGAGGGGTACAGCGCGTTGGGGAACGGCGAGTCCTGGGGCTCGTAATGGGTGGGCAGCGGGCCGTCCTCCAGACCCGCCGGCGCGTACAGCCACCCCTTGCCGTCGGCCTGCATGATGAAGGGGTCGTCGCCGCGCAGCGCGTCGGGCCCGGTCGCGCCCTTCGGCGGTACGTGATCCGGGGCTCGGTCCGGCACGAAGTCCGGGACATCGTGCCCCTTCCACTTGCCGTCGGCCTCGTCCCACCAGACGTAGGCCTTGCGGTCGCTCCACGGTGTGCCGTCGGGGGCAGCCGATGCCCGGTTGTAGAGGATGCGGCGGTTGGCGGGCCACGCCCAGGCCCACTCGGCGGCGACCCAGTCCTGCTCGGTGCCGGGCTTGCGGCGGGCGGCTTGGTTGATGCCGTCCGCGTACACCCCGCAGTAGATCCAGCAGCCGCACCGTGTCGAACCGTCGTCCTTCAGCTCCGTGTACGCCGACAGCGGGGCGCCGTCGGCGCCGTGGCCGTTGATCTCGGCGAGCACCGTGGCGGCCACCGGCTCCTTCAGCGGGCCTTCCACCGGATAGTCCCAGGTCAGGTCGTGCACGGGCTGGTCCATCGGGTCGCTGGACCCGGCCAGTTTCGCCTTGATGCGCCGCCCCAGGTGGTACGTGAACCACAGGTCGCTGCGCGCGTCCCCGCGGGGCTCGACGGCCGCGTGGTGCCACTGCACCCAGCGGTTGGTATTGGTGAACGAACCGGACTTCTCCGTGTGCGCGGCGGCGGGAAAGAAGAACACCTCGGTGCCGATGTCCTCGGTGCGCATCTCGCCCGTCTCGATCTCGGGGCCGTCCTGCCACCAGGTGGCGGACTCGATCAGCGAGAAGTCGCGTACGACGAGCCATTCCAGGTTCGCCATGCCAAGACGCTGCAACCGGGTGTTGGCGGAGCCGACCGCGGGGTTCTCTCCCATCAGGAAATAGCCCTTGCAGACGCCGTCCAGTTGCGCCATGACCGTCTCGTACGTGGAGTGCGAGCCCGTCAGGCGTGGCAGACGGTCGAAGCAGAAATCGTTCTCGGCGGTGGCCGCGTCGCCGTAGTAGGACTTCAGCAGGCTCACGAAGTAGGCGCGCATGTTCGCCCAGAAGCCCTTGTCGGTGCGGCTGGCCTCGATGAACGCGTCGAAGGTCTCGTGCGCGTGGGCGTTCGGCATCGGCAGGTAGCCGGGCAGCAGGTTGAACAGGGTGGGGATGTCGCTCGAGCCCTGGATGGAGGCGTGCCCGCGCAGTGCCTGGATGCCGCCTCCGGGCCGGCCGATGTTGCCCAGGAGCAGTTGCAGGACGCAGGCGGCCCGGATGTACTGCGAGCCGACCGAGTGCTGGGTCCAGCCGACCGCGTAGGCGAAGGCGCTGGTCCGCTCGCGGCCCGAGTTCGCGGTCAGGGCGTCACACACCCGCAGGAACGTCTCGCGGGGTACTCCGCAGGTCTCCTCGACCATCTGCGGGGTGTAGCGCGCGTAGTGCCGCTTGAGGATCTGGTACACGCACCGCGGGTGGGTCAAGGTCTCGTCCCGGGGCGGCATGCCCCCCGTCGGAGCTCCTCCGGAACCGTGCGTCTCCGGCTCGCCGGTCTCGCGTACGCGCTGCTCGTACTGTTCGTCGACGTCACCGGCGGGCGCCTGCACGGCGACGCCCTCGTACTGCCAGCTCTTCTGGTCGTAGTGGTACTCGTCCTCGTCGAGGCCGGAGAAGACGCCGTCGAGGTCCTCGGTGTCGCGGAAGTCCTCGCCGACGAGCGTGGCGGCGTTGGTATAGGCGAGGACGTACTCCCGGAAGTCCTTCTCCTCGGCGAGGACATGGTTGATGATCCCGCCGAGGAAGGCGATGTCGCTGCCGGCTCTGATCGGTACGTGCAGGTCGGCGAGGGCGCTGGTGCGGGTGTAGCGCGGATCGACGTGGATGATGCGGGCGCCGCGCGCCTTGGCCTCCATCACCCACTGGAAGCCCACGGGGTGCGCCTCGGCGAAGTTGGACCCCTGGATGACGATGCAGTCGGCGTGCTGGAGGTCCTGCATGAAAGTGGTCGCGCCGCCTCGTCCGAACGAGGTGCCGAGACCGGCGACCGTGGAGCTGTGGCAGACGCGGGCCTGGTTCTCCACCTGCACCACGCCGAGCCCCGTGAGGAGCTTCTTGATGAGGTAGTTCTCCTCGTTGTCCAGGGTCGCGCCCCCGAGGCTGGCGATTCCCAGGGTCCGGGCGGTACGCAGTCCTTGCTCGTTCTCCCACTCCCAGGTGGCACGCCGTGTCTCGATCACCCGGTCGGCCACCATGTCCATGGCCGTGTCGAGGTCGAGCGGCTCCCAGTCCGTGGCGTACGGGCGGCGGTGTAGAACTTGATGCCGTCGGGCGTCTCCGGTGGTGAGCTGCAGCGTCGCCGAGCCCTTGGGGCACAACCTGCCGCGGCTGACGGGTGAGTTCGGGTCGCCCTCGATCTGGACCACCTGCTCGTCCTTGACGTAGACCTCCTGTCCGCAGCCGACCGCACAGTACGGACACACGGAGGAGACGACCCGGTCAGCGGTGTCGGTACGCGGCCGGATGTGCTCCGTGTGCCCGGACATGGCGGCCCGCCCGCGGCCCAGCGGGTCTTTCTCGGACAACTGCCGGTAGGCAGGCCATCGGCTGATCCGCCTGCGCACGCCCATGGCACGTCCTTCCCTGCGTCCGTGGCACCCGCGTCCGGTGACGGGCACCTGCTCCAGGCTCGCCCAGTCCGGCCGATGCGGCGAGCCGGGCGACGTGCCGGTGCGTGCGGCCAGGTACCCGGCGACAGCCGGGTGATACATCGACCCGCGCTCTCGCCACCACCGTGCCGCGGGCCTTCGCCGACGGTTTCGCGCGCATCCCCTCAGCTGCTGTTTGTTTCCCCTCCGAGTCCAGGGGCAGGCGGAGTTCGTGCTTCGGACCGGAGGCGCATTCGCGGGGAGCGGTATGTCCACTCCCGCCGGATGTCCGGCTCCGGGCCATTCCGTTCCTCCGCGGTCACCTGTTCGCCCACCGCTTAGGAGCGATTCCTGATGCTTACCGATCTCAACGCACCCGCCGCCCGTCGTCGCACGGGCCCCCGGCACCTTCACGAGGACGCGCCCGACACCGAGGCGGCTTTCGCGCGTCTGGCCACCCTCGATGGCGGACCCGAGTACGACCTGCTCTGCGAGGAGATCGTGACGGCCTGGCTGCCCATGGCACACCGGCTGGCCGGCCGGTTCCGCAACAAGGGCGAGAACCTCGAAGACCTGCGGCAGGTCGCGGCGATGGGCTTGATCAAGGCGGTGAACCGGTACGAGCCGGAGCGCGGAGCCTTCGAGAGCTACGCCGTGCCCACCATCACCGGCGAACTGCGTCGGCACTTCCGTGACCGCATGTGGGACGTACGGGTGCCCCGCCGTGTCCAGGAGCTGCGCAACAAGGTCCGGGTCGCGCGGCGCGATCTCATGGACCGGCCGGGCAGCGACACCGAGCCCCGTGCGGCGGAGGTCGCCGAGCGGGCGGGACTGACCGAGGACGAGGTCCGGGAGGGGATGGAGGCCATGTCGAGCTACAGCGCCCTTTCGCTGGACGCCGAGATGTCTTTCGACCCCGACGGGTTCAGCCTGGCCGACACCCTCGGGGCGCCCGATCCCGCGTACGACTGCATCACCGACAGGGAGGCCGCCAAGACGGGTCTGCGGCGGCTGCCGGAGCGGGAACGGACCATCTTGTACCTGCGCTTCTTCGAGGACATGACGCAGAGCAGGATCGCCGAGGAGCTCGGTATCTCCCAGATGCACGTCTCCCGCCTCATCACCAACAGCTGCGCCCGGGTGCGCGCGGAGGCCATCCGTGGAGAGGGCGGCGCCGGGCACGCCCAGGCCGCGTGACCGCGGGCGCGTGAACCGCGCGCTGCCCGCGCCGAGCCCCTGGGGCGCCAGGGCCGCCCCAGGGGCTCACCTCGCCGTCGGTGAGGCTGCGGTATCCGCCCACGGTCAACCCGGCCGGGCACACCCATCCTTACCGGCGAGTAGTATCGCGAGCCACGCTGCCTTGTGATGCCGAGCCCTCAGGAGACCCTGTGTCCGCGCCGCCCCCTCGTCCGTCTCTGACTTCGCCTGCGCGCCGCCGCCCCGGCCAAGGAGCCCGGCGATGACCCGCCTCCAAGTCGGCTCCCTCATCGAGGACTTCACCCTGCCCGACGAGACGGGCACGCCCACGACCCTTACGGCGCTCCTTTCCGAAGGCCCCGTGGTGGTGTTCTTCTACCCGGCCGCGATGACCTCTGGCTGCACGGCCCAGGCATGCCACTTCCGGGACCTGGCGGCCGAGTTCGCGGCGGTGGGCGCGAGGCCGGTGGGCATCAGCTCGGACGCCGTCGAGCGCCAGCGCGAGTTCGCGGAGCGGCACACCTTCGGGTTCCCGCTGCTGTCCGACCCGGAGGGCGTCGTGCGCGGCCGATTCGGCGTGGCACGCGGCTTCGGTCCCCTGCCGACCAGACGGGCCACCTTCGTCATCGGCACCGACCGGCGCGTGATCGAGGTGGTCCGCAGCGAGTTCCGGATGAGCGCGCACGCGGACCGCGCCCTGGCGGCGCTACGGGCCGCCGGCGGTTAGAAGGAGACCTCTTACGGCCCCGTCGGCTCAACTGCCGTCCTCGGTGTCAGGGTGAGCGGAGGAGGGCCGCCACGCCGCTTCGGCCGCATGCGCCGTGGGGTACGTGGGGAAGACCGGGCCCAGGCCGACCGAGGCGAGGACGCGGCTGACGCGCCCGGGGACCGCCGCCAGGGCGATGGCCGCTCGGGCGGCGAGGGCGTGATTGCGGGCGGCGATCAGGGCACTGATGCCGCTCGAATCGCAGAGGGTGACGCCCGTCAGGTCGACGACGAGCTGCTGGCCCGGTCGCAGGGACAGGCCGGGCAGGACCTCGCGGAGCCGGTAGCAGCTCTCGTGGTCGAGCTCTCCCGTCAGTTCGACGACGGGCCCGGCCGCGGTGGCCTTGGTGCGGATGGCGAGCTGGGTCACTGCTGCTCACCACCGGTCGGCCGGGGCACGCTGATGGCGAGGACGGCTGTGTCGTCCTCGACGCCGGTGCCGAAGGTGTCGAGCAGGGCGCGGATCGCGGCGACGGCTGCCGGAGCGGTCGTCGGTGCGAGTGCCCGGGTGAAGCCGAGGAGAGCCTCGTCCCCGTATCGCTCGTCGTCGCTGTCGGTGGGCGTGTGGGCTTCGGTGAGGCCGTCGGTGTACAGGAGCAGGGTGTCGCCGGCCGCGAGGCGGATGGTCGTGGTGGCGATGTGCGCGTCGGGCAGGACGCCGATGAGCTGACCGCCGGGGGTGGGCAGTTCGTCGGCGCTGCCGTCCGCGCGCATGAGCAGGGCCGGGGGGTGGCCGCCGCCGGCCAGCGTGATGCGGAAGCCGTCCCCATCGATTTCGGGGGTGAGCAGTCCGAAGATGACCGTGCAGAAGCGGGGGTCGTCGCCGTTGTACTCGTGATTGAGGACGGTGTTGAGGTTGGCGAGGACCGCGGCCGGATCGGGATCGTAGACGGCGGCGGCACGCAGGGTGTAGCGGGCCAGGGAGGTGACGGCCGCGGCGGAGGCGCCCTTGCCGCACAAGTCCCCCAGGAACAGCCCCCATGTCCCCTCGGCGAGGGGGAAGAGATCGTAGAAGTCGCCGCCGACCATGTCCGTGGAGGCGATGTGGTAGTGCGCGGCCACCTCAAGACCCGGCACGCTCACGAGCGCCGGGGGCAGCAGCGTCTGCTGGAGGACGGCGTTGAGCCGCTTGAGCTCCTCGCGTTCGCGTTCCGCTTGCTGCCGTGCGCGCAGCAGTTCGGTCTCGTACGAGCGGCGGTCGCGTGCGTCGAAGACGGTGGTGCGGATCAGCAGCGGCTGCCCGTCGCTGCCGGTCTTGAGCGTGGAGGTCACCAGGACGGGCAGGCGGCTGCCGTCGGCGGCCTCGAGTTCCAGGGCGACGCCGCTGAGCTCGCCCTGCCTGCGCAGCAGGGGGCCGACGTGCGTCTCGTGGTGGCGGCGGCCGCCCACGGTCAGCAGGTCGGAGAACGCCTTGCGGCCCACCAGGTCGTCGTGGGCGTACCCGAGCCAGTCGAGCAGCGTCTTGTTGATCTTGGCGATGGTGCCGTCGAGGAGCGTGGAGAGATAACCGCACGGCGCGTTCTCGTACAGCTCCTCGACGCTGTCCTCCAGGAGCGCGGAGAGCGCCGCGTGATCATCTGCGGGCCGTCCCTCCGGCCGCTCCGGGGGTTCGCCACCTCCACCCCCACTGGTCCGGCTCATCATCTGGCGCCCCCGGCGAAGGCCGGGATCGCGGCAGCCGTCTCCTCGGGCGCGGCGAGCCGGGGGCAGAGCCCGCTCACGTTCGGAGCGACCGGACGGCACCGGGCGACGAGGTCCCCACGGTTGGCGGAACAGCGTTCCTCGCTCCTCCAGGCCGACAGGTGGCAGCGCCCGGCATCCACATGGTCGAACAGGGCCACGGTGACATCGCGCTCCCGCACCACCACCAGCCGCCTCGCGTTCCGGTCGCACCCGAGCCCGTGTGTCGGCATCAGCAGGGGTCCTCCGGTGCGGCCGGTCACCGTCACATGATTCCTGCTCAACGCAGCCATGGGCCACATCGTCGCAGAATCCCACCGACTGCTTCTCGGAAGCCGCGGCTCCGCCCTCGCCCGGTCATGCCCTGTACCACCCCTTTGCGGCGAGTACGGGCGTGAGGCGCGGGGTGTCCTCGGCGCGTATCTGTCACCATGTTCTCGACTGCACTGGTGCGGCGCGGGGGTCCGGGCATGCGCCGACCTCCTGCCCGACGGGTCCGGGCAGCAAGCCCCGCTCGAACAAATAATCGATCCGGGCCGGAGCAGAATGCGCCGCGTCCGGCAGGGTAGGTGAGCGGGAAACGGGGACACGGGGACGAAGGTGGAGAGGACATGGAGCCAGTCGGCAGTGGCGGCGAGGGATCGACGGCAGCACAGCTCATGGGTGTCGCCGTCCCTTTGAACGACGGGGACTCCTCCATCGCGGAAGCCCGTCACCTCGCCCTCGACTTCCTCGCCCGCGCCCGGGCGGACCAGGACGTCGACATCTCCGCCCGCGCGATGGACCTGACGCAACTGGTGGTCAGCGAACTGGTCACCAACGCCCGCAAGTACGCTCCCGGGCCGATGCTGATGGAGCTGCGCATCCTGGACTCGACGGTGGCGGTGACCGTGCACGACAGCGCTCGCACCCGCCCGGTCCCACGCTCCGAGGACCCGCACAGAATCGGCGGGCACGGCCTGGAGATCGTCAAGGCCGTCGCCCAGGACTTCCACGTCCAGCTCGAACCGGCCGGCAAGCGCGTCACCGCCCACATCGCCCTGGCCGGCGAGCCGGCCGCCGGTGGCCGTGGGGTCGGCGCTCCCCGCGGCGCTCGCTGATCCACCGCACGGCGCCGGAGCTCTCGCCTTCGATGGGCCGCAGGAGTGACACACGCGACGGCCGGGTACATGAGGCACCTCGTGGACCGGCGAGCGCGCTACGTATCTGTACAAAGTCGCTCACCACGAACGCGCTCACCATGCTGAGCCCGCTGTCCCCCTGCCGAGAAGGAGAACCGACATGCCGGACAAGGCGACGGACGTCGTAGAGCTGATCCTCGACGATCACCGGCGGATGGAAGAACTGTTCCGCGACATGCGCAGTGTGGAGGCCGACCGGGCCCAGGCGCTGAAGAAATTCGCCGACCTGCTCATCGCGCACGCGCTCGCGGAGGAGGCCGAGGTCTACCCCGCCCTCAGGCGCTACCGGGACATCGACAACGACGAGGTCGAACACGGCGTCGAGGAACACGAGGAGGGCAACGAGGCGCTGCTGGCTCTCCTGGAGGTGGACGACGTCGGCTCCGACGACTGGGACGAGAAGCTGGAGAAGCTCGTCGAGGCGGTGACCCACCACACGGACGAGGAGGAGCGGACGATCCTCAACGGCGCACGCGAGAACGTGGCCATGGAACGCCGCGAGGAACTGGGCACCGCTTTCACCAAGGAACGCGACAAGCACCTCAAGGCGGACTGCGGAGACATCGACAATGTCCGGCGCGTCGTGAAGGCCTGACGCATCGTGAAGGCCTGACGCCGACTGTCACGGCCGACGTCTCTAACTCGGGTCCAGGTCGGTGTGCAGCAGGTTGTGGTCCGAGTACGACGTGAGGTGTACGCGGTGCCGTAGCGGGGCGATGCCTCGCAGGAACACGTAGTCGAATTTGCTGAGCCAGTCGGTGGTCGGCTTGCAGGTACCGACGGACGCGGGACGGCACTGCGCGTCCGTGTCCGTGGCCAGATCCCATATCCGGGAGAGCTCGGGAGCCTGGGGCACGGCGTTGAAGTCGCCGAGCACGATGGCCCGGTCGTGCCGCGCGACGGCTGCGGCGAGCACACCGACCTGGTCCGCTCGGACCGTTTCCTGACGTCGCTGGGCGAGGTGCGTGTTGAAGACCCGCACGGACCGCCCGCCCACCGTCGTGGTGACCGCCATGTAGCCACGGTCCTCGGAACCGCCGTCGGGGTACTCCACGTTCACGCGGTCGGTCATCGGTGCCGCCGACAGCACCGCCTGGCCGAAGCCCCCCGGGCTCCAGGGCGCGCCCCCGCAGCGGCCCCAACTGCTCAGGACCGAGCCGTATTCGACGTGGTAGACGAGCCCGTGCAGGTACTCCAGGTAATCCCGGATCCGCTGGACGTCACCCACGCACGCTTCCTGCAGCCCGATGACCTGGGGTGCGTACGAGGCGATCTCCGCGGCCCGGTCCACATCGCTCTCCTCGCAGGGATTGCAGATGTTCCACGTCATGACCCGGTTCGGTACGACATCCCTGACGGCGTCGACGGGCCGTGACCCGCCGAAGAGAGCGTCGCTCGGTGCGCTGGGACCGATGAGCACCATGCAGGCCAGGGTCATGGCGCCCGCGAGCAGCCTCGTGGTCCTTGCGAGCACCATCATCTCCCTCGTGTGGATGTACGGAGCATCTGACGTCTCCACGCACGAGGTTATGGGACGAGGTCACCGGCAACACGCGCTTTTGCCCTTCACCGCTTCGGAACGCCGACCGGACACCACCAACACCACCGCAGCCGCCCTGACAGTCCGCTTCACTGGTGGGGCATCATCCGATACATGTCCCCGCACGTGTTCAGGAGCGCGGCGGGACTCGGCGACATGACCGGACGGAAAGCCTAGTGACGGGTACACAGCCATGGCAGACGCGTACTTCACGACGGAGCAGTGTCCGAGCTGCGGCCGTCACACGGACGGCCTGTCCAACCGGTTCACCTGCACTGTCTGTGACACCGTGTGGACCTCCGGGGTCTCCGAGTCGATCGTCACCCTGGGCCCGCTGTACACGACGATCATCTGTCCACCGAAGTCTGGCTGACACCCCCCGCCCTGGCTTGGGCGATGAGGAGCGCGATGTCGTCGATGGTGTCCCCGTCGCGCAGGGCCTCCAAGAGGTCGGTGCAGGTGGACTCTATGGGGCCGCTGTGGCGGAGGAGTTGGAGGAGCTGGTCCAGGCGTTCGTCGATGGTGTGGTGGCGGGTCTCGACCAGGCCGTCGGTGTACAGAACGAGCCGGTCGCCGGGGCACAACTTCACCTCGACGGTGCTGTATTGCGCGTAACCGACTCCTAGGGGGGTGCCCGCGGGCAGTTCCAGCAAGCGCGGCGGGCGGCCATGGGGGATCACCACGGGGGGCATGTGACCGGCGTTGGCGATGTGGCAGGCGTGACGGTGGGGGTCGTAGACGGCGTAGACACAGGTGGCGATGTGGGTCTCGAGTCTGGCGGTGGTCGTGTCGAGGTGGTGCAGTACCTCGTCGGGGGGCATGGCCAGGTCGGCGAAGGCCTGGGTGGCGGTACGCAGTCGGCCCATCGTCGCGGCGGCGTCGATGCCGTGCCCCATGACGTCGCCCACGACGAGTGCGGTGCGGTCGTTGTCCAGGGGGATGATGTCGTACCAGTCGCCGCCCACCGCACACGACGCCTGGGCCGGCTGGTAGCGGGACGCGATGTCCAGTCCGTGCAGCGGTGGCGGGGGGCCGGGCAGGAGGCTGCGCTGGAGGGTTTCCGCGGTGAGGCGGATGCTCTGGTGCCAGCGGGCGTTGTCGATGGCGATGGCGGCCCGGTGTGCCAGTTCCCCGGCCAGCAGGACGTCGTCGTCGTCGAACGGCTCGGCGTTGCGGGCGCGCACCAGGTCCACGGCTCCCAGAACCTGCTGGTGGGCGGTGAGCGGCACCGCGACATAGGAGTGCACTCCGGACCGGGCCAGGGCTTGGGCGGCATCCCGGTCGCGGGCGATGTGCTCCAGGTCCTCCGCGCTGACCTCGGGCACGAGGACGGGCCGGCCGGTGCGGACGCAGCGGGTGATCAGGCGGTCCGCCCGGTAGGAGGCCAGGTCGCCCAGCTGGTCGGCGGCCACGGCCGCTTCGGTGGGGTAGGCGCTGGCCAGGCCCAACGCCCTGAACCGGCGCGGTCCTTCGGCATCGGCGCCGTGCCGCAGCTCGAGCGCCGAGTCGAGGATGTCCACCGCCGCGATGTCGGCCAGGTCGGGCACCATCACGTCGGCCAGCTCCTGAGCCGTCCGCTCCACCTCCAGCGTGGTGCCCACGCTCGCCGCGGCCTTGGCGAGCAGGGCGAGTCCGCGGCGTCCCCGTTCCGCCTCGGCCTCGGCGCGGTGGCGTTCGGTGATGTCCACGACCGAGTTGGCCACGCCGAGGAGCTGCCCGTGGGCTCCCTCCAGCCGGTAGTACGACACCGACCAGGCATGGTCGTGATCCGGATCGGCGGGGGTGCGGCCCACCACGTAGCGGTCGGTGATCGGCGTCCCGGTGTCCAGGACCTCGCGCATGCAGGACTCGATCGTGACGACGTCGAGGAAGGTGAGGATGTCGCGGGGGTGGCGGCCGATGTGGTCGGCCGCGGGCAGGCCGTTGATCCGTTCCAGCGCGGGATTGACCAGGAGATAGCGCAGTTCGTGATCGAGCAGCGCTACTCCCATGGGTGATTGGGACACCAGCTTCTCGCACAGCGCCAGGCCCGTCTCCATCCGGCGGAGCACCTGCCGGCCGGCCGCGATACCCAGCGCGTAGACCTCGCCGCTCTCGTCGAGCAGCCGCATGTTGCGGAACTCCACGAGTCTGTTGACGCCGTCCTTGTGGCGGACCGGGAAGGCTCCGGCCCAGCTCGTCCCCGTGGCGATCACTCGGGAGAACAGTCCGGCCGCCAGGTCGCGGTGGCGCCGGTCGACGAGCAGACGCGCGGCGTAGCACCCCAGGGCCTCCTCGGCGGTATAGCCGAAGACCTCTTCGGCCTGCGGGCTCCACAGCACGATGCGCCCCGTGTGGTCCAGCACCACCGCGCAGACGCCCAGCAGGTCCATGAGCCCGCCCGGCGGCAGGGCCCCGCCGAGGGCATCGGCGTCGGATCTCGGTTCGCTGTCGCGCATGACGAACGCCTCCCGCCTCACGCGCCCTGCCCGTCGCCAGGACACGGCCCTTCCATGCTCGCCCCTGCCTGACGTCAGCACGACCCGACAGCGCTGCGGCAACGGATCCAAGAAGCCGGTGAAGCCGCGCCACGGGCATGTGCCACTGTCCGGTCTTCCTGGCCCCAAGGCCCCTGAGCCCTACGTGGCATATGCCAGGACGCCGCACCACCCCCGCGCCGCCCCACCCCGCGCCCTCCAGGCGCGAGAAAAGGACCAAGAGAAAAGGATCAACGGGAGATGCCAGGGACCGCCATCCGCTCCGGAGCCGGTGCGGTCGGCACGACCCGGACGTCGAGCCCAAGCGCCTCCCCCGCCTCGA
Organism: Streptomyces sp. NPDC050147; assembly: GCF_040660195.1. Taxonomy (NCBI): domain Bacteria; kingdom Bacillati; phylum Actinomycetota; class Actinomycetes; order Kitasatosporales; family Streptomycetaceae; genus Streptomyces; species Streptomyces sp. NPDC050147. The sequence goes on along the minus strand of NZ_JBFALJ010000007.1, from coordinate 69,737 downwards.
TGACCGTCAGCAACTCCTTGAGTGCGCCGTGGGTGTCCGGCGCGCAGGAGGCGGCGCCGGGCTGGGCGAGCGCCCGTCGCACCCTGTTCCAGGCCTTGGCGGTGTGACCGTGGTGATGGTCGACGAGGGCTTGGGCGTAACGGGCACGCAGGCTGGACCACTGGTCGTCGCGCAGTCCCGGCTGTGCCAGCGCCGCCCGGGCGGCCCGCTGCGCGGCGGGCGGGTCCTGGGCACAACGCGCGACGGCGAGCGCAGCCAGGTAGACGGACCGGCCCGGGCCCGCGAGCGTGTGGCCGGGAGCGCAGTCGCCCGCTTGCTCGAAACACTCGGCCGCTTTCACCCCGTCCCCGCGGGTCAGGGCGACGAGTCCCTGTACGTGGGCGATCCGGGCGACCAGGGCGTCGTCACCGTCGAGCATCGCCTGCGGCCACAGGTCTTCCAGGAGTGTGTCGGCCGTGTCGGGGTCACCGCGTGCTGCCAGCCACGCGGCGAGCCACCGCGCGGTGGTGGAGGCCGCCGCATCCAGGGGATGGAGACTGAGCAGTTGCAGCAGGTAGCGCAGCCCTTCCGCGGCGTGCTGCCGCTTGGTCCACCAAAACCACAGCCGGCCTGCCGCCTCAAGTGCTCCCGGGGCCATGTCGGGCCGGTGCAGTGCGTGCCGCATCGTGGCCTTGAGGTCATGCTGCTCCTCCTCGAGCAGTTGCATGGCCTGCCCCTGGCACCCGTGGTGCCACAGGTGCTCGGCGACGTGGACGACTTGCCGGCTGTGGGCGGCACGCCGCTCCGACGCGGTCTCGAACTCTCCCGCCTGCGTCAGACGCTCGACGCCGAACTCCCGTACCGCACGGGGCATCCGATAGCGGGGCTGCGCCGGGCCGTGCGGATCGTGGTGACATTCCAGGGCCCCCTGCGCGGCCAGCCGGGCCAGCAGGCCGGGCACCTGGTGTACGGCGACCTCGCCGCCCGCACACACCAGTTCAGCGGCCGGCTGACCGAACGTTCCGGCGAAAACACTGGCGCGACTCCACACGATCCGCAGGGGACGTTCGCACAGGTCGTAACCGGCCCCGATGGCCCGCTCCAAAGTGCCGTGACGGCGCAGCTTCGCGTGCGGGCCGCCCAGCCAGCACTGGCTGTGCGTCACCAGCTCGGCCAAGTGATGCAGCTCGTACGCACGGGTCTTTGACGCGGCAAGCTCGATCGCCAGGGGAAGACCCTCCAGCGTGCGGCAGATGTCCTCCACGGTCCGCATCGCGGCACGGCCGGGACGCAGACCGGCGATGCGGCGGGCCCTGCTGGTGAACAGCGCTGCCGCGGGCGAGGGCTCCCCGTCGCGGGTCGGCGCCGTGGCCAAGGGGGCGAGCGTCAGCACTCGTTCCTCGCCAAGACCGAGCGGACGGCACGAGGTGATCAGCACGTGCAGCCACGGCCGGGACATCACCGCGCGCTGCACCCATCCCACGCACTCCTCATGAGCCGCGTCGATGTCGTCGAGGAGCAGCAGGACCTTGCCACGCCTGCTGCCCGGCCCAGCCGTGCGCGTCGTCGCCCTGCGGTGCGGGAGCATGGCGGCAAGGGCGTCGTCGGCAGCGCGCGCGAGTCCGCCCGGGGCGGTGGGGCCGCCGGGCCAGCGCAGGCATCCGGCGCCCTGCCATGACGCCCGGAACCTCCGGGCCGCGGCCCTGGCGAGATGGCTCTTGCCCACTCCGGTCCGGCCGGTGAGCGTGACCACTTGGTGGCGGGGCAGCAGCCGGCCCAGCTCTGCCAACTCCTCCTCCCTGCCGACGAGATCACCCGGAGCCCGCAAGGAAAACCTGCCTGTCGGCAGGGTGATGCCTGCTGTCGACAGGGTGATGCCTGGTTGCTGAAGCACGTGGACCCCCGGACGGTTCGTGTGTGGGTCGTTCAGGGCTCCCCCGCCGGACCGAACACCGCAGAACCGTCACTGCTCAGGAGCCACGCTCTCCCAACGCTCCCCCCGCGCCCCGGTTGCGCGGCACTCCGCTCAACCACCCTGGACGGTGAGGAGGTCCCCACGTGAAGAGGGGCAGGCATTGACCCGCCACACACGCTCGTCATGAATCTTGCACGCGATACGCACAGATCTCGTGTGTCCGCGGGCGGTCGGCGACCGCGCATCGCTCGAACGTCAATTCCGGCAGGCGTGAGCGAAACTCCGTCAGGGCAGGCGTTGTTGGAAGCGACTGCAAGCGGACGACCGGCCGCGCACACAGGGCCGAGGAGCGACGCACCGAGGCTCGACGCCTGGAGCACCGAGCCCCAGCGCTTCGACTCGACGTCACCCCGGAGTAAGGAGACGAAAGATCGCTGCACGAGTCGAGGGCGTCGACGCTCCACAGAAGATCCCCCGCGAGGGCCCTCCCGCCGCCCGTTCCGGGAACGCACGCGCCCAGCCGTCGGCAGCAAGTCGCCTCATACTGCTGCGCGCCCTCGGCGTAGAGCCCGCGCCGACCGCTCCGAAGACGGGCGGCCTTCTCCACCAAGCTCTCCCCGCACCGCACACACCCGCACCACGCGCACCCGCGCCGGCGCTCACACCAGAAGACGCGTTCGACGCACTGTACGTCTACGCCGCCCCCGATCTGATCCGCCAGGCACACGTCCTCACGGGCTCTCGCCGGCTGGCCTTCGAAGCCGCTGAACACGCGTTCCGCCAAGCGTGGGACCACTGGCCCGAAGTCGCCCGGGACACCGACCCGGTGGGATGGGTACGCATCCAGACACACGCCTACGCCCTGTCCCCCTGGCACCGTCTCCGCAGAGTGTTCCTCCGGGCCACCCCGGCCCCTGCCTCGGTCGACCCGTTGCTGCGAGCGATGCTCGAACTCCCTGACACGCAGCGCCGCGCAGTCCTGCTGTGCGACGGACTGGGCCTGAGCGTGTCCGAAGCGGCCGCCGAGACCGAGGCAGGCACCGCCGCCACCCGGAGCCGACTGCTGCACGCGCGCGCCGCTCTGCGCGAATGCCGGCCCGATCCGCCGCGGGGCGCGGTGCGGCAACCACTGGCCGCGCTCCTCGAGGACATGTCGGTCGGCACCGTGAGTCACCCGGCGTCCGTACGCGAGGACGGCGAGCGGCGGGCGCGCACGCTCACCCGCACCGTCTGCACAGCCGTGGCGGCTCTCATCGCCCTCATCGCCTTCACGATCGCGACCACCCCGTGACGCCGGGCACCGTCGTGGGGGGGGGTGACGCCAGGGACGCCCGGCACGCCCGGGGCCCGGTGTCACTCCTCATACCTTGGCGCGCTGCAGCGCATGGGCCCCTTTTCGGGTGCGGTGCTTGGAAGACACCTGACCGGTTAGTTCCCAGAAGCACACCAGAGCAGTGATCGGTGGAATCCCGAGGGTCACGAAGGCCAGCACCGAGCGGGACGAGTGACTGACGCACAAGGCCACCGCCATGGCGGAAGCCACCAGGAGGACACCCCAGGAGCGCCTTGCGGACTGGTGCTGCACGGTCGCCCGCAGAATCGAGAGAGCCGCGACGAACCACGGGCCATACACGGTGAGCGGCCACCATCGCGCCACCTCCACCGGCAGGATGTGCTCGGCAAAGGCGCGGAGTTGGCCGTAGGAATAGGCGATGGACCAGCCCAGCAAGCACGCCGCGCACACCGCGATCGCGGCGAACAGGACCGTCACCTGGCTGACGTGCTGCCCGGCCGCGAGAGCTTTCGACTTCGGCCGCATACGCCTGCGGTCGATTCGGGAGATGGGCTCCGCGGCCGCCGGGTCGGCGCAGGGCGCGGGAGACGGCGTGGGAGACGGCGTGGGCTCGGCTCTCGACGCCGCGGCCAGCAACTCGGCCAACTCCTCTCGGGACAGCGGCTGTTCCGCGCGTTGGGAACTCGCCTTCGCCTCCGCTACCGCGGCCAGCATCTCGGTCAGTTCCTCTTCCATGCCTTGGCGGCTCAGCGTGGCGTCCGGACCGGTTCCGTCCCAGTACTGCTGGACGGGAAACGAGACGGTGCCGTACGGGTCCAGTGCGCCGGTCTCCTGCCTCCGCGAGTATCCCGGGCTGTAGACGGTCTCCCTGTTGCTGTACCAGTCGTTCATCCGGGTTCCTTCGTGCCGTTGCGTTGAGCGTTCTGCTGGAGCGTGGAACCCGGCTGATAACGCCGGGGCGGGCCAATCGCCGACATGCCCCGCGCATGCCGCCCGCAGAGGTTTGGTTCTCATCGTCCTGATCTCGTTCAAAGTCTGATCTGGTTCAAAAAATTCATGCGACACAGGACGAAGACGCTTCCGTCGCTGGTCAACCCACGTACCAGGCCGATCGGCGGAGGAACCTTTTCCCTGTCTCCCCTGCCTTTTCCCTCCCCTGCCCTTTCACGTCCGCATAACGAACGAAGCCCGAACGGGGGGCGCCCGCCACTCGGGTGAACGCGTCACACGGACGAGCTACAGCGTTCGCCGCCTCAAACGCCTGGCCGACAAGCACAGCGGTCGACATCAGGGACCAGCGCCTGTGTGACCATGCTGCGCTTCGCCGACCGCGACCGCTCCGGTCCCCTGGCGCAGGGGACGAGTGGCGGGCGGCTCCCGTGCGGCCGAAGCTGTTCTTCACTGCCCACACCGCGCCCCTGGAGGCCCGAGCCGCACATGGATCACTCGCCGTCGGCGCCCGGCGCACGTGCCCGACTGGAACTGGGGGCGATCAGGGAACTGCTCCAGTCCCAGCGCAGGCGCATCGAGGCCTACGCCCGTGAGCAGCAGGCGGGTCGACGCCCCCCGTCCGGCGGAGCTCCCCCGCCGGACGCTCCACCTCCCTCGGCAGCCCCGACACCCACCGCTCCCACCGCACCCACGGCGCAGCAACTGCTCGACGCGCTCCCCCTGCCGGCCCTGCTGCTGGCCCCGGTCCTCGGCACCGACGGCGAGGTCGTGGACGTTCTGCACGTGACGCAGAACGCGGCAGCCGTTACTTATGCGGCCGAGCGGCTGCCCGAGGGCTCGGTCCCCCCGTGGTCGGGACCGGTCTCGCTGTACGCGCACTATCCCTCCCTCCACGGGACAGCGCTCCCCGAGATGATCGCCCGCGCGCAGCGCGACCGCCTGCCGCAAGGCCCCGAGGCGGTCGAGTGGATCGCCGACGGCGTGTCGGGGCCGACGCGGATCAACGACGCGGCCCGTATCGCACCCTGCAGCGACCAGTTGTTGCTCACCTGGGAACGCGGACACAGCACCCTGATGGCCACGGCGGCCCAGCGCCTGGTACGCACCTGCTGGGCGGAGTGGAACCTCGGCGACGACGGCGTCGAGCCCTCGCTCGGATTCCGTCAGGTCATCGGTCTGCCGAAGGGCACCGCGCCGCCCACCCTCAGCGCCCTTGCCGGTACCGTCACCGCCGACAGCCTGCCCGGCCTCTACCAGATGCTGTACGACGTCATCCTGCGCAAGCGAACCGCCGACTGCGAACTGCGCCCCATCGGCGCGGGTGACCGGATCATCCGCATGACCGCGGAGCCGGTGCGGATCGCCCCCGGCGGTCTGGTCTGGGCGATCCGCGCGGTGCTCACCGATGTCACCGCGGAAAGCCGACGGCGCGAGACGGCCGCGCGGGCCGAGCGGGAGGCACGCCATCAGCGCCACCGTGCCGAGATGCTCGGCGAGGTCGCCGACACCCTGCGCGACGCCGTGCTACCCCACTTTCAGGACGAACTGGCCGCCTATGGCCTCCAGGCGGCCGCCGTGTACCGGCCCGATGCTCGTGAAGCCGGCATCGGGGGTGACTGGTACAAGGCCCGCGGCCTCCCCGACGGCCGTCTTCTCGTGGCGATCGGCGACGCACGGGGACACGGACTGGCGGCGGTCACCCTCATGGCGAAACTGCGCTACGCCTTGGCCGGTCTCGCGTACACCGAGCAGCCCGTCGAGGAACTGACGCAATGGCTCAACGAGACTGCCTGCGCCGACGGAATCGAGTCCACCGCCACCGCCATCATCGCCCGCTACCACCCGGAGCGGTCCATGCTGCGCTGGACGTGCGCGGGACACCCGCGGCCGGTCCTGGTACGCGACGGACGCGCCGCTCAAATGCCGTGCCCGGCCGGTGGCCCGGGGCCACCGCTCGGCGTCCTGCCCGGCGTTTCGTACACCGCCGCCACCGCCGAACTCCGTATCGGCGACATCGTCCTGATGTACTCGGACGGGCTCACCGAACGGCGGGACAGCGACCCGGACCGGGACACCCAGCGCTTCCTCACCGCTGCCGAGCAGAGCTGCCGGACCACGGCCCCGGTGGTCGGCCGCGAGGGCCTCCAGCGCTACGCAGAACAGGTCGTCGCCCAACTGGACGGCCCACACCGCTCGGACGACGCCACGCTCCTCGCCCTGCGCCGGGCGGCCGTCAAGGGCCTCAGCCCGCCGACATAGATTTCGACGCGTCCGGCAGGTAGGCAGGTAGTCGCCCGCAGGGAGGCGCACGGTGTCGCGGCGGCACTTGCGAAACGTCACGCGCCGCCGCCGAGCTTGCGGGGACTACAGCAGCCGCTTCACGTTGTCGCACCTTGCGGCCCATCCAGCACCGATCCAGCACGGTCGAGGCCACCCAGCACGTCGCGCCGCGGTCGTACCCACTGGTCTGTTCCGCTGCCACCATCGGGTGCCAGAACCGAGTGAGGGTCGTATGTGTTGGCCGTCGGCACGGTCTCGTTCTTCCGGTCGTGCGGTGCGGAGTAGTACACCATCATTCCGCCACGTCGCACTGTGCCCCACCACACAAGGTGCGCGGCCATCTCCGCTCCGAGAAACGGTGCCGTGGGGATGTCCCGGTATTCACCCTCACACCGGTGCTTGAGCGGAATGAAGCGGACCTTGCATTCCGGGCGGACCGGGGCGCATGGCCGTCTGCATGATCGCGCGACGGCGATCCCACGCGGCGGGCACGAGATGGCCGATACCCCTTCGCGTTCACCTGCCAGCGGACGCTGATGAACCCCTTGCGTCGGCACACAGAGTCCAAGGCAAGCGTTTCACGGATGCGCAGTCCGGCGCCTGCCTGCAGGTAAACGGTCAACCTGTTCTGGGGGGGTGATGTGCTTGGCAATGAGATCGACCTCTTCCAGGGTCGGGATCTCATCCTTGTTCACAGCGGCAGAGCCGGCGCGGGAGCTTGTCCCCGTCAACTGGGTTGACGGGGATGAGTTTCTCCTGGACGGCAGTCCTGAACAGATGCCCGACCATGTTCATCCGGTCGCGCACTGTCGTCGCGGCGAGCTTCTTGCTGACGTCGGCCACGAGCTTCGCGATGTCCCGCTCTCGGATATTCGCGATCCTCTTACAGCACCGATCTCCGCATCACGATCGATCGTGTCCTGACATCAGTTTCGCTTGACTTGTCGCCCGGTCGACAGCGTCCATGGTCGTACCGACCGATAGCCGCGAATTCAGAGCCCCCTGAACTCGCTTCCTCCCAGGCCGCGTTCGACTGGGGCTCCGCGATGCGCACGCGCCGGGACGGACACCACAGCGCCTGGCTCTGATCCCCGGCCGGGGCCCACATCCCCCACGCACATGGAATCGAGGCCCCACCATGTCCAACACCCACAGCACCCGCACCCTGCACTCCGTACCCGACCCCGGCCACTGACCGGCCTGACCGGCGCACCCGCCGCGATCTACACCAAACTCGTCGCCTCCCCCGGCACCACCGGCGCCGAACTCGCACTTGCCGCAGGCCTCGGCCGCTCCACCGCCAGGAAAGGTCCTGGTCACCCTGTGAAGAGCACCCGGGCCCCCTTGAGCGGTCCATCACGCCGCAGGACGTGATGCCCCTGCTGTTCACCGCACACCACGTAGCAGGTGGTAATCGACATATGGCGGAGACTGACCACTATTTTCACGCCACCGTGTGGGCTGCCGAAGGCGAAGAATGCACGACTCGGGCTCTACTGGGCAGCGCTTCGTACGTCGGTGCCGACATTTCGCACACCGCAGGAGCCCAGCTATGAGCGGCCGACCGCCCCTTCACCGGCGCACCTCTAAGCACTGGCCAGAGCCATACATATCTTGAGAGAAGCCGCGCGCTACACAGATCACGCCGAAGCCGGTTGCCGTAACGCTGTCCTGCGAGGGAGTCTCCTTCCCGCGCGACCAGGACGCTTCTCGCAAGGCAAGTTCGCGCCAGAAGTGGCGAGGAACTGACAATGAAGACGCATCATGCAGTCCTGGCGCAATCCCTTCATTGAATAGCACCTACCTCGAACTTCTGATCCTTCAGAATCGACGTGCCGTCAAATCCTTTTCGCTTGCGGACATTCGAAGCGCGACAAGGTTGCCCTGTTCAATGTGACTTCGATCACCGTTCTCTACCTTGCGGCCCCCTAGCCTCCTCCCCGGCGCGATCGATCAACCCGGGAGGGGATTAGTGAAGATCAAGAGATCGGCAACATCCTTAGTCTTAATGGCAGTTGCCGCAGCCGGTTCGCTGGCTACCGGATCCGCGAACGCCTCGACGACCAACGACGGCGCCGGTGACACGTATCGTGTCGTCTGGGAGCGCACGTATGACGCAAGTCCTGCTGAGGCGCCGAAAGCCCCCAGCGCCACATCTGACCGTCAAGAGATGTCGCCATCTCCGGTTCCGCCGACCACCACTCCCGAACGCGAGAAGAAGCTCGCCCGCCAGGAGACCTACACGGTGGATGCCAACGCTACTGAGAAGGCGACCCGGGAAAACCTCTTCAAGAGCCCCGCTGACGCGCGAGATGTTCTGGACTGGGCGAAGTGCCAGGCGGATCCCGAGGCTGGGGACGCCAAGGGGCACGTCATCAACCACTTCAACTTCTGCCGCTGGGGCTACAACACCGCAACGGCCTTGGACGGAAACGGAAGGCCCGTGGGCACCTTCCGTGTTCGCGAGACGGAGATCAGCACCGGATCGAAAGCTAGTCGAACCGCAAGCATCTCCGTGAAGTTGGACGCTGCGACGGAGACGGGCGTGTTCGCACTACCAGCGGCTCGCGTCACCTGGGAGCCCACCGCGGCGAGTCCGACAGCTCCGGGCGGATGCGCTGTCGCCAACGTGCCCCCCGGCCAGGCCGGCACGCCGAAACCTCCGGCCGCCTTCCATGGCACGGGGGTCGCGGTTACCTACGACATCACTTCAGCCAAGGGCGCCGGTAAGCGCATCGACGACGCCACTCTGTGCGCATACCGGTCACAGTTCCTCGCGACCAGCGGGACACACACCACAGGCTGGTGGGGTGCCCCGGACAGCGGCCTCCGGTTCGACTCCGGCGACTACCTGAAGCCGTACGGGACCAAGGGCGCCATCTTCAACCGCGTCACCCCGTCATTCAACTACGACCGGAAGAATCCCGACGGCAAGGCCGTCGCAGAGCACGTCTTCGACGCACTCCATGCCCCGCAGTTGACGTACCCGAAGAAAACCGACAAGGACATCCCCGGGTACATCTGGAGGGGAGACAAGCCCCTCCATCGGAACTACCCGAAGTTCGACAGCGCCTCCGAAACTGTGGCGAAGAAGAACGAGGCGGCCAAGAACACTGCATGCCGCGGGCTGGCGAACAATCCGGGCGAGGAGTGTGACGAATTCCCCTTCGCCTCGACCAAGGAAGGCGCAGGGAAGGGTGATGGCAACTTCTCAGTGAAGTACGTACCGGCGCTGGATAACAGCAAGGCCGGAGGCGCACTCTCCAAGTGGTACGGCCAGGATCGCATCCTTGACGGAGACCCCTACGGGATCTACGTTGACTAGTCTGCAATTGTAGGAAGTTGACTTCTGAGCGAGGGCCGGAGATGGCCCTCGCTCAGTGGCATACTGAGTAATTGTTTCAGTTGTGTCGCGCCGCTGCGGAGGTTCATGTGCACGAGAATGAGGATCGGCAAGTCTCAGTAACCGTACCGATCACTCGATCGATCTTCGGATTGGACCAATCACGGAGGCCGGGAGAAGACGTCGACCCCTACTGGACCGATCTTCCGATGGACAGTGATCCTGTTCACGTCGAGAAGGGTGCTGCTCTGATCTTCAGCAACGCCCAATCGCATGAGGCCGTAGTCACAATGATAGTTCGACACTCGCCGATCTACGGCGAGGTTGATTCTGAGTTTGAGCTTCTGGGTACTTGGCCTTTCCTTAGCCGGAATGGAGACATTACCCTTCTGAATATCGACGGGCCCGAGTTGACGTTCGATCTAGAGCCTGACGCGAGTTACACACTTGAAGTTTGGCGAAAAGGGGGAGAATTTGCGGCAGCGCGTTTCAATGAGCTGATGGGAAACCAGTACCCCATCACTGGCCTGGAAGAGTATCGCCTCGTATTCACACCACAGAGCTCATAGCGCGGCTCCCCGAGATCTGTTATCGCTCCCTCGTTTTGGTCAAGCGAGCCGACCGGGGGGTCCAACACTTCCTGCTCGACGTGCTGCCGGAAGACTTCGACCGACTTGAGGACATCGCTGGCGACGCTCTGCTGGCCTTCAGGCGCTGGGCGTTGACGCAGATTCCGCTGAGCCATCTTCTACGAAGTAACAGGTGCAGTCGGCTGGCCTTGGCCTCATACGTTCGGCCTCGCCGAGGATCGCGGCACTCACCGGCCAGCTCCTATGGCCAGGCCCGCGCCCTGCTCGATGAGCAGGGCGCCGTGCGCGGACCGGGGACCTGCGCGAGTACCGCCATTCCGCCCTCGCCCCACCTCGGAGAGCAGGGCGCCTCCCTGCTGATGCCGATGCTGATGGCCAAGTCCCGGCACAAGAAGCCGGAGAATGTCCGCCGCTACTTCAAGCCGTCCCCTGAGGCGATCTCTGAGCTGACCCTCCTGCTCGCCCACGGCGACGCGCGACGCTGGGCCTGCTGCACGCAGTCGACCTGCGGCTGTACGCCTACTTGCGCCGGCGCAGCTTTTGAATGGCATCCTTGGATTTACATCTTGACTTCAACCCAAGGATTGCCACCTTGGGTTCATGCCATGGGTTCATGCCAAGTATCAGCTTGTACGCGACCTCATGACCCGCGTCATGAGCCCCTCCAGCCCCTCCGCACCCCCGCAGAACGTCACACCCGAACCCGTACAAGCCCCGACGCCCTCGCCGCACCAGCCACCCGACACCAGCCCCCGCACCGGCTTCAACTGGCAGGCCGCCGAGGGCCAGATCGGCGACGCCATTTCGCCGAGCTTCGTCGAGACCCCGCGCAGCACCGACGGCAGTGGCGACTTCGGCGATGCCACCGCCTGGGACGTGTCTGCTCCCGGCACCGTGCGGCTCGCCGACGTCGGCGGCATGCAGGAAGGTAAAGGAACGCCTCAAGCACTACATTCTGCGACTCGACCCCCAGCACGAGCTCGCCCTGACACAGCAACTCGCCAAGTCCGCGAAGACGCGTCCGGTGCGACGGCCTCCCAAGCCGCCGACATGTACGCCCACGCCCTCGCTGCAGTCCCCGGATCCGTTTGACTACGTGGCAACCGCGACCACGCCGTCTACCGCATGCTGCGCAGCACCCGCTGGCTGGCGCTCCCCTGCCTGACGCCGGCCATAGTGATGGTAGACCTCATCTCCGCGGAGGGCGAGGCGCAGCGAAACCTCCTGGTGCCGCTCAGCGAGCGCTTCTGGGCACTGACACTCATGACAGCGATCTGGGCACTCATGCGGCTTCTGCCGCGGCCGCGCCTTCCTGTGATGGTGTCGGGGCCGCCTGCTGCTTCCGCCCTCGCAGGAATACGACCAGGAGCAATACGGCCGCGATACCGACCAGCACGAGAGGCGTTACGTCTGCGAGCAGGGTCAGCAGCAGGCCTGCGGATGCGGCCTTGTCGGCCAGGTCCTTCTGGCTTTCCGGAACGATCGCGAAGGCGAAGGCGGACACCGGGAGCAGCGCGGTCTCCTTACCGCCCGCGGCGGTGGTGGCCACCACCTTCCGGTCCACCGACTGATCGATGGCGACCCCGGTCTGCTGATCGACGTAGGCGACGAGCGTCGATTCGCCCCGGTAGGCCAGCGGGACAGGGTCCGGCAGCGCCTTGGCGTCGATCCCGGGCGCGAGTCGTGTGACCAGGTTCTTCGGCAGTGCGGGCGGCAGCGGCTCGAGCACCGCCGGGTCCTTCACCGGAGCCGCGACCGTGATCTTGTAGACGTTCACTTCACGGCCCTTCCGTTCGGCGGTGCCGGTGTAGCGGACGGGCACGATCGACTGGGTCGTCGAGTCGTAGTACGTGTAGGAATCATCCTGCTTGGCATCGGGCGGGAACGCCGAACTGAGCGCGCCCCGCGAAGGTTCGACAGCGGCAGACGTCGGCGGGACGGTTCCCTTTCTGCTGTCCCGGTCGATGGAGTACGTCTTGGAACTGGGCAGAGACTGGTCGCCGACGTGCATGGTCAGCGTGTCCTCGAGTACGGCTGTGTCGCCGTGCGTGGACGTGACGTGGACGCGCCGGTCCACGGTGATCGGGATGTCGGACTTGATCGCGTCAGCGGCGTCTCCGGACCGCAGGGCCTTGCCGTCCAGCATCGTGGCCTTGCCCGCGTAGCGCACAGTCTGGTCGGTGTCGTCGGGCAGCTTGGTTGCGCTCGGGGCGGCGACGAAGCGTACGACTCCCGCAAGCGCGACCAGGACGACGGCAGCGACGACGAGTATGAGCGATGTACGACGAACGGACACGAGGTCCTTCTCTCTGTCGCGTCACATGTTCGCGGCGCCGGTCCTGATGGCTTCGCGGATACGGACGTATGTGCCGCAGCGGCAGATGTTGCGGATGCCGTCAAGATCGGCCTCCGTGATCGACCGGCCTTCCGCGTCGACCCGGCGGACCAGGGCGACGGCGGCCATGATCTGGCCCGGCTGGCAGTAGCCGCACTGGGCCACGTCCTGCTCGAGCCAGGCCTGTTGCATCGGGTGGAGGTCCGCGCCCACGGTGGCGGGGAGGCCTTCGATGGTGGTGACCTCGTCGGTCGGGCGCAGGTCCTTCACGGGGATGGCGCAGGGATTGGCGGCCTTGCCGTTGAGATGGCTGGTGCACGCCTTGCAGACGTTGATGCCGCAGCCGTACTTCGGTCCGGTGACGCCGAGGAGGTCGCGCAGGACCCACAGCAGACGCTCGTCGTCCGGGACATCGACGGTGACCTGCTCACCGTTGAGTCGGAAGGTGTGTTCAGGCACGGGAACTCCCAGCTGTTTCAGCACACATCAGCGGACGTGGTCCAGGCCGTCGGTGGGAGACGGAGGGATGGGCGGGACGGTCGGTTTGGGGGTGAAGGAGAGGGTGCCGTGGTTGATCGGGAAGCTGGTCGGCATGGTCCCCGTGGCGCGGCCGTAAGCACAGGCGACCGCGGCCATCGACGCCGCGACACCCAGCTCTCCGGCCCCGCCCGGCTTGTCGGACGTGCTGGGCATGACAATGATCTGCAGCTCAGGCGGGGTGTTCCACTGGCGCGTGTAGAAGTAGTTGTCCCAACTGGCCTCGAGGAAGTAGCCGTCCCGCAGATGCAGGCTCGAGGTCAGGGTCAGAGCGATGCCGTCCATGACGCAGCCCATCATCTGAGCTTCCAGACCGCGGGGGTTGACGGTGAGACCGACGTCCACGGCGAATACGGCCTTCGTGACCCGGGGGCCCGCCACGCCGTCGCGGACGGGGCGTTTCACGGTCTCCGGTCGGCAGTCGATCTCCACGAGAACCGCGCTGACCGAGCTGTACTCGGAGTGGAACGCGATGCCCTGCGCGGTGCCGGCCGGCATTGGGCGTCCCCAGTCGCCGGCTTCGGCGACCTTGTCGAGTACTGCCCGCGCGCGTTCGTCGCGCAGGAAGTCGCGGCGGAAACGGAAGGGGTCCTTACCCATTTTCGCGGCGAGCTGATCGACGATCAGCTCGCGGGCGCAGGTGACGTCAGGCGAGTAGACATTGCGCATGCTGCCGGTGTTGAAGCTCTTGTCGGTCTCGCTCAGGAGGCGACTGTTCGCACCGAAGTTGTACGGCATCGACTGCGACAGCTGGAAGAACGTCTCCGAGAACCCGATGTCGCCGACCGGCAGTTTCGCCGCCAGGGCGGTGAAGATCTCGCCGAGGCCATGGCTCAGATCGGTCGACACGCTGGTGTGCCGCTGCTTGTAGCTGAGCACGGTGTTGCCGAGATAGGCAGCCCGTACGCGCGAGGTCGCCATGGGGTGGGCCCGGCCTTGGCGGGAGTCGTCGGCCCGGTGCCACATCAGTCGTACGGGTTTGCCGAACTTCTGAGAGGCCTCTGCGGCTTCGAGTGCGGCATCGAAGAACAGCCGCCGCCCGAAAGAACCCCCGCTCTCGGTGACGTGCACAGTCACCGCACTCTGTGGAAGTCCGAGCTTGGCGGCGATCGCCTGCTTGGCGACGATGGGCGCCTTGAGGCCGGACCATATCTCCGCGCGGTCCGAACGGACATCGGCTATGGCGCAGTTGGGTTCGAGCGCGCTGTTGCTGCGGAAGGCGAAGGTGAAGGTGGCCTCCACCGACGGCGTCAGCGGGGGTATTCCCAGGGGGAGTTCGGCGGCGCGCAGCGCTTCGCGTACGGAGGCGTCGGACTTGCCTGCCGCGCTGCCGGGTTTCCAGGACACCCGCAGTGCGCGTACGGCTTCGATGCACTGCCCGAAGGTGTTCGCTCGCACCGCGATGCCGGTGGAGATCACCGCGACATCGGTGATCCCCGGCATGGCGCGGACCTCGGCGAGGTTGGCTACGGAGCCGACCTTGCCGTTGATCGTCGGCGGACGGCACACCATCGTCGGCTTGGCGTCCGGCACGTTCAGATCCATGGTGAACTGCTTGCGCCCGGTCACGGCGGCGAGCGCATCGATACGGTTGTGCGGCCGCCCGATGACGCTGAACTGTTCGCGTTCCTTGAGCCGCACGGAGACCTGGCGCGGGGTGTCGCTCGCCGCTCTCTTCGCAAGGTCGCCGATCGCGACGCTCCCGCCTCGCCGAGCGGAGATGACACCGGCTTCGAAGGTGAGGTCACCGACCGGGGTGTCGAGTTCGGCCGCTGCCGCGTGCAGGAGCCTGTCGCGGGCGATGGCGGCGGCGACCCGGATCGGGATGTACGTCGAGATGGTGGTGTTGGAACCGCCGGTGAGCTGGTTGAACAGCAATTCCGGGCGTGCGTCGGCCAGGGTGACGCGCACCCGGTCCATCGGTACGTCCAGTTCTTCGGCGATCAGCATGGCCGTCGACGTGGTGATGCCCTGACCGACCTCGGCCCGCGGCAGCGCGAAGGACACGGTGCCGTCCGGGTGCACGCGGACCGTGATCAGGTTTGATGTCGGAAGGGCCGCCAGGGTCATCACGTCGTTGAGGTCGACCACTTCGGTGATCTCTGGTGACGGCAGATCGGCTCCGGTCGGGGCCGGAACGTCGGCCGTGGCCTCGGGTGCCACACCGAGGTCGGCCGCGACCACCAAGGTCGGCGCGGCAAGGACGTAGCCGAGGAAGCGACGCCGGCCGAAGTCGGCCCTGCCGGGCTCCGGCCCGGGGTCGGACGAACGGGCGGGTCGGCTCAGCGCCATGGTCGACCCCATGCGGTGTGCGTCATCATCGTCCCATCGATCTCGGCGGGTTGTCGGCGAGTGCGCGGAAGGTGCTCAGCCAGGCCGGTTGGTGTCTGGGATCTCGAGGTGGATGGGTTTGCCCTCGGACAGGAAGACGAGGATGAACTTACGCAGGGCCTCTTCGATCGTCCAGGCCGCTTCTGGTACGAGCGGCAGCGGGATCACGCCCTCGCGGAACGCCACGAGCAGAGGCCAGGCGGTCGCGATCGCTGCTTCCCAGAGCGGCTCGTCGGAAAGACCGATCATGTCGCCGATCCGGTCGCCGAGGGTGTACCTGGAGAACGCGCTGACCAGGGGCCGGCTCAGGCCTCCGTCGATCTCGGCGACGATGTCGAGCAGGACCTCGGTCAGCTTGACGCCCTCAGGGGTCCGGCCGAGCACCGGGTCCAGGAGCTGCTTCGACTGGGCGTTCGCCGCGTCCCAGGTGGCGGGGATGAAGTCGTCGCGCACGCCGAGCATGTGGGCGGTCACCTGCCACACATGCAGGTAGGCCTCGGACTCGGCCGGGGAGATCCGCACCTTCCACTCACGCATCTTGCGCATGACGAACGTGGGGAGGCTGTGCCAGGTGACCAGCACATCCGCCTGGCTGATGGGGATTTTCTGCCCGCCGCTGGTCTCGGTCCAGCCGGGCGACTTGGGCAGCAGATTGCGCACGGCGGCGTGGATCATGCGGGTCTTGACCGCGGTCACGATCATCTCGCCCCGCGGCTGGAACGCGTCCAGGTCACCGACGTCGTACCCGAGCTTGGCGGTCTTGGAGATGCGGTCCTTCATGTCCGCACCGCCCTTGGAGTAGTACACGGCACGCGCCTCGCGGGGGATGGCAGTGCTCATCAGGCCGCTGCCGAGGCCGTACAGGGCACCGACATAGATGCCCTTGGTGCGATTGAACTTGGCGGCGGTGCCGAGCTTCGCCTGGTCGGCCCAGGAGGGCAGTTGGCGGGCCTTCTCCATGAACTGCCGCAGGTCCTGGGGCAGACCGGCCGGCAGCGGCTGGTCATTGCGGGTCCAGGTGCGCAGCAGCTCGTTCACCCTTGGTACTTCGCCGCGCTCGATGACCGCGCCCAGCACCTGGTCGGCTTCGTCGTCCCACACCCACTGCGGGTCGCTGGGCGCGCCCGCCCCGGCCACCGAGCCGCTGGCCGCCCAGTTCCAGGCGGAGCGTGCGCCGGCCGGCGTGGCCGAGCCGAGCGCCCCGAGCGCTCCCAGCGCTCCACCCGCGAGCAGCATCTTGCGTCTGCTGAGTTCGTCCATGATCCCCACTCCTCTGTGCGATCAGACAGGTCAGCCGGGCCGGTTGGTGTCCGGTATGTCGAGGTGGATCTCGCGTCCCTTGGACAGGTAGAAGAGGATGTACTTACGGGCCGCCTCGTCGATGGTCCAGGCGATCTGCGGTACGAGCGGCAGTTTGATGAGGCCCTCGCGGAAGGCAACAAGCGGCGGCCAGGCGGTCTTGATCGCCGCCTCCCAGAACGGCTCACGGGGAATGCCGTCCCAGTCGGCGATCTGGTTGCCCACGAGGTAGCGGGCGAAGGCGTTGACGAGCGGGCGGTCGATGCTGCCGGGGCTCGTCTGCTCGGCGAGCTGGCCGAGCAGGATGTCGGTGAGAATGACGCCTTCGCGCGTCGGGCCGAGCACCGGGTCCAGGAGCTGTTTCGACTGGGATTCGGCGGCAGCCCAGGAGCCGGGGATGAAGTCGTCACGAATCCCCAGCAGGTGAGCGGTCACCTGCCACACGTGCAGATAGGCATCGGACTGGGCGTCGGTGATCGGCACTTTCCACTCGCGCATCTTGCGCATGGCGTAGGTGGGCAGCGTGTGCCAGGTGACCAGCATGTCGGCGAGGCTGATGGGGATCTTCTGCCCACCGCTGGTGCCGGTCCAGCCGGGCGACCGTGGTAGCAGGTTGCGGACTGCCGCATGCACCAGGCGGGTCTTCACCGCTTCGACGATGCAGGTGCCCTCGGGCCGGTACGCGTCGAGGGCACCGACGGCGAAACCGAGCTTGCTGGTCTTGGCGACCCGGTCCTCCATATCGGCGCCGCCCTTGGAGTAGTACACGGCGCGCGCCTCGCGAGGGATGGCGGTGCTCAGCATGCCGCCGCCGATGCCGTTGAGGATGTTGAGGTAGAGGCCCCGGCCTTCGTTGAACTTGGCTGCGGTTTCGAGCTTCGCCCGGTCGGCCCATGCGGGCAATTTGCGGGACTTCTCCATGAACTGCCGCAGGTCCTCGGGCAGTCCGGCCGGCAACGGCTGATCGTTGCGGGTCCAGGTGCGCAGCAGCTCGTTGACCTTCGGTACGTCGCCGCGCTCGAGAATGGCGCCCAGGAGCTGGTCGGCTTCGTCGTCCCATACCCACTGTGGGTCGCTGCCCGCGCCTGACCCGGCCACCGAGCCGCTGGCCGCCCAGTTCCAGGCGGTGCGCGCGCTTGCCGGCGAGGCGGCGCCGAGAACCCCGAGCGCTCCCAGGCCTCCCCCGGCCAGCAGCATCTTCCGCCTGCTGAGATCGTCCATCTCGGAACTCCTCCTCGAGTTGCCTCAATGAGATTGGTACTCTGATACGGAAGCTGTAGCGATGTATCATGAGGGAAGCACAGCCCGCACTGGAGCACCAGACTCCGGAGCCGACTTCTTCGGCTCGCGGATAATGCGGGGAACGTCCGATCCCTCCGGTCCCGGCCACAGGCCGGAATGGCGCACCAGGAAAGGTCACCGTGGAGTCTGCGTTTCCCTTTCTGACCACGCCCAAGGGCGAGAGTTCCGTCCTGGAGCGTGCGTTTGCCGAGGCCGCCGATCAGGCCGACGACTCCGACGCGATGACCACGCGGGTGCTCGACGCCGCGTTCGAGCAGTTCCGCCGTATGGGAATTCGACGGTCCTCGATGGAGGACGTCGCGCGTCGTGCGGGAGTCTCCCGCGTCACGGTCTACCGCCGCTTCTCCTCCAAGGACGCACTGGTCGAGCAGGTCGTGCGGCGTGAATTCCGGCGCTACTTCGGTCAGTTCATCGTTGACGTCCAGGAGGCCGGGACGGTGGCGGACCGCGTGGTGCTCGGGTTTGTGAGCTCGTTGCGGGCGTTCCGTCGCAACCCCCTCATCGGCGGCCTGATGGAGGCCGAGCCGGATGTGGTGGTGCCGTCGATGACCAGTGACGGGGGTCGCACCCTTTTTGTCGTGCAGCAGTTCGTAGCCGGCCGGCTACGTCGTGAGCAGCAAGCGGGCCTGATCGCCGAGGGTGTGGACGTGGACGTCGTGGCGGAGATGATGGTCCGGATCTCGGCATCCTTCCTGGTCATCCCCAGCCACGTCATCGATCTCGACGACGATGAGCAAGTGCGGGCGGTGGCACGGCAGTTCCTGGTGCCGATGCTTGGGCCGCCGCCCGCCGCTCACTCGTAGCACCCGTTGTTCTCGGCCTTGGCCACCAGCGAAGACGGCCGCCTCCATGGCTGCCACGTACGCCTGGTCCATCGTGCTGACCGGCTGGTCGGGGTCGTTCATGGTCAGCACGACGATCCCGTCGGGTCCCTGCTCCCAGCGGTTCATGTGTTCCTCCTGCATCGGTACGGCGTTGCTTCCGGGTGGATACGGGCCGAACGCGGGCGCTATACGCGCTCGATGACGGTGGCGATGCCGATGCCGATGCCGCCGCCGTCGCCGTCGCCGTCGCACAGGCTGACCACGGCACGCCGGGCGGAGCCTCGTTCGAGCTCGTCGAGTACCGTGCCGACGAGCGTCGCGCCGGTGGCACCGAGCGGATGACCGAGCGCGATCGCGCCGCCGTTGACGTTGACCTTGTCCCAGGGCAGCTGAAGGTCCTTGACGTACTTGAGCACCACCGAGGCGAACGCTTCGTTGATCTCGAACAGGTCGATGACGTTCACTGCCAGACCGGCCAGGTCCAGGGCCTTACGGGTGGCATGAGCAGGGCCCGTGAGCATGATGGCCGGACCGGCACCGCTGACCGCGGCGGAGACAACGCGCGCCCGGGGCGTCAGGCCCAGCTCGGCACCCGCCTGTTCGGAACCGACCAGGACCAGCGCCGCGCCGTCGACGATGCCCGCGGAGTTGCCCGGCGTGTGCACGTGGTCGATGCGCTCGACCCCGTGGTACTTCTGCAGCGCCGCCGCATCGAAACCGCCAAGGTCACCGATGCCCGCGAATGAGGGCTTCAGCCGGCCGAGCGTGTCCAGCGTGGTTTCCGGGCGCGGGTGCTCGTCCTGCTCGAGCAGGACGACCCCGTCGCGGTCCCGGACCGGCACCACGGACTTCGCGAAGCGACCGCCGGACCAAGCCGCCGCGGCCCGCAACTGGGAGCGCAGTGCGAAGGTGTCGACGTCCTCCCGCGAGAAACCCTCGATCGTCGCGATCAGGTCGGCGCTGATGCCCTGCGGGATGAAGTACGTGTCGTACGCGGTCTCCGGGTCGGTTGCCGTCGGGCCACCGTCACTGCCCATCGGTACGCGGGACATCGGCTCCACACCACCCGCGATCACGAGCTGGTCCCAGCCCGAACGGACCTTCTGCGCGGCCGTATTGACCGCCTCCAGGCCGGAAGCGCAGAACCGGTTGAGCTGCACACCTGCCACCTGGTCGGGCAGGCCGGCGGCCAGCGCGGCGGTCTTGGCGAGATTCACGCCCTGGTCGCCCACGGGCGAGACCACGCCGAGCAGGACGTCGTCGATGCGGTCGATATCCAGCCCTGGATGCCGTCGGGTGAGTTCGCCGATCAGTCCCGTCATCAGCGACACCGGCTTGACGTGGTGCAGCGCGCCGTTCCTGCCTCTGCCGCGTGGAGTGCGGATCGCGTCGAAGATGAAGGCCTCGGTCACTGTCCCCTGCTCTCTGTGCGCCGTAGATGTCTCCTGCCCGAGCCGTCGCTCAAGGCAGCGCATGCGGTTCGCCGGGCCGCGATGCGGCTCTTGGAGCGTCTGCCGCGAAGATAGCGCCAGTTATTGGCAGTCTGTCAATAGCGCTGTAGTGGCCTTAGTGAGAACCGATGGTCGAACGGCGTGGGGCCTTGAGCCAGGGCGGACTGGGCTTGCCACCCCTATTGACATGCCGCCAATAAGCCATTCAAGGTGAGGTCGCCCGGAGATTTCCGCTCGCCGAGTCCGCGTGATGACTCCGCTCGACGGTTCGCGATGAAGGGAGCCCGCCGTGGTCACCGCACAGCAACTGCACAAGTCCTCGCGTCGATGTACGAGTAGCCACCCGAGCCGCACCAGGTACACATAAGGCCGTTGGTGGCAGCCAGCAGCAGGGTGCCGCCGCCGGCCATCAGCACGACGACAGGCAAGGACGACTCCATGGGCGATCAGCGCCAGACCCCCCAGCGACGCAGGATGGAGCCGGACGCCCGGCGCGCGGAGATCCTCGTCGTCGCCCGCCGGCTGTTCGGAGCGAACGGCTACACCGCGGTGTCCACCTCGGACATCGCCGCCGAAGCCGGCGTCGCACGGGCGCTGATCAACCACTATTTCGGAGGGAAGCGGCAGCTCTACCTCGAAGTGGTGCGGCAGATGATGGTGGTGCCGGCCTCTGTGTCCGAGAGCCTGCCACGGACCACCCCGGAGGAGCGCCTGTCGATCTGCGTCGACCGGTGGCTCGAAGTCGTGGAACGCAACCGGGAGATGTGGCTTTCCGCGATCGGCCTGGAAGCCCTGGGCAACGATCCCGAGATCGACCGGATCATGCTCGAGGCGGACGAGATCGCGACGGACCGCATTCTCGAGGCCGCGATGATGACCGACGTCACCGAAGGACGCGTCAAGCTCCGCGCGATCATCCGCTCCCACAGCGCCATGCTCAAGGCCGCTTCCCGTGAGTGGCTGGTGCGCGGCACCCTCAGCCGCGGCGACCTGCACGTCATCCTCACCCGCGCGGTGCTCCACCTGCTGAACACGGTTTATCCCGCCCTACTGGACGACGAGTAGCCCGGTGGCCGACGCGTTTCACGTACCGATCCTTTCCAGATGAACGCCGTTCACGTCTGAAGCTGCTCAAGGAGGAATACGCACATGCCCCGAGTTCTCACCGACGAGCAACGCGACCTGGTCAAGGCGGTAGCCGACTTCTGCCGTCGTGAGTGCGGCACCAAGGAGCAGCGGGACAAGCTGACTGAGGGCGGCCAGGAGCCGCACAACCAGAAGCTGTACGAGAAGATGGCGGGCCTGGGCTGGCTCGGCATCGTCATTCCGGAGGAGTACGGTGGCGCGGGTCAAGGCATGACCGACCTGTGCCTGTTCCTGGAGGAGACCGCATACGGGCTCGCCCCGATCAGCGGCTTCGGGACCACGGTGATCACCGCTGCGGCGTACGAGAAGTTCGGCACCGCGGAGCAGAAGCGACGCATTCTCGAAGGGGTGACGGCCGGCCGGGTCGAGGCCATCTCGATGTCCGAGCCCGGTGCCGGCTCGGACGTGGGTGCGCTGACCTGCAGCGCGGTCCACGTCGACGGCGGCTACGTGATCAATGGGCAGAAGACCTGGTGCTCCAACGCGCATATCGCCGACCACATCCTGCTCATCGCCCGTACCTCGCTGGATGGCTCGAAGCACGACGGGCTCACCCAGTTCATGGTGCCCACGGACGCAGTAGGCCTGGAGATCCGCGGCATCGAGACGATGGGCGGCAAGGAGGTCAACGACCTCTACTTCACCGACTGCTTCGTCCCGGACTCGGCGGTCGTCGGCTCGGTGGGGAAGGCCTGGCCGCAGCTGATGACCGGATTGAACCTGGAGCGGATGATTCTTGCCGCGCTGATGCTCGGCACCGCCCGCCGGGCATTCGACGACACCCTCGTATACGTGCGCCAGCGCGAGCAGTTCGGGCAGCCGATCGGCTCGTTCCAGGCACTCAAGCACCGGATCGCCGACATGGCCACCGAACTCGCATGCGCCGGCCTCCTCGTGTACGACGTAGCCGCCGCAATCGACGCGGAGCCCAACCGTGTCTTCGCCCGCGAGGCATCCATGGCCAAGCTCAAGTGCACGGAACTCGCCAAGCACGTGACCTTGGAGGGCATGCAGATGCTCGGCGGCTACGGCTACGCGACCGAGTACGGCATGGAAGCCCTGTTGCGCTCGACCGTCGTCTCCACGGTGTACGGCGGCACGAGCGAGATCCAGCGGGACATCATCGGCAAGACGTACGGGTTGTAGAGGCGGCATTGCCGAGGACACGGCTCTGCGAGACGTTCGGGGTCGAGCAGCCCATCGTCCAGACCCCGCACACCGAAAGCGCCAACCCAGCACGGTCCCGATAACCAGGGGCGACAACAGGTGACGGCAGGTCAGGAAGTCCAGCACCGATCCAGCACGGGCACGGGATCGGGGCCGCACCCCGAAAGGTGCGCCCCTAACTGACCCGCACGTTTGCCATGATCAGCGAACGTCGCTACAGCAGCCGCTTCACGTTGTCGCCGAACGTCCACCCCTTTGAACCGTCCCAGTTGATGGACCAGGTCATCAGGCCCTTGAGGGCTCCGCCGTAGTGGTTCCATGCCTGGGTCACCAGGCTCGGGGCCATGTAGCCGCCGCCCGCGCCCGGTTGCGCTGGCAGGCCTGGGACCTGTTTGTCGTAGGGGACCTTGATCGTGGTGCCCTGGATGACCAGGCCCTTGTTCAGGCAGTCCGTCTGCGCGATGAACCCCCGTACGGTTCCGGCGGAGTAGGAGTCGCCGGAGCAGCCGTACATGCTCCCGTTGTAGTACTGCATGTTCAGCCACCAGAGGCGGCCGTTGTCCGCGTACTTCTTCACGATGGGGAGGTACGCGCCCCAGATCGAGCCGTACGCCACGCTGCCCCCGGTGACGTACGCCGTCTCGGGCGCCATCGTCAGGCCGAAGTTGGCGGGCATCCGGGCGAGGACGCCGTCGATGATGCGCACGAGGTTGGCCTGCGACGCGGAGAGCTGGTTGATGTTGCCGCTGCCCACGAGGCCGGTCTCGATGTCGATGTCTATGCCGTCGAAGTTGTACTTCTTCAGGATCGGCACCACGGTCTCGACGAAGCGGTCGGCGACGGTGCTCGAGCTGAGGTCGATGCCCGCCGTCGCACCGCCGATCGACATGAGGATCGTGGCACCGTCCGCCTTGGCCCGGCACATCTCGGCCGGTGTGGCGACCTTCACCGTCGAGTCCATGCCGTCCTCCCACAGGACGGTGCCGTCGGAGCGGATGACGGGGAACGCCGCGTTGATCACGTTGTAGCCGTGGTCGCGCATGCGAGTGTCGGTGATCGGGGTCCAACCGAACGGCGGGTGCACGCCGTTGGCGGCTCCGTCCCAGTTCTCCCAGTAGCCCTGGAGCACCTTCCCGGCGGGCTTGGACTTGACCGCGCACGTCTCTTCCATGGGGCCGCGGGGGGCATCACGGGCGTCCCGGGAAGCGACCTCGACATGGGTGCTCTGCGTGACGCGGCTGGTGTCCCGGCTGCCCTGCGGAGCCGCGCTGCTCTGCGCCGCGCCGGCGAACACCGGCACGGCGAAGGCCATCGCCAGACCGACAGCCAGAAGACGGGACGGCGGGCGGCGCTGGATGCGGGCGTGGGAAGAGATTCGGGATGACACGCTTACCTCCTGGACAGTGGTGCCTGGAGACGTAAGAGGTGCGACGCGCCACACCGTAAAGAGGTCCAGACCTTCCGTCAATAGGTCTGGACCAAGCCTTCCCTAGCCCCGCCTCAGCCGGGCCGGCCCGACGGAACCCGCTCCCGCAGGCCCAGCACACGAGCCGAACTCGGCCGGCTTCAGGCCCTTGGCCCCGCGGAGGCTCCGAAGGCACCGTCGGCAGCCGCGAAGGCCAGTTCGGCGAAGCGCTCGCCCATACGACGGTGGGTGGCGGCGTCCGGATGCAGTTTGTCGGGCAGCGGCAGCTCGGCGAAGTCGGCCTCCCCGTACAGCTCGCGGCCGTCGAGGTAGCGCAGGTTGGGGTCGTCGGCCGACCGCTGCTCCACGATCCGGGCCAGTTCCTCGCGGATGACCCGCAGCGTCAGCTTCCCGCCGGCACGCTCCGCCGGATCGCCCATGGCGCTGAACGTCAGCCGTCCTGAACTGAGGTCGCTGAAGTCAGGCGCGCAGGGGCCGGGGGTGTCCTCGTGGATGGGGCACAGGATGGGCGAGACGACCAACAGGGGCGTGTCGGGGTGGCCTTCACGGATGGTGTCGAGGAACCCGTGGACAGCCGGACCGAAGGCACGCAGGCGCATCAGGTCGGCGTTGACCACGTTGATGCCGATCTTGACGCTGATCAGGTCGGCGGGAGTGTCCCGCAGGGTGCGAGCGGTGAACGGGTCGAGGAGAGCGCTGCCGGCCAGGCCGAGGTTGATCAGTTCGACACCGCCGAGGGAAGCGGCGAGGACGGGCCAGACGGCGGTGGGGCTCGCCGCGTCGGAGCCATGGCTGATCGAACTGCCGTGGTGCAGCCACACCTTGCGACCCCGGTCCGGGGCGAGCTCGACGGGTGCGTCGGTGCGCAGCTCGACGAGTTCGGTCGTCTCGTTGTGCGGCAGCCAGATCTCGATGTCCTTGGCGCGGTCGGGCAGTTCGGCGTAGCGGAGCGTGCCGACCGGGCCGGGCCGGGTCTCGACCTTGCCGTTGGTCAGGTCGATGGTCAGGGTTCTGCCACCGCTCACCGAATCCTGACCTGCCAGGTGTCCGTCGACGAGCAGGTCGTACAGCCCCTCCGGGCGGGGCGGGGCGCCCACGTAGTCGCGCTTGGTGCGAAGCGCGTCCAGTTCGATGATGGTGGCCCGCGTGCGGAAGGCAAGGCGCACACCGGAGGGCTGGGACTCCGCCATGGCCAACTGCCCGTCGGCGCACTGAGCGCGGGCCCATGCGGGCAGCCGGTGCGGCAGGACGCCGTGCGCGGTGTGCTCCAGGTCGAGGGCGCCGCGCAGAATGTCCGCGGTGATGGGTGTGGTGATCCAGTCTTGCTCGGTGTCCATGGCCTCCGCCTGATGATCATCGTATGTGGGTTGTTTCGGTCGTCTGGGCTGCCGGTCAGGCTTGCGGGAGGGGCCGATACATCTACATCGATACGTCGATACGTCGATGTAGATACGTCGCTACAACGCTGCCACCCCCGGCGGGAGTCGGCTCACGAGGACCCGGTCGGGGCACGGGCCCCAGGTCAGGGGCACAGGACCCGGTCAGGGGCACAGGCCCCGGGTCAGAGCGCGGGCCTGGTCGGAGCGCCGCCTCGGTCAGGGCGCCGCCCCAGTCAGAGCGCCGCCCCAGTCAGGGCGCGGGCCAGTTCCGGAGCAGGGAGTCGAGGGCATCCAGGATGCGTGCCCACGATTCCTGCGAGTCGGGCTCGCTGTGGCTGAAGCCCCCCGCCATCTCCAGGCTGACGTAGCCGTGGAAGACGCTGCCCAGCATCCGGACCGCGTGCGTCTGGTCGGCTTCCGTCAGGTCGTAGCCGCGCAGGATCGCCCGCGTCATCTGGGCGTGCCTGACGCCCGCGCTGGCCGCCGCCGTCTCCGGGTCGAGCCTCAGCCGGGCCGCGGCATAGCGTCCGGGGTGCTCCCTCGCGTAGTCGCGGTAGACATCGGCGAACGCGGTCAACGCGTCCTTCCCGGCCCGCCCGGCCAGCGCGGCGGCGCCCCGGTCGGCGAGTTCCTCCAGCGAAAGGAGGGCAATCCGCGTCTTGAGGTCCTGCGAGTTCTTCAAGTGCGAGTACAGACTCGCGACCTTGACGTCGAAACGTCTGGCGAGCGCCGAGACAGTCACCTGCTCGAAGCCGACCTCGTCGGCCAGCTCCGCCCCGGCTTGCGCCAAGCGCTCCACGGTCAGTCCTGCGCGAACCATGCCCTTCCTCCACTTCGGCTTAACCAATGATGCATCTACCTAATACCTTTAGGCAAATCGGCTAGCCGCACAGGAAGCGCCAGTCACCCACAGACCGATGCCGCCCAGTTCACTGAAGGCGCCGTCCACGAGTACGGCCACGTACCCTCCGGGACACCAAGGCCGGCCGGCACGGCACGGCGAAAACCCCCGACTCCTTGGAGTTCGGGGGTGATGCCGCCGCCGCGGCACATGGACCGTTCTTGACCCACAGGCCAAGAACCACGCTCAGGCGGCGCGACGCACCCGTGCGGCCTTACGGGCCTCAGCCATCTCGCGGGATTCGGCGGTCCTGCGGGAGCCGCCGCCGGAACGGCCGGGCTGCCCCGGACGCGTGCCCATCCCCCGGAAGGGGGCGCCGCCGCGCTGCTTGGGGCGATCGATCGGCGCACTGCCCCCGATGGGCACTCCAGAGGGGGCCTTCGCCCCGGTGATGCGGCTCAACTCGGCTTCCCCGGAGCGCACTTGCGTGATCCGCGGCCTGATCCCGGCGGCGGACATCAGACGGCTCATGTCACGACGCTGGTTGGGGGTCACCAGGGTGACCACACTGCCGGACTCACCGGCGCGGGCCGTACGGCCGCCGCGGTGGAGGTAGTCCTTGTGGTCGATGGGCGGGTCGACGTTGACCACCAGGTCGAGGTTGTCGACGTGGATGCCGCGGGCCGCGACGTTGGTGGCCACCAGGACCGTCACCGCCCCGGTCTTGAACTGGGCGAGCGTGCGGGTGCGCTGGGGCTGCGACTTGCCGCCGTGCAGCGCGGCGGCCCGTACGCCGCTGCCCATCAGGTGCTTGGTGAACTGGTCGACGGCGTGCTTGGTGTCCAGGAACATGATCACCCGGCCCTCACGGGCCGCGATCTCGGTGGCGGTCGCCATCTTGTCGGCGCCGTGCACGTGCAGTTCGTGGTGCTCCATCGTGGTGACCGCACCCTTGGACGGGTCGACGGAGTGGACGACCGGGTCGTGGAGGTAGCTGCGCACCAGCAGGTCGACGTTGCGGTCGAGAGTGGCGGAGAACAGCATCCGCTGGCCGTCGGGACGTACCAGGTCGAGCAGTTCGGTGACCTGGGGCATGAAGCCCATGTCGGCCATCTGGTCGGCCTCGTCCAGGACAGTAATGCTCACCCGGTCCAGGCGGCAGTCCTTGCGTTCGATGAGGTCCTTGAGGCGTCCGGGCGTGGCGACGACCACCTCGGCACCGGAGCGCAGCGCTCCGGCCTGCCTGCCGATCGACATCCCGCCGACCACCGTGGCGATACGCAGCTTCAGCGCCCGGGCGTACGGGGTGAGCGCCTCGGTGACCTGCTGGGCGAGCTCCCTGGTGGGAACGAGGACGAGAGCGAGGGGCTGCTTCGACTCGGCGCGCCGGCCGGCGGTGCGCACGAGGAGCGGAAGCCCGAAGGCGAGAGTCTTACCGGATCCGGTGCGACCGCGGCCCAGTACGTCCCGGCCCGCGAGGGCGTTCGGCAGCGTGGCCGCCTGGATCGGGAACGGCTCGGTCACGCCGAGGTCGGTGAGCGTCTTCAGCAGCGGGGCCGGCATGTCGAGTTCGGCGAAGGTCGCCGCCGCCGGCAGGCCCGGGGTGATGGTGACCGGCAGGGCGAACTCGCCCTGGGGCGCGGCAGGTCGGCGCCCCTGCCCGCCGGAGCGGTTTCCGGTGCGGGCGCCGCCACCCTTGCGGGGGTCGGCACCGCGGGGGCCGCCGCTGTTGCGGGGATTGGAGTATCGGTCGTTCGCGCGTGCTGAACGGTTCATGGAGAACCTTCCTCGATATGGCACGCATCGAGGAATTCTCGGTGGTTTCAACCGAACGAATTGCAAGCACGAGCCGAATAAAAGACAAAACCTTCTGTAAACAGCAACGAGCTGGCGCCCGCGCCGTGAGGCGCGGACACCAGCGTCGTTTTAACGCTTCAGCGTCAGGCGGGAACGATGTTCTCCGCCTGCGGGCCCTTCTGGCCCTGAGTGACGTCGAAGTTCACCTTCTGGCCTTCCTGAAGCTCACGGAAGCCCTGGGTGGCGATGTTCGAGTAGTGGGCGAAGACGTCGGGGCCGCCACCCTCCTGCTCGATGAAGCCGAAGCCCTTTTCCGAGTTGAACCACTTCACGGTGCCAGTAGCCATACTATTTTTCTCCTTCGGGGCAAGCTCCGGGACCCGCACTGTGCGAACCCCGGCGTCGCCACGTTGATTGCCCCGTCCGGGAAAACTTCTCCCCGGAAATACAAAAGTGCCCGGTGGAATTGTCCACCAAAGGCACTTGAAGTCTTATGGGAACCACAACTGCAACTACGATCAACAGTAGCACGAGATCAGCTTCACGGCACGGGCAAGCCCCACATATTTCGCCCGACCGGCCCTGAGGCCGGGCCACATTGCGGAGACCTGCGGCCCTCGGGCCTCACCCGGAGCGAGGAAGACCCGCCGGAGCAGACCCCAGGGCGTCCGCCACGCCGCCCGCTCTCCAGCTCACCCACGACGCAGGTGACGCCGACCGGCGGAGGTGTCCGAAGAGTCCGGTTCGTTTCCGGCGGGACACCCCGGCCGCGATGCCGTCCGGACCCGGCGTGCCGCCGAGGCCACCCTCCAAGTCATGCAGGCCCCGCGTCACCCCACCAGCCCCATGCGGCACAGGCGCAGCTTGCGGACACTCCTGCTGTCACGTGTAAATGCAGGACAGTTCAATACTGAAACGCACATTCCATT
The DNA here is from genome assembly GCF_040660195.1 of Streptomyces sp. NPDC050147. NCBI lineage: Bacteria > Bacillati > Actinomycetota > Actinomycetes > Kitasatosporales > Streptomycetaceae > Streptomyces > Streptomyces sp. NPDC050147. The sequence goes on along the minus strand of NZ_JBFALJ010000007.1, from coordinate 40,621 downwards.
GCAATCTCGTTATGCATTGACTCCTTGACGCCGGGAACACTCCGGGGTTGGCTTTCAGCCATCTCGGACCACAACGAAGCGGTCCGATCGAGGAAGTGGGCGAATGAAAACCCGTATGCGTGAAGCCACCGTCGCCGTATCTGTGAGCGCCCTGGCACTCTCGCTTGCCGCCTGCGGCAGCCTGCTGGAGTCGGACGACGGGGAGTCACAGGCCGAGAGGAAGGGTGACGCGGTCACCATCGGCCTGCTCCTGCCCGAGACGGAGACGGCCCGCTACGAGAAGTTCGACCACCCCATCATCGAGAAGCAGGTCAAGAAGCTCACCAACGGCAAGGGCAAGCTCGTCTACGCCAATGCCAAGGGCGACGCGGCCAAGCAGAACGGCCAGCTCGACCAGATGGTCGCGGACAAGGTCGACGCGATCTTGGTGAGCGCGGTGGACGCAAAGAAGCTCGCGCCGTCGGTCAAGAAGGCGAAGGAAGCGGACATTCCCGTCATCGCCTACGACCGGCTCGCCGAGGGACCCGTGTCCGGTTACGTGGCCTTCGACAACGAACTGGTCGGACAGGTCCAGGGCCAGGCGATCCTGAAGGCGCTCGGCAGCGGCAACCGCCAGAACAGCAAGGTCGTCATGATCAACGGAGCGCCGACCGACCCGAACGCCGCCGTGTTCAAGGAAGGCGCGCTCTCCCAGCTCCAGAACCAGGTGGACATCGCCAAGTCGTACGACACCGATGGCTGGAAGCCGCAGACGGCCGGCACCCACATGACCGACGCGATCACCGCCGTCGGCAAGGACAACATCGCCGCCGTCTACTCCGCCAACGACGGCATGGCGGGCGGTGCCATCAAGGCCCTCAAGGCCGCGGGCATCACCGACCTGCCGCCGGTCACCGGCCAGGACGCAGAACTGCCGGCCGTGCAGCGCATCGTCACGGGCGAGCAGTACATGAGCGTCTACAAGCCCTACCCCGAAGAGGCCGTCGGTGCCGCGGAGATGGCGGTCCGGATCGCCCAGGGCCGCATGGTCGAGTACGACGCCCTGGCCGGGGACAGGTCCGAGAACGCCACCACGAAGAACATTCCCTCCCTCCTCGTCTCGGTCCGCCCCCTGACCCGGGACACCATCAAGTCCACGGTCATCAAGGACGGCATCTACAAGACCGACGAGATCTGCACGGCCGAGTTCAAGGCGGCGTGCGCGACGATCGGACTCAAGGGCTAGACCGCTCAGTACCAGTAGCCGCTCCGGGGCAGCTTCAGCCAGCGGTCGGGCGAGCCGGTGACGGCGCGGCCATGGGTCAGACGCAGGCCCGCGAAGGCACAGGAGTAGGCGACCGCTTTGTAGCGATAGAGCTAGGAGGCGAGGACCTCTGCTGAGGAGTCGGCCCCATCGGGGCCTCCTCCCTGGTGCAGGTCCCCGCCTTCTATGACGCCGTCGCGGGCGATGCTGCCTTGGTCGGCGCTCTTGGGATTGGCATGGAGGCCGTAGCAGACGGTGCCCGCGGAGAGCGTCGTCCGCCCTCCGTCGCGGCGGCGGATTCAGCCGGGGTCAGGCCACGCTCATCGGCCGGCACCACGAAGAGGTCCGGGTTCGGCCCCGCCAGGCTGAGCCGCCCCGGAGACCAGTCCGCCAGCACTGTGCGCCACGGGTCCGTCCCCGCGGCGGCCAGAACACGGGCGTTGTCCGCACGGTCGGCCAGGACCGCGGCCCACAGCGCGGTGCATCCCTCCGCCTCGGCGTCGACGTCGTCGACACGGCGGGCCAGTTCGGCGACCACGTCCGGTGAGCCGAACTCGGCCGCAATGTGCAGGGGACGGCCGCTCCCCCACGCATTCGGGTCGGCTCCGCGCTCCAGCCGTTCACGTACCAGCGCGGGATCCCGCCAGCTCTCCCAGCCCAGGCCCGTCCAGCCGCCACCTTCGACAACAGCCATGACACTCCCCCCCCTCGTGGTGGCCACACCTTCTGGCCGGGCCGTCACCAGCCACCGGCACCAGCCACCGGTCACCGATCACCGGCCACTCACTGAACGCTACAGACGGCCACTGACAATCACCTCCGCCCCGTCCGCCCCCGTCGACGCCTTCGCCCTCTCCGCCCCCTCCGACGTTTGCCGGGGGATGCGTGCGCCCGGGCAGTTGTGGCTCACCGTGTCGGCGAAGGTCTTGGCCAAGGGGGACAGCGCGTCCCAACGGCGTACCGCCCAGCCGGTCCACAGGGTGGGCAGTTCCGGGATGGGGATCAGGCGCAGGTCCGGGTGGCCCGGGCCGCGCCAGCCCGGCAGGTCGGGGACGATCGCGTGGCCCAGGCCGAGTTCGGCGAGCAGCAGGGCAGTGTCCCAGTCGGCGACGCTGGTGTCGGATGCCGGGCTGATGTCGCGCTCGGTGAACCAGGCGTCCAGACGCGCGCGGGAGGTCGTGCTCTCCGGGAGCCCGATGAGCTGGATGCCGGCCAGGTCGGCGGTGGTGATCTGCGACTTGGTGGCGAGAGGGTCGTCGCGGTGGACGGCCAGCACCCAGGGCAGTTCGATGACGGGGCGTTGCTCGATGCCCTTCACCGGTCCGCCGATGGTGATCCAGGCCAGGTCCAGACCGCCCGCGATGAGGGCGTCGAAGCAGCTGCGGCTGGAGTGCGCGGTCTGGAATTCCAGGCTCACTTGGGGGTGGCGTCGGCGGAAGGCGACGATCGCGTCGGACATGAAGTGCCGCACCGTGGTGGCGCCGGTGGTGATCCGCACCGATCCGGCCTCGCCGTGCACCAGGTCGTTCAGCCGGCGCAAGGCGTGGTCGATGTCGCCAAGGCCGCCGGCGGCCGCGTTGTGCAGGAGCTGTCCTGCCGGGGTGGGGACGACTCCTCGCGGGTGGCGTTCGAGGAGGCTGAGCCCGAGCTCTCGCTCCAGGCGCTTGATGTGCTGGCTGACCGCGGGCTGCGTGCAGGCCAGGTCGCGGGCAACGGCGCTGAGGCTGCCCGTTCGGCAGACGGCGACGAAGACACGTAGGTCGTCAAGAGTCATGAAGGGTGAAGCTACAGCTTGGGGGTCTGCAAGGAAATCCGAGGATTGACTTGGGTGTCGGGCGAGCGGGACGATCTTCCCGGGCCCAGGGCGGCAACCCGGCCCGGTCCGTACGTCTTCCGGAGGGCGGGCGGGCCGGGCCGGGTGCCGACCCGTCGGCCCCGCACCAGACTTCTCCGTCCCGGGCTGCCCGCACTCCGGTACGCCGACCGTCCCGGGGAGGACGATCCATGCAGGCGCTCGAGACAGTGGCCATAGCGGCCGCGGCCGTCGCGGCAGGGGGCATCAACGCGGTGGTCGGCTCCGGCACGTTGATCACCTTCCCCACGCTGCTGGCCTTCGGTTACCCACCGGTGCTGGCCAACGTCTCCAACACCATTGGGCTCGTCCCGGGCGTGATCAGCGCGGCGTACGGATATCGCGCCGAACTCGAGGGACAGCGGTCCCGCCTCATCAAGCTCGGCCTCGCATCACTCCTGGGCGGTGTGGTGGGGGCCGTCCTGCTCCTGAAGCTGTCCGCCGACACGTTCCGGTCGGCCGTGCCGGTGTTGATCCTGATCGCCTGTGTGTTGGTCCTTCTGCAGCCCCGCCTACAGAAGTGGCTCGCGGGGCGCGACAGCCGCGGCCGTGCGGACGGCGGTGCGCCTTTGTGGGCCGGCGTCATGGTGACCGGCGTCTACGGCGGTTACTTCGGCGCGGCCCAAGGGGTGCTGCTCATGGGCCTGTTCGGGTCGTTCCTCCGGGATGACCTGCAGCGCCTGAACGCCGTGAAGAACGTTCTCGCGTCCATCGTGAACGGCGTGGCCGCAGTGATCTTCATCGCGGTGACGAGCGTCGACTGGACGGTGGCCGGTGTGATCGCCCTCGGCTCGACCCTGGGAGGTCTGATCGGCGCGCGCGTGGGACGGCGCCTCTCACCCACCGTGCTGCGCGGGCTCATTGTGGCCGTCGGGGTGACGGCGGCTGTCGCCGTGGCCTTGTGAGCACTTCCAGGCACCTGCAGGTGCTGCCAGGCACTTCCAGGAACCTCCACGCACCCCCAGGAACCTCACGCATCCCAGGCGCCCCCAGGCACTACCGACCCGGCCAGTTCGGCTGAGCGGTTCAGTGACGGCCGAGCAGTTGAGCGGCGGCCGAGCCGTTGAGCTGCGGCTGAACGGTTGAGCAGCCGCGCCGGACGCGCCGCCGCCTAGGCCGCCCTGTTCTGGCGCCGGTAGCCACCCGGCGCCAAGCCGTACTCCCGCTTGAAGGCTTTGGCGAAGGCGAACTCCGAGCCGTATCCGGTGCGGGCCGCGACCGTCGTCAGCGGGGCGTCGGACTCCCGCAGCATCCGCGCGGCGGTCGTCATGCGCCAGCGGGTCAGATAGGCCATCGGCGGTTCGCCGACCAGCGCGGCGAACCGGCGGGCGAACGCGGCGCGGGACAGACCGGCCCGCACCGCGAGGGACTCGACCGTCCACGAGGCCGCGGGATCGTCGTGCATGGCCGACAGGGCGGGCGCCACCGCCGAGTCGCCCAGGGCCGCCGCCCAGCCCTGAGCGGCGGCCGCGGGCTGATCGTCCAGCCAGGCCCGCAGGATGTAGAGGAGCAGCGAGTCGATCAAGGTGGGCACGATGCCGTCGGAGCCTATGCGCGGGTTCTCCAGCTCGGAGCCGAGGAGTTGGACGGCGGCGCTCAGCTCCGGATGGCGGCCGTGCCGCGTCGGCAGATGGATCACCTCGGGCAGCTGGCGCACCAGCGGGTGCGGGCGCCCCTGGTCCAGGTGGTAGTTGCCGCACAGCAGGCTGGTCGCCGCGCCCTCGCCGCCGAGTGTGACCGAGCCGATCGGTGAACCCCCCTGATATCGCACGGCCTCCAACTCCTCGGCCGGGGTGGAGGGGTGGTCGGCGAGGATGTGGCCCCGGCCGTCGCGCAGGAAGATCACGTCCCCGGGGTTCAGCTGGACCGGCTCCAGCCGTGCGGTCGCCTCGGGCAGGGGGACCAGCCAGCACGTGCCGTACAGCACCACGTGGAAACCGGCGCCCGCGACGGACGGCAGTCGCAGGCCCCAGGGGGCGCGGCCGTTGGTCCGCACGGACGCGGGGTGCCCCGTGCGCATCGAGGCCAGCGCCTCGGTGAGGATGTCCATCCGGCCTCGCCCTTCCTGATGCAGCCGTCGCGGTCACCCTGTTCAGACCGTCAGGACAATCTTGCCCTGTACGTGTCCCGCGGCGACCAGTTCGTGTGCCTTGCCCGCCTCCGACAGTGGGAACGTCTCTTCGACGTAGGGACGGATCCGGCCCGCGTCGATCAGCTCGGCGAGCGCTTCGAGCCCGGCGGAGTCCGGCTCGACCAGGACACCGGCGAAGCGCCGTCCCGCGGTCTCGACGCGTGCGGCGAGCTCCTTGTCGCCGTGCTCCAGGAGGCTGATGAGTACGCCGCCGGGGCGGACCACGCCGAGCGAGCGGTCGCCCTGGGCCGTGGAGTCGAGGAGGACGTCCACGTCCTTGACGACCTCGGTGAAGTCGGTGGTCCGGTAGTCGATGATCTCGTCGGCGCCGAGGCCGCGTAGGAAGTCGTGCCGGCCTGCGCCGGCTATGCCGATCACGTGAGCGCCTCGCGCCTTGGCGATCTGCACCGCGAAGTGGCCGACGCCACCGGCCGCCCGCTGGATCAGCACCCGGTCGCCTTCCCTGACGTCCGCCGCGCGCACCAGGCCCTGCCAGGCGGTGAGCGCCGCGAGGGGGACCGCGGCGGCGTGCACGTGGTCCAGCGACGCGGGCTTGCGGGCCAGCTGGCTTGACGGAACGGCGACGTAATCGGCGTACGCGGTGGCGGCGCGGGGGAAGTGCGGCATGCCGTACACCTCGTCGCCCACCGCGAACCCGGCGCCGGGGCCGGCCTCTTCGACCACCCCGGAGATGTCCCATCCCACGCCGAACGGCGGCTCACCGAGCAGCGGGAAGGCGCCTGCCCTGACGGCGACATCCACGGGGTTGACGGCACTGGCGCGGACCTTGACGAGAACCTCGCCTGCCTGCGGCTTCGGCTGTTCGATCTCCACGAGCTCAAGGACCTCGGGGCCGCCGAGAGACTTCTGGATCACTGCGCGCACGGTAATTCTCCTGGGTTCGTTGAGTTGTTTCCTCAACCTTAGGGAGATCGAATGAGCCGCAGAATGGCTTTCTGTCTCGTCTGCATGTCTCAGCGTCTTGCCGATGGGCACCTTCGGCCATAGGTGCTCCAGGTCACACCGCAAGCGGCGTCCGCCGGTCACATTCCCGCGTCGCGGCCCGTCAGAGCAGTGACGCACTGCAGACAGACGCCAGGCCGGAGCGAGTCCGGCCCGGCACCCCCGATGGGAGCATTCCTGATGTCCACCGCCTTCGTTGTCGTCACCGTCCTGGCCGCCGTCATGGTGGGCTTCTCGGCCGTCTCCGTCTTCCTTCGCGCCAAGTGGGTCGTGGAGCCCATGGCCGACTACGGCGTCCCCTTCTCGTGGCTGCCCTGGCTCGGCGCGGCCAAGGCCGCGGGGGCGGCAGGTCTGCTGGTCGGACTGCTCGTGCCGGCCATCGGTGTCGCGGCCGGGATCGGCCTGGCGCTGTACTTCACCGGCGCCGTCGTCACCGTGATCCGCGCCCGCTGGTACGCGCACATCCCGTTCCCCCTGCTGTACATGGCGCCGGTGGTCGGCGCCCTGGTCCTGGGCTTCGCCGCCTGACCTCATGAACGACAAGTCGACGGCGGCCCACGCCACCAACACCTGGCAGTACTTCATCGACGGAAACAAGATCGCCGACACCTCCAACGCCTTCTACGCCTGCGTCGACGTGAACATGGGGGTCTGAGCCCCCGCGCGGGTGGTTCCCCCACACCGCCCCCACCCGGCAGGCCGGGCTTTGCGTACGAGCCACGGCCGCCGGGAGAGGGAGCCGCCTGCCGGCGTGACGAGCGCACGAAATGACGCTCAAGGGCACATACGGACTGAGATGGTGGGCGCATGGCCGATCTGCGCAAGACTCTTCAGACGCACGTCAGCAACAGCTCCGTGCCGGGAGTGGTGGGCCTGGTGGCCCGTGGTGACCGGGCCGAAGAGGTCGCGGCCGTCGGGTCCGTCGACGTAGAGGGCACCGCTCCGATGGCCAGGGACTCGATCTTCCGCATCGCGTCGCTGACCAAACCCGTCGTCGCCGCCGCCGTCATGATGCTGGTCGAGGAGGGCCGGATCGCACTGGGCGCCCCCGTCCGGGAGTGGCTCCCGGAGCTGGCGTCGCCGAGCGTCGTCCGCGCTCCGGACTCACCACTGGACGACGTCGTTCCCGCGGTCCGTCCCATCACGGTGTTCCACCTGCTCGCCTCCCGTACCGGATACGGATTCCCGTCCGACTTCTCGCTGCCCGCGCTCGCGCCGCTCTTCAGCGAGCTGAAGCAAGGCCCTCCGCAACCTCAGGCCGTTCCCGCACCGGATGCGTGGATGGCCGCCCTGTCCCGGATCCCGCTCCTGCACCAGCCGGGCGACGGCTGGCTCTACAACCTCAGCTCCGACCTCCAGGGCGTACTCGTCTCCCGGGTCACGGGTGTGCCTCTGCCCGAGTTCCTGGCGGAGCGGCTGTTCGAGCCGCTGGGGATGGCCGACACCGCGTTCGCGGTGCCGCCCGGCAAGCTCGACCGGTTCACCAGCTATTACGCGGCCGGTTCCGAGGCCGGGCCCGAACGCGACCCCCGCAGCGGACTCGAACTGCTCGACGCCCCCGACGGGCAGTGGAGCAGTCCGCCTCCGTTCCCGTCCGGCGCCGGTGGTCTCGTCTCGACCGTCGACGACTGGCTGGCCTTCGGGCGGATGCTGCTCGCCGAGGGGACGGCCGACGGACGTCGGCTGCTCTCGCCCGATTCGGTGCGGCAGATGACCACCAACCACCTCACCACAGCCGAACGGGAGTCCGCCGGTCTCTTCCTCGAAGGCATGGGCTGGGGCTTCGGCGGCGCGGTGGACGTCGAGGCCGCCGAACCGTGGAGCGTGCCGGGGCGCTACGGCTGGGTCGGCGGAACCGGCACGACGGCGCACATCACACCGTCCACCGGCGCGGTCACCGTCATGTTCAGCCAGTTGCAGATGGGCGGTCCCAGCTTCCCCGAGCTGATGCGGGACTTCTGGCGGTACGCGGCCGGGACCTGAGGCGGCAGGCGCTCCAGGCCCCGCGCCTGCCCGCTGGCCGTCCGCGACTGCCACATCGGCTACGTCCACCTGGAGACGCTGCCGTTGTACGACGTCTTCGCGAGCGGTGTCCTGGAACGGATCCCCGCACACGTCACCGCATCTGCCGCCGCACCAACTCGTGCAGCCGCCCGCCGGTATCCGCCAGCAGCTGCGCGGGGGGTCCCTGCTGCACGACTCTGCCCTCCGACATGACGATCACGCGGTCCGCGTCCATGACCGTGGAGAGACGGTGGGCGATGACGATGCGGGTGGCGTTCAGGGCCCGGGTGCTGTCGATGACCGTGCGCTGTGTCTCGTTGTCCAGGGCGCTGGTCGCCTCGTCGAAGAAGAGGACGCGCGGGCGCCGGATCAGGGCCTGGGCGATCATCAGACGCTGGCGCTGGCCGCCGGAGACGGCTCCGCCGCCGGAGATCATCGTGTGCAGGCCCATCGGCATGCGCTTGATGTCCTCGGCGAGACCCGCCATCGCCGCGGCCTCCCACGCCTCCTCCTGCGTGAACGTCTCGGCGCCGCAGATGCAGTCCAGGATCGATCCGGTGAGCGGCTGCGCGTTCTGCAGGACGACGCCGCACTGGCGGCGTACGGCGGCCTGGTCCAGGGCCGACAGGTCCTGACCGTCGTAGAGGACGCTGCCTGAGACCGGTTTGTCGAAGCCGATCAAAAGGCGCAGCAGCGTCGACTTGCCGCAGCCGCTGGGGCCGACGATCGCGACGAACTCGCCCGGCCTGATGGACAGGGACACGTCGTCCAGGACCAAGGGGCCGTCGTCCGCGTAACGGAAGGACAGTGCGCGGGTCTCGATCTCGCCCTGCAGCTCGCCCGGCTGCGTGCTCGCGCCCCGCACCTCGGGCGCCTCGTCGAGCACCGGCTTGATCTGCTCGAACATCGGGAGCACGGCAGCCGCCGAGAGCAGCGTGCCGGTGAGCTGCGTGACGGATGTCAGGAGCATCGTCACCGCCGTGCTGAAGGTGAGGAACTCCCCCGCCGTGAGGCTGCCGCGGGCCGGACCCGCGAGGAGGATGAACATGATGAGCGTGCACAGCGGCAGATAGACCGAGTTGAGGACCGTCGTGACGTTCTTGATGCGGCCCGCGCGCTGTTGCAGCTCCCGGCTGCGCGCGAACTCGCCCGCCCACGCCGCGTACGCGAAGCTCTCCGCTCCGGCGACGCGGAGTTTGGGCAGGCCGCGCAGCGTCTGGAACGCCTGGTTGTTGAGCTTGTTGGAGAGCTCGACGAGCCGACGCTGCCAGCGCAGTTCCCACAGGCCGAGCGTGAGGAACACGGCCGCGATGACGGTGAGCATCGCCAGCGCGGCCAGGGCCAGCGGGACGCTGTAGAGCAGCAGCAGGACCAGGTTCATCGCGCCGATCGTGCCCGCCTGAAGCGCGACGGGACCGATGCCCGACATGACCCGGCGGATCGTGCTGACGCCCATCGCCGCGCTCGCCAGTTCACCGGTGGACCGGGAGGCGAAGAAGCGCGTGGGCAGCCGCAACAGCCGGTCCCAGACCGCTGGTTGGAGGGTGCTCTCCATGCGGCCCTCCATCCGCAGGATGGTGAGGTTCTGAAGCAGCATGAACGCGGCGGAGACGATGCTCGTGATCATCACTGCCAGGGACACCTGGACGATGAGGCTCTTCTCGCCGTTCGGGACGAACACGCCGAGCACCTGGCCCGTCGCGATCGGCACGAGCGCCCCGATCGCGACCGTCACCAGACCGGCGATCGCGAGATTGCGTACGTCGCCGCCGGTGCCCCGCAGGCCGAAGCGGAAGAGACGCCACGGCGTCAGGGACCGCTCCGGCAGCGGCCGGTAGAACATCACCGCCTGCGGTTCGAACTCCTGCGCGTTGGTCTTGTCGACGCGCGTGCGCCGACCGGAGGTGGGGTGCACGGACTCGTAGCCGCCGCGCCGCCACAGCAGCGCGACCGGCGCCCCACTCGCCGCGCGGTGTCCCACGAGGGGGCCCGCGTTCTCGCGCCACCAACGCCCGTCGAGGCGCACGGCACGGGTGCGGACGCGCGAGGCCACGGCGATCTGCTCGACCGGGTCGATCCGGTCGCTGACCGCACCGCCCTGCGCCGGGCCGGACAGCGTGATGCCCGCCGCGTCGGCGACCAGGCGGCAGGCCGCGTACGTCGCGTCGTCACCGCCCCGCGACTCGGTGCGCCGCGCGCCGCCCTTGCCGGAGCGGCCGATGGAAGCGATCAGGGTCCGGTCGGCCTGCTCGCGGACCGTCTCGCCCGCCTTGATGCCGGCGGCCGTGCGGTCCTCGTGGGCCCGCTCCAGACGTTCGATCCAGCGGTCGAGGGTCGAGAGCAGCCGGTACTGCTGGTTGACCATGCGCTGCCACATCGCGGCGTCGACGAGCAGGTCCCCCGCGGCCTCGGCGCTGTAGGCGGAGCCGTACTGCACGCTGCCCGGGGCGACCGGCATCCAGAGGATGTCGTCGTCGGTCGCGACGTCGTCGGCCATGGTGCGGCCGTCGAGCGGCGCCTCGAACAGCACCCGGTGGCTGCGTCCGATGCCGAGCGCGAAGGCGTGCTCAAGCAGGCTCAGGGACGCGTCCTGGGTGTCGTACTGACTGGGGTACTGCTGCTCGTACGCCCAGGTGTCGCCGTAGTCGGGGCGGTACAGCTCACGCAGCGGGATCCGGCGCAGCTCGCAGCCCTGGAGGGGGCGCCCGACGAGGGTGTGCTGGGGGCCTTCGACGGGGCCGAGGAGCAGGGTGCCCGGTTCGAGGCGGCCGAGGAAGTGCCAGTGGCCCTGCTGCACGGCGTCCACCGCGAACAGGTCGAGCGCACCGGCCACGACGAGCCACAGGACCTGCGGGCCTTCGAGGTGGACGCTGCTCAGCCCCGTGCAGTCGGCCGGTGTGCCGAGCGCGCCGAAGGCGGCGGCGACCGAATCGCCGCTGTAGGAGGTGTACTGCTCAGGTACCGAGGTCACCTCAGTGCTCCTTGACCAGGTCGGCGTAGGGACCGCCCGCGGCGACCAGCTGCTCGTGGCGGCCCCGCTCGACGACCGTGCCGTGATCGAGGACGACGATCTCGTCGCTGTCGCGCACGGTGCTCAGACGGTGCGCGATGACGACGCAGGCGCAGCCGCGGCGGCGCAGGTTGTCGATGATGACCTGCTCGGTCTCGGCGTCCAGGGCACTGGTGACCTCGTCGAGCACGAGGATGCTGGGGCGTCGGACCAGGGCTCGCGCGATCTCCAGGCGTTGGCGCTGCCCGCCCGAGAAGTTGCGGCCGTCCTGTTCGACGCGGCCGTGGATGCCGCCGGGCCTGCGGGCGACGATGTCGAACAGGCAGGCGTCCTTGAGGGCGGCCACGACCGCGTCGTCCGGGATGGAGGGGTTCCACAGCGCCACGTTGTCGCGGATGGTGCCCTCGAAGAGGAAGACGTCCTGGTCGACGAAGGAGACGGAGGCCGCGAGCGCGCCGCGCGGGATGTCCTCGAGGCGCTGTCCGTCGATGCGGATCGTGCCCTCCCAGGGGCTGTAGAGCCCTGAGATCAGCCGGGAGACGGTCGACTTGCCGCTGCCGGAGCCGCCGACGAGCGCGACCTGCTGTCCCGGTCCGACCGACAGCGAGAAGCCGGTCAGGAGCGGCTTGTCGAGGGGGCTGTAGCCGAAGGTGATGTCGTCGAGGGTGACGTGGCCCTTGAGGCGGCGGGTGCTCGCCTCCGGTTCGGGGCGGGAGTAGAGGGTGTCGACGGGGAAGTTCTCGACGTCCTTGAGGCGGGCGACGTCGGCGCCGAAGTCCTGGATGCGGCCCGCGACGCCGTTCAGGCGGGTGATCGGCGCGGTGAAGCGGGTGACCAGGGCTTGAAAGGCGACGAGCAGACCGATCGAAAGGTGCCCCTCCACCGCGCGCAGGCCGCCGATCCACAGGATCAGGGCGCTGTTGAGCGTCGCGAGGGTCGGCGCGACGACACCGAGCCAGGCACTGGGCACGCCGAGGCGCTGCTGCTCCTCCAGGGTGGTGGCGTGCTGGCCCGCCCACCGCCGGAAGTAGCCGTTCTCGCTGCCGGTGGCCTTCATCGTCTCGATCAACTGCAGGCCGGTGTACGAGGTGTTGGTGAGCTTGGCGCTGTCGGCGCGCAGTTTCTGCGTTCCGGTGGCCCGCAGCCGGATGACGATGCGCATCGCGACGATGTTCAGCAGCGCGATGCCGACGCCGACTAGGGTGAGCTGGGGATCGTAGGTCCACAGCAGGGCCGCGTAGAGGAGTACGACGATGCCGTCGACGCCCGCGGCCGTCAGGTCGCGGGCCAGAGTCTCGGCGACCGCGTCGTTGGACGCGAGCCGCTGGACGAGGTCGGCGGGGCTGCGCTGGGCGTAGAACGTGACGGGCAGACGCAGCAGGTGGCGCAGGAAGCGGGCGCTGCTCAGCGTCGAGGAGATGATGCGTCCGCGTAGCAGGTTCGCCTGTTGCAGCCAGGTCAGGACGACCGTGAGCGCCACCATCGCGCCCATGGACGCGAACAGAGCGCCCAGCAGGGACGTCTGATGACCGATCAGGAACAGGTCGATGTACGTGCGGCTGAGCGCGGGCAGCGCCGCGCCGACCGCGACGAGCAGCAGGCTGGCGAAGAGCGCGGCGAGCATGGTGCCCGTGGTGCCGCGCAGCCGCGCCGGGAGCGCCCGCATGACGCCGGGCCTACGGCCTCCGGTACGGAAGTTCTCCCCCGGTTCGAGGACCAGGACGACACCGGTGAAGCTGGTGTCGAAGTCCTCGGAGGGCACGAAGCGGCGCCCTTTGTCCGGGTCGTTGATGTGCACGCCCCGGCGGCCGAGGCGTCGCCCCATGCCGTCGTACACGACATAGTGGTTGAACTCCCAGAAGAGGATCGCGGGCGCCTTGACCTCGGCGAGCGCGCCCGGTTCCATCTGCATGCCCTTGGCCGTCAGGCCGTAACTGCGCGCCGCTTTGAGGAGGTTGCTGGCCCGCGAGCCGTCGCGGGACACGCCGCACGCGATGCGCAGCTCCTCCAGCGGGACGTGCCGTCCGTAGTGCGCGAGGACCATGGCGAGCGCGGCGGCGCCGCACTCCACGGCTTCCATCTGCAGGACCGTGGGCGTACGGACGGTCTTCTGCCGCTTGCCCTTCGACGCGGGGCGGGGCGCGGCCCGGCGGCGGCTGCGCTGCGGGGGCTCGGGGCGGTGTCTGCGGCGGCCGCCGGGGGGCGGCAGCTGCTGCTGGTGCGCCGGGGAGGGGTGCGGTGCGGTCACGGAAGCAGCCAATCGATCGGGCGCTGCTCGGCGAGGTGGAAGGCGCCGGTGGCCAGGGTCATGGAGTCGAGTGCGAAGGGCGGGCCGCCGGCGGAGGTCCACTTGTAGCCGGACCTGGTGCCGGAGGAGTCCTCCAGGCTCACGAGGACCGCCACGGGCGGTCCGTCCTTGGTGAACTGCCTGGCCAGGTCCTTGTCCCCCAGGAATCCGCTGACCTTCTGTTCGCTCTGGGCGGCTCGCCCGATCGCCTTCACGTGGCCGCGCAGCTTGCCGTACTTCTCCGTGGGAACGGTCTGGACGGTGAGGTCCACCGAGGCGCCGACGGGCACGGTCGCCGCGCTGTCCGCCGGTACGTAGAGCATCGCGAGGAGGGGGTCGTCGGTGCCCGAGACGCGCTCGACGGTCGCGACGTCGGCGCCGGTGGTGACGACGGTGCCGATCCTGGCGACCAGTGTGGTCACGCGGCCCGCGGCGATGGACCGTACGACCTTGTCTCCTTGGTCCGTACGGACCTTGAGCACGGGAGCGCCCGCGGCGACCCGCTTGCCCTCTTCGGCGAGGACGCGCGTCACCTGTCCGGTGACGGGGCTCTGCAGGACGTAACTGCCCTGGCCGTGGGTGAGGATGCCGGGTGCGCGGAGTGTGGAGGAGATCGTGCCGGTCACGGCCCAGACGCTCGCGGCGGCCATGACGACGAGGGTGACGGCGAGTACGAGCAGGCCCTGGGGTCGGGCGTAGCGCACCGGCAGGTCGAGTTCCTCGGGCGACTGCAGTTTGGACAGGGCCTGTTGGCGGAACTGCACGGAGCGCTTCCCTTACTTTGCCTACGGCGTCCGTGAGCCCCGGAACTGGATGTTCCGGGGCTCACGGATCAATGGTGTCTCAGTGAGGTCGAGACTCAGAGACCGGCGACCGTGCTGGTGGCCAGGCCCGCGATCGGGGCCGTGTTCAGGCCGGTGGTGCCCTCGACGATGCCGACGGCCGTGCCGACGGTGGAGGAGACCGGGGCGACCGAGTCGACCAGGCCGGTCACGGTGCCGACGGCGTTGGCGGAGAGGCCACCCGAGACGTTGTCGAGGTCGGCGTCGGAAATCTCGAGGGTCTCGACCTGGGGGGTGTAGTTCATGTGTGAGCTGCCCTTCTCATGAATGTCGCAAAGGTGTTTCCAACACTGCGGAACCTGCTGTGCGAATTCCGCGGTGGCCAGGATCAAAGCACGTTCGCAGGTCGCACATCCAATCGATGTGGCGACGGCCGACGGCCCTCGCAGCATCGAATCGCCGCTGCGTGCAGGCATGTTCACTGCTCGGGAGCATCTCCTTCACAAGATTCACAGGAGGAAATCCCAGGAGCGGAAGGACTCCCTCCACCAAAGCGGACACTCTCACACCAAAGCGAAAGTTCTGTGGTCAATACACAAGGGCGGCGGGTGGAGTATTCGCCGAGTGGCGTGACTGGGCTGCGTATTCGATGTGCAGGTTTATTGAAGGCGTGCGGAATCGTGGCCGAAGGGGACACCGAGGCGTTCTTCGGCGGGGACGGCACGACCTTCTTCCGCGGGTACGGGCGTTGGGTACGCGCGGATCGGACGAACGAAGGAAGGAAGACCGGGCCGGGGGCGATACGTGCCGTTCGGGGCGGTGCAGCATAATGCGGCCATGCGGATCTCAGCCAGGGCGGACTACGCGGTACGTGCCGCGCTGCAACTCGCCGCGTGCCAGGGCGACGGGCCGCTGAAGGCCGAGGCCATCGCGGACGCCCAGGAGATCCCGCACAAGTTCCTTGAAGGCATCCTCAACGACATGCGGCGCGGCGGTCTCGTACTCAGCCAGCGCGGCGGCAACGGCGGCTACCGCCTGGCCCGGCCCGCCGACAGCATCAGCATCGCCGACGTCATCCGGGTCGTGGAGGGCCCCCTGGTGTCGGTACGCGGCGTACGCCCGCCGGAGCTGGCCTACAGCGGGCCCGCGGAATCACTACTGCCGCTGTGGATCGCGCTGCGGGCGAACGTCCGCCAGATCCTCGAGGGCGTGTCGCTGGCCGATGTCGCGGGCGCCGAACTGCCCACCCCGGTCACGGCGCTCGCCGCGGACCCCGCGGCCTGGACGAACCCTTAGCTCCCCGCATTCGGTGAGGTAACCGGCCCGGGGCACGTCGATCGGCCCTCCGTGACGGAACGACGTCCGGCCCCACCGGGCCTCAACCGCGCGGTCAACGCCGGTTGCGCGGGTGGTTGCGCGCCACCCGCTCATTGCCGTGCTTGTACGCGCCGGTCCAGCGGGCCATGACCAGCTGGGCATCGCCCGAGTCGACCTCGGCGAGGAACTTCTCGGCGCGCGCACCGCGCAGCGTGCCGGCCTCGCGCCCGTGATGGGTGATTGTCACGCTGGCGTCGGGACGCTGCTCATAGGTGAATCCTGAGGGCCTTGGCATAGCCGGATGCTAGACATGACGGCCGCGCTTCCGTAAGCGAATTTCGGCGCGCTGCGGGTATGGGCGGACGGCGCCCTCTCGCGGGACGGCCTTCCCGATCCCATCTCGCGAGATGGAATGGTCCGCCCCTTGAACAACCCCTTGCCGCGACAGGAGTTCACACCCACCATCCCTATCAATCAGGTAGGAAAACTAGGAATCTGTGAGGCGTCCCGTGACAACGCTGATCCCCTCCGCCTCGCCGCGCGTCGTCCGGGAAGTCGCCGACGACCTCGCCGTCGACGCGGACCTGCGCGACCGGGCGGGCAAGCCTCCGGTCGACGAGGTCTCGCGGCTGCGTGAGGCGGGACTGCCTGCGCTCCTGGCACCGCCCGGCCAGAACGGACCAGTCAGCTCGGACGACTCTGACGGCTCGGTCGGCCTGGCCGGCCCGGACCGCCGCGGCAGCGACTGGCGCACGGCGTGTACGGCGATCAGGGACATCGCGGCGGCGGACAGCTCCATCGCCGAACTCCTGGCGCACCACCACGCCTTGTCGTGGAGCCCACGCCTCTTCTCCGCACCCGGGGACGCCACCGCGCTCGAACTGCGCGCCGTACGTGAGCAGTGGCTCTGGGGCGGTGACATCGAACTGCCGGACGCGCAGACAGGCACCGACCTCGCGCTCACCCCGGCCGCCGACGAATTCCTCCTGCACGGCAGGCGACCCCTGACCGCGGGCGTCGCCGTCGCCGACCGGCTCGTCCATGCGGTGCGGCGCACGGACAGCGGCGACTGGGTGGTCGTCCATGTGGACCCGGCCCACCCGGGTGTCCACGCCGAACCGGCGCACGATCTGCTCGGGCAGCGCCTGAACGGTGCGGGCGGCGTCAGTCACGACGACGTACCGGTGGCCGCGCACCAGGTGCTCGGCACGCTCTCCGTCGACGAACACGAGATCGCGCCGTTCACCGCGCTCGCCCCACTGACCCGCCGTCTCCTGCTCGTCCAGGTCGGCCTGGGCAACGCCGAGGGCGCGCTTGCCGAGGCGCGGGACATCAGCCGCGCCCTGCCGCGCCCCGCACTGTCGGCGGCTCTCGACGCCCGGGGGGACTGCGGCCCGCCCCCTGCGGACCCTTATCTGCTGCTCGCCTACGGAGAGTTGGCGACGGCCGCGCACAGCGCCGCCGCGGTCGTGGATCGCGCGACGGAGGCGTTGGCCCGAGGTCTGGAGGCGGGGCCCGCGCTCGGCGCCGACGAGCGTGCCGACATCGCGTTCCTCGTCGCCGCGGCAGAAGCGGTCACCACCCGTTCCGCCCTGCACGTCACCACCCGCGTCCTGGAACTCACCGCCGACGCGCCCTCCCCCGCGGCCGACCCGGGCCTCGACAGGTTCTGGCGCAACGCCCGAGCCCTGACGGCCCACGGCTCCGCCGAACACCGCCTCCGCGACATCGGCGAGTACTACCTCAACGGCCTCCCCTAGCGGTCCCGGCCCGCTCCCCTCTACGGCCGGTTCCACGGTCAGTACGATCTTCGGGTACTGGGACCCCGTACAGCTCGACACCCTGTGGCCGTCCCGTTCCGCATCCGCAAGGGCGAGAGGGAAGCAGCGTTGAACACCGGCAGCTACTACGAACCCGTCGACGAACACCGCTACAAGCCCACCTCCCACGCCGGTGGCGCCTGGGACACCGACGAGCAGCACTTCAGCCCGCTCGGCGGCCTCACCGTCCACGCCATCGACCGGTACCTGGCCGCTCGGTCCGGCAGCGGTCTGGTCCTGTCCCGGATCAGCTTCGACATCCTCGGGCGCCTGGTCCTCGACGAGTGCGAGATCCAGGTGGAGACCGTCCGGCCGGGCCGCACCATCGAACTGGTCGAAGCCGTCGTGCTCATGGCCGACCGCCCGGTGGTACGGGCCCGTGCCTGGCTCCTCGCCTCCGGCGACACCAGCACCGTCGAGGGCGGCGGCCCCGACAAGCTCACCTCTCCCGAGGAGCTGGCGCCTTGGCCCATGGACTCCTTGTGGCCGGGGGGCTACATCGCCTCCGTGGACGTCCGCCCCGTCGCACCCCCGCAGCCGGGCCGTACGACAGCGTGGATCTCCACCCCGCTCGACCTCGTCGCCGGGCAGGCCGCGAGCCCGCTCGCGTCGTACATCGCGCTCGTGGACACCGCCAACGGCATCGCCGTACGCCAGCCGCCCACCGCCTGGATGTTCCCCAACGTCGATCTCACCGTCCACCTGCACCGCCAGCCCGAAGGCGGCTGGACGGGACTGGACACCACGGTGACCTTCGGCCCGACGGGCCAGGGAATCACCAGCACGGTCCTGCACGACATCACCGGCCCCGTCGGCCAGGCCCAGCAGATCCTCACCGTCCGACCCCTGTAGCCGGTCCGGCCGAACCCGTTCACATGAAGCGGCGGATCAGCCGCTCCTTGGCGGCGGTGAAGGGCGGGTAGGCCGCCCGGAGGGTGTCGGGAGACAACGGCTTGTCGAGGACGGCCTTGGTGTGGCTGAAGGTCTCGATCGAGTACTGGCCGTGATAGCTGCCGAAGCCGCTCTCCCCCACACCGCCGAAGGGCAGCCCCGGCACGGTGAGATGGGCGTTGGGGAGACCGAAGCCGACCGCGCCGGACGATGTTTCCCCGAGCAGTCGCCGCCGGGTCTCCCGGTGGGGAGTGAAGGCGTAGAGGGCGAGCGGCTTGGCTCGGGCGTTGACGAACGCGATGGCGGCGTCCAGGTCGGGCAGGGACAGGACCGGCAGGATGGGGCCGAAGATCTCCTCGGACATCACGGGGGCGGCCGGGTCGACGTCGGCGAGCACGGTGGGCGCGAGGTAGCGGGTGGCCCGGTCGTGTGCGCCGCCGGTCACCACGCGACCGTCACCGAGCAGGGCGGTGAGCCGGTCGAAGTGGCGGTCGTTGATGACGCGGCCGTAGTCGGGGCTACGGGCGGGGTCGGTGCCGTACATGGACGTGATCGCGTCGGCGAGGTGGTCGGCCAGCGGTCCTGCCGTGCCGCCGATCGCCAGGACGTGGTCGGGGGCGGTGCAACTCTGCCCCGCGTTGAGGAACTTGCCCCAGGCGATGCGGCGCGCGGCGGCGGCCAGATCGGTGCCCGGCTCGACCAGCACCGGGCATTTGCCGCCCAGTTCGAGGGTGACGGGGGTGAGATGCCGGGCGGCGGCGGCCATGACGATGCGGCCCACGGTGCCGTTGCCGGTGTAGAGGATGTGGTCGAAGCGCTGCTCCAGGAGGGCCGTGGTCCGCGCAGCGGCGCCTTCGACGACCGCGACGGCGTCCGGGTCCAGGTAGCGGGGCAGCAGGCGGGCAAGCGCGGCGGACGTCGCCGGAGCCAGTTCGCTCGGCTTGAGTACGGCGCAGTTCCCCGCGGCGAGTGCGCCCACCAGCGGTGCGAGCCCGAGCATCACCGGATAGTTCCACGGGCTGATGACGAGGACCACGCCGAGCGGTTCGCGCACCGTCCGGGCGCGGGCCGGGAGCAGCGCCATGGGGGTCGGGACGCGTCGCGGGCGCAGCCAGCGCTCCAGGTGGCGCAGGGTGTGGTCGATCTCGTTGACCACGAAGCCCAGTTCCGATGTGTGCGTCTCCACCGGGCTCTTGCCCAGGTCAGTGGCGAGCGCGTCGGTCAGTGCGGGCGCCTGTTCGGTCAGCAGGGCACGCAGAGCGCGCAGTTGCCGTCGGCGCCAGGCCGTGGGGCGCGTCCGGCCCGCGGTGAACGTCGCGCGCAGCCGGGTCACTGTCCCGGCGGCGTCGGCAGCCGGGCCGTCCGCTCTGTCCACACCCAACTCCTGCTCCACATCGGTGAGTAGTGGCTGCTCCATGGTGTCTCCTCCCCGTAAACGCAACGGTGCGTTGCGCTTCCGCCGACCGTAGTACCCCCACCGCACATATGCAACGCACCGTTGCGTTGCGTTAGACTCCGGGGCATGACGACGCACCACCGCGCGGAACCCGCCCGGGGCGAGGGCCCGCGGCGCAGGCGCCAGATCTTCGACGCCACCTTGGAAGCCCTCGCCCGCGACGGCTTCGAGTCCATGACGATCGAGGGCATCGCGGAAAAATCGGGCGTCAACAAGACGACGATCTACCGCTGGTGGCCCTCCAAGTCCGCGCTGCTGGGGGCAGCCCTCATCGACGCGCCGCTCCTGGACCTGCCGATGCCCGACACCGGGCACCTCCGGGGCGACCTGGAGCACCTCGTCGACGGCCTCGTGCGCCTGCTGACCACGCAACCGTCGGGCGCCGTCGCCCAATCCGTGCTGGGAGCGGCGGTGGGCGACCCCGGGCTAGCCACCTACATCCAGGGCTTCTTCGCCGACCGCCTCGCACGCGAGCAGGTGGTGATCGACCGCGCCGTCGCGCGCGGTGAACTGCCGCCGGACACCGACACGATGACCCTGATGGACCTGCTCGCCGGGGCGGTCTGGCTGCGCGCGGTCTTCCGCCGCCTGCCGCTGGACGACGACTTCGCCCGCCGTACCGTCTCCACCGTGCTCGACGGCGTACGCCCGTCCTGAGATGTACCGGCGCGACGCGAATGCCGTGTCCACGACATCGTCACACAGTCGACCCGCAACGTTCATACCGTGATGCGCTCAATCGTGCCACTCTCCCGTTGGCACACTAGTCAACTCGCGTAGACCGCCGGACCCGTTGGGGATTCTTGGTGTGCGCGAGGCCCCGGGAGAGGACACCCCCCACATGCCCGTCCCTCACATACGTCACTGGAAACCGCTCGCCATCACGGCGGCCGCGGTCCTCGTCGGGATCACTGTCCCGGCCGCCGCCGACGCCACGACCACGGCCCCCACGCCGACCGCGGCATCCGCCGGCGCCTATGACGACACGTACTACAAGGACGCGCTCGGCAAGACCGGGCCGGAGCTGAAGAGCGCCCTGCACACCATCATCAGCGAACAGACCAAGCTGTCGTACGACCAGGTCTGGGACGCCCTGAAGGTCACCGACGAGGACCCGGCCGACAGCGGCAACGTGATCCTGCTGTACACCGGCCGCTCGCAGAGCAAGGACAGCAACGGCGGCGAGCCGGACCAGTGGAACCGTGAGCACACCTGGGCCAAGTCCCACGGTGACTTCGGCACGGCGACCGGCCCGGGCACCGACATCCACCACCTGCGCCCGACGGACGTCTCGGTCAACAGCACCCGCGGCAACAAGGACTTCGACAACGGCGGCAGCGAGGTCGGCGAGGCGCCCGGCAACTACACCGACGCCGACTCCTTCGAGCCCCGTGACGCCGTGAAGGGCGACGTGGCCCGCATGATCCTCTACATGGCCGTGCGCTACGACGGCGATGACGGTTTCGCCGACCTGGAGCCCAACGACAAGGTCGACAACGGCAGCGCCCCCGCCATCGGGCGCCTGTCCGTACTGAAGCAGTGGAGCGACGAGGACCCGCCGGACGCGTTCGAGAAGAACCGCAACCAGGCCATCTACGACCAGTTCCAGCACAACCGCAACCCGTTCGTCGATCACCCCGAGTGGGTCGGAGCGATCTGGTAGATCACGGTCGCCGCCGGTGGTGGCAGCGGCCCCCCGGGGGGGGCGCTCCCACCACCAGTGGCTGAGTCGGCGTCAGGACACCACGTCACCCAGCGGCTTGCCCTCCAGATGGCCTGCGACGTTCTGGATCGCGGCGAGGCCGATACGGACGAGCGTCTCGCGGGTCACGCCCGCCACATGCGGCGAGAGCACCACGTTCGGCGCCTTCAGCAGGCGCAGGGCCGCGGTGGGCGGTTCGGGGTCGAAGACGTCGATGCCCGCCCCGGCCAGCTTGCCGGCCGTGAGCGCGTCGGCGAGGGCGTCCTGGTCGATGAGCGCGCCCCGGGCCGTGTTGACGATGAAGGCCGTCGGCTTCAGGAGGGCGAGGCGCTCGGCGTCCAGGAGATGGCGCGTCCGCTCGGTGAGCGGGGCGTGCAGGCTGACGTAGTCGGACGTTCGCAGGAGCTCGTCGAGTTCGACGTGGCGCGCGCCGCCGAGGCGGGCCTCCGCCTCGGCGCTCAGGGCGCGCGGACCGGCGTAGACGATGCTCATGTCGAACACGACCGCGCGGCGGGCGACTTCCTCGCCGATGTGGCCGAGCCCGACGATGCCGAGCGTCTTGCCGGAGAGCTCCGTGATCGACTGCTGGAGGCGGGGAAGCGCCCAGTCGGCCTCGGTGAGCGCGGTGTGCGCCGGGATCAACTGCTTGGCGAGGGCGAGCATGAGGGCGAAGGTCTGCTCGGCCACGTTCTGCTTCTCGGCGCCGCTGGAGCCGATCGAGCAGACCAGGACTCCCCGCGAGCGCGCTGCCTCCAGGTCGACGTAGTCGAAGCCGTGGCTGGCGCACTGGACGACTTCCAGGGCCGGGGCC
This sequence comes from Streptomyces sp. NPDC050147, assembly GCF_040660195.1. Taxonomy (NCBI): domain Bacteria; kingdom Bacillati; phylum Actinomycetota; class Actinomycetes; order Kitasatosporales; family Streptomycetaceae; genus Streptomyces; species Streptomyces sp. NPDC050147. The sequence continues at coordinate 18,352 of NZ_JBFALJ010000007.1, read as the reverse complement.
GCCGCGATGTGCGCGGCGGTGACGGGCGCGAGGCCGGTGACGATGACGTGCGCCTCGCGCAGGGCCGCGGGGTCCTCGTCGGCCGACTCGACGACGGTGACACGCGCCGACGCGGGGAGCAGCCCGGCGAGGGCGCCTCCCGCCGCGCGGCCGCCCACGTGGGGCGAGACGATGGCGAGGACGTTCTTCACGACGGTCATGCGGTCTCCTCGATCAGGTCGTCGGGGGTGAGGGTGGCGGGCCCGGCGTGCCCGGCGAGGGCCAGGGTGAGGTCGAGCTCGGCAAGCAGACAGCGGATCACGTGGTCCACGCCCGCCTGGCCGTCGAGGCCGAGCCCGTAGGCGTACGGCCGTCCCACGAGCACGGCCTCGGCGCCGAGGGCAAGCGCCTTGAAGATGTCGTCACCCGTGCGGATCCCGCTGTCGAACAGGACGGAGAGCCGGTCGCCGGCCGCCTCCACGACGCGGGGCAGCGCGTCGGCTGCCGCGACGGAGCCCGCGACCTGGCGGCCTCCGTGGTTGGACACCACGACCCCGTCCATGCCGACGTCGGCGGCGCGGCGCGCGTCGTCCGGGTGCAGGATGCCCTTGAGGACGATCGGGCCGTCCCAGTTCTCACGCAGGAACGCCAGGTCCGGCCAGGTCTTCGCGGGGTCGGCGAACATGCCGACGAAGTGCATCACGGCCGCGTTCGGATCCTCGTGCACGGGCTTGGCGAGGCCCGCCTGGAACGCCGGGTCGCTGAAGTAGTTGGCGGTGCCCACGCCGTGCAGGAAGGGCAGATACGCCTGGTCGAGGTCGCGTGGCCGCCAGGCGAGCAGCGGGGTGTCGAGCGTGACGACAAGAGCCGTGAAGCCCGAGGCCTTCGCCCGGTCGAGGAAGCTCTTGGTGACGTCGCGGTCCTTGGCCCAGTACAGCTGGAACCACCGCTGCGCGTCCCCCATCGCCTCGGCGACCTGCTCCATGGGGGTGCTGGAGGCCGAGGACAGGATGTACGGGACGCCGCGGGCCGCGGCCGCGCGGGCGGCGGCGGACTCGCCCTCCGGATGCATGATCGACAGGACGCCGATGGGCGCGAGGGCGAGCGGCGCGGGCAGCCGGTGGCCGAGCACCTCCACGGAGAGATCGCGTTCGTGTACGTCGCGCAGCATGCGGGGCACGATCCGGCGCCGCTCAAGGGCCTCGCGGTTGGCGCGGGCGGTGCTGCCGTTGCCCGCGCTCCCGGAGACGTAGCCGACCGGGCCTGGGCCCAGGCGCTGCTCCGTCAGCTCCTCCAGGCGGGTCAGGTCGGTGGGCAGGCGGGGCACGGCTCCCGTCATGCCGTTGAGGTAGATCTCGTACTGGAAGTCCGCCCAGTTCGGCGTCGTCGTCATGTGTGGGTCCCGTCGGTGGCCGTGAGACTGCGAGGGACAGCGCTCCGCGTGAGACAGCACTGTCTACCCGACGATCCTTGCCACAGTGACAAGCCCCGTCCATGGCCGTACGCACCCTTTTCCGATGGGACTATCACCCTGTGACAAACAAGCGGGAACGCGTCCGGCAGGAACTCCTGGCCGACTCCCGCCTCGTCGAGGCGGTCGTCGACGCGGTGCACGAACAGGTTCCGGCGTACACGGCGCTGGACGGCGGCAGGCTCCCCGAGGTGCGGGCCATCGCGGCCTGGGCGACGGACCGCCTCCTCGACCACTGGGTGACCGACGGTGCGATCGGCGACGCCGATCTGCGGCGCTTCCGCGGGATCGCGGCGGCGCGGGCGGCGGACGGCCGCCCCTTGCAGGCCGTGCTGCGCGCCTACCGGGTCGCTGCGGCGGTGGTCGCGGCCGAGGTCGCCGTCCGCGCGCCGCGGCTGTCGGCGCAGGACGCCTTCGCCTTGGCGCGGCTGTTGCTCACGGCCGTTGACACCATCTCCGAGGAGATGACGACGGCGTACGCGGCCACCAGCGAGCGTCTGACGGGCGACCGCGACAGGTCGCTCCAACTGCTGCTCGACGACCTGATCGCGGGCCGGCACGCGTCGCTGGGCGCGCTCGACGCGAGGGCGTCCCGCCTGGGCGTGCAACTCCCGGAACGCTACTGCCTGTTGGTGGCGGAACCGGCGGGCCCCGCAGTCCTCGACGGCAACCCGTCCGACATGTCCCTCACCACGTCGACCGCCCTGCTCACGGCGCTCGCCGGCGAGGAGGCGCGGGGTGCGTCACAGGCGACGACGTCCCTGGCGACAACTCACGGTTCGCGCGCCGTCCTCCTCCTTCCCGCCGCCTGCGTCGACGCCGTACCGGACGTCCTGCGCCGGCACGCCTGGCGCGGCTGCGTGATCTCGGGCGAGAGCCTGGAGCGCGTGGCCGTCGCCCACCGGCTCGCCGCGGGCGCGCTGGACACCGCTCCCCCGCACGCCCACCACACCGACCGGGTCCTCACCGACGCCGACGCGCACGTCCTGGCCCTGCTCGCGGGCCATCCCGTGGTGAGCCCCGACCAGACCGGCCGCATCGTCCTCGGCCCTCTCGTCGACGGCGCCCAACGCCACCTCCTGGAAGCCCTCACCGCGTACATCGACACCGGCTCCGCCAACGCCGCGGCCCGCTCACTCCACCTCCATCCCCAGTCCGTGCGCTACCGCCTGCGCCGCGTCCGCGACATCACGTCCCGCGACCCCCAGGACCCGTGGCAGCGCCTCACACTGGACATCGCGCGGACGATCGTCCTCGGGGGCCAGAACGCCCAGGTGTACTGACCCGCAGGGTTGTTCACGCGACCGAGCGGCGGGCGGCCCTGTGCCAGGATCGCCCGGTGACCGATTCCCGACGCGCCCTTGCGGACTTCACGGAGACCGAGCCCGACCCCGTTCCCGTGCCCACCATCGGCTGGCTCGGCCGGCACATCGACTGGTGGTGGAGCGTGACGATCGACCACGCGCGGGGACGAGTGCCGCGGGAGCGGACCGAGATCACCTGGCCGGGCGGCGGCAAGGCAGCTGTCGACCGGCTGCGTGATCTGCGTGCGGACCGGCTGACGGTGCTCGACCGGCTCGAGGACGCCGATCTTGACGCCACCGCGCCGCACGCCAGGGCTCCCACGACCTGACGGCGCCGCCAGATCGGGGCGGCCACGGGCCCGGTGCCGTGGCCGCCCCGGACATCACCAGATCCTGACGCGATCCGCCTGGTCCAGCCAGAGCCCGTCGCCTTCGGTCGTCCCGAACGCCTCGTGGAACTCGTCGAGGTTGCGGACGATGTTGGCCCGGAACTCCGGCGGCGAGTGCGGGTCGATGGTGAGGTACTGCTGCTCCTGCTCCTTGCGGCGCTTGGTGCGCCAGCAGTAGGCCCAGTTCATGAAGAGCCGCTGGGAGCCGGTCATGCCGTCGCTCGTGGGCATCGGGTCGCCGTTGAGCGCGATCTTGTACGCCGTGTGCCCGATGGTCAGGCCGCCCAGGTCGCCGATGTTCTCGCCCACCGTCAGCGAGCCGTTGACGAACTCGCCGGGCAGGTTGCGGGGCGAGAACGCGTCGTACTGCTTGACCAGCGCCTTCGACTTCGCCTCGAACGCGGTCTTGTCGGCCGCGGTCCACCAGTCGTTGAGGTTGCCCGCGCCGTCGTACTGCGCGCCCTGGTCGTCGAAGCCATGGCCGATCTCGTGGCCGATGACCGAGCCGATGCCGCCGTAGTTCTCCGCGGGGTCGGCGTCGGGCGAGAAGAACGGCTTCTGCAGTATGCCCGCGGGGAAGCAGATCTCGTTGGTGCCGGGGTTGTAGTACGCGTTGACCGTCTGCGGCAGCATGAACCACTCGTCGCGGTCGACCGGCGCGCCGATCTTCGCGAGCTGCCGGTCGGACTCGAAGGCGTCCGCCGCCTGCGCGTTGCCGAGCAGGTCGTCCGCGGACACCTCCAGGGCCGAGTAGTCGCGGAAGGTGTCGGGGTAGCCGATCTTGGGACGGAACGTGGCGAGCTTCTCGTACGCGCGCTCCTTCGTCTCGTCCGTCATCCAGTCGAGGCGGGCGATCGACTGGCGGTAGGCCTCCAGGAGGTTGGCGACGAGGTCGTCCATGATCGCCTTGGAGCTCGGCGGGAAGTGCCGCGCCACGTACTCCTTGCCGACGGCCTCACCGATGCAGCCCTCGACGAAGGCGACCGCCCGCTTCCACCGGGCGCGCAGCTCCGGGGTGCCGTTGAGGGTGCGTCCGTAGAACTCGAAGTTGTTCTGGACGAACGGGTCCGTGAGGTACGGCGCGCAGGAGCGCAGCACCCGGACCAGCGTCCAGTCGCGCCACTGCTCTATCGGCACCTCGGCCAGGACTGCGGACAGGTGGCTCAGGTAGGACGGCTGGCGCACGCACGTCTCGGCGATGGTGGCGTCCGTGCCGCCGAGCCCAGCGACATAGCCGCGCCAGTCGAACTCCGGCGCCAGAGCGGTCAGTTCGTCCAGGGTGGTGAGGTTGTAGGTCTTCTGTACGTCACGCGTCTCGGCCCGCTCCCAGTGGCCCGCGGCCAGCCGGGTCTCCAGGGCGAGGACCGACCGCGCGGCCTCGGCGGGCGAGGCGTGCTGCCCGAGCGTGAGCAGCTCGGTGAGGTAGCCGAGGTACTTCTCGCGGATCTCGGCGAACTTCTCTTCGCGGTAGTACGACTCGTCGGGCAGGCCGAGTCCGCCCTGGACGATGTTGAAGAGGTAGCGGTCGGAGTTCCGGTCGTCGGAGTCGATGTACGAACCGAAGAGACCGGAGCCGCCGATCCGCTCGAAACGGCCGAGGAACGCCGCGAGCTCCCGGGTGTCCCGCAGCCCCGCGACCGCGTCGATCAGGGGCTGTGCCGGGGCGAGCCCGCGGGCGGCGATCGTCTCCTCGTCCATGAACGAGGCGTACAGCGTGGCGATCTTGCGCGCGTCGTCCGGGACAGCGCCGGCCGTCGCGGCCGACGCCAGCTCCTGGATGATCACCTTCACTTGTTCCTCGGCCGTGTCGACCAACTGCACAAAGGGGCCCCAGCTGGAGCGATCCTCGGGGATCGGCTCGTTCTCCAGCCAGTGACCGTTGACGTGGCCGAACAGGTCGTCCTGCGGCCGGATCTCAGGGTTCATGCCCGTGCGGGCGTCATCCAGCATGCTCATTCAGGCACCCTACGCGGACAGCGCGCCCGAGCACGATCGGCCGGTGAACCCGCTCTCGCCTCAGCCTCCCACGTACTCCCGCAAGTGCAGCGCCGTCACGGTTTCCCCCTCGGCCACGAGGGCCGCGGGCGTGCCGGTGAACACCACCTGGCCGCCGTCGTGACCACCGCCGGGGCCGAGGTCGATGATCCAGTCCGCGTGCGCCATCACCGCCTGGTGGTGCTCGATGACGACCACCGAGTTGCCGTCGTCGACGAGCCGGTCGAGCAGCGCGAGCAGCTTGTCCACGTCGGCCAGGTGCAGCCCGGTCGTCGGCTCGTCCAGGACATACGTCGATGACTTCTCGGCCATGTGGATGGCGAGCTTGAGGCGCTGGCGCTCGCCGCCGGAGAGGGTGTTGAGCGGCTGGCCAAGGCGCAGGTAGCCGAGCCCGACATCGCTGAGGCGGCCGAGGATGGTGTGCGCCTGGCCCGTGGGGAAGAAGTCGTGCGCCTCGGCGATCGACATGCCGAGGACCTCGCTGATGTTCTTGCCGCGCAGCCGGTAGGTGAGGACCTCGGCCGTGAACCGCTCCCCCTCGCACTTCTCGCAGACGGACGCCACCCCGGCCATCATCGCCAAGTCGGTGTAGATGAGACCGATGCCGTTGCACTTCGGGCAGGCGCCTTCGGAGTTGGCGCTGAACAGGGCCGCCTTGACACCGTTGGCCTTGGCGAACGCGGTGCGGATCGGGCCGAGCAGTCCGGTGTAGGTGGCCGGGTTCGAGCGGCGCGAGCCGCGTATCGGCGACTGGTCGGCCACCACCACGCCCTCCTGCCCGGAGAGGTAGCCGTGGATCAGCGAGCTCTTGCCGGACCCGGCGACCCCGGTGACCACGGCGAGCACCCCGAGAGGAATGTCGACCTCGACGTCCTTGAGGTTGTGCAGATCGGCGCCCTTGATGGACAGCTGCCCCTTGGGCACGCGCACCTGTTCGCGCAGCTGGGCCCGGTGCTCGAGATGCCGCCCGGTCAGCGTGCCGGAGGCGCGGAGCCCGGCCACGTCGCCGGTGAAGCAGACCTCGCCGCCCGCCGCGCCGGCGCCGGGGCCGAGGTCCACCACGTGGTCGGCGATCGCGATGACCTCGGGCTTGTGCTCCACCACCAGGACCGTGTTGCCTTTGTCGCGCAGCCGGATCAGCAGGTCGTTCATGCGCCGGATGTCGTGCGGGTGCAGACCGATGGTCGGCTCGTCGAAGACGTACGTCACATCCGTGATGCTGGAGCCGAGATGACGGACCATCTTCACGCGCTGCGCCTCGCCACCGGAGAGCGAGCCCGACGTGCGGTCCAGGCTGAGGTAACCGAGTCCGATCTCGACCAGCGATTCGAGCAGCTCGCGCAGGCTCGTGATCAGTGGCGCGACCGCGGGGTCGTCGAGGCCGCGTACGAACGCGGCCAGGTCGCTGATCTGCATCGCCGAGCAGTCGGCGATGTTCAGGCCGTCGATCCGCGACGAGAGCGCGTCCGCGGTCAGCCTCGTGCCGTCGCAGAGCGGGCACCGGGCGAAGACGACGGCCCGCTCGACGAAGGCCTTGATGTGGGGCTGGAGGGAGTCGCGGTCCTTGGCGAGCCACGTCCGCTGCATCTTGGCCACCAGGCCCTCGTACGTGAAGCCGTTCGAGCCGACCTTCACCTTGACCGGGGTCTTGTGCAGGAGGTCGGCCCACTCCTGTTCGGTGAAGTCCTTGAGCTTCTTGTCCGGGTCGTAGAAGCCGGAGTTGACCATGATCTGCCAGCTCCAGGAGTCCACCGCGTAGTAGGGGACGGTGATCGCGCCCTCGTTCAGCGAGAGCTCGCGGTCCACGAGCTGGTCCACGTCGACGGTGGAGGCCTCACCAGTGCCCTCGCACTGGGGGCACATGCCTTCGGGCAGGTTGAAGCTGAAGGCGCCCGACGTCCCGATGTGCGGGACGCCGAGGCGGCTGAAGATGATCCTGAGCATGGTGTAGGCGTCGGTGGCGGTGCCCACCGTGGAGCGCGAGTTGGCGCCCATCCGCTCCTGGTCGACGACGATCGCCGCGCTGAGGTTGCGCAGGCCGTCCACGTCGGGGCGGCCCTGGCTCGGCATGAACGACTGGACGAACGCGGTGTACGTCTCGTTGATCAGCCGCTGCGACTCGGCGGCGATGGTGCCGAAGACGAGCGAGGACTTTCCGGAGCCCGAGACTCCGGTGAAGACGGTGAGCCGCCGCTTGGGGATGTCGAGCGAAACGTTCCGCAAGTTGTTCTCGCGTGCGCCTCGCACCTGAATCACGTGGTGGCTGTCGGCGGGGATGACCGTCACTGATGCTCCTTGGCCTGAACCGGGCGGAAGGAACAGCGTACACCGTACTCAGTCTCGCGCGTACGCCGTACCCGGCATGCGACCGACGTCGATTTCCGGCTCCCATCGCCGCCTCAGAGCTCTCACTTGGTATGGACATGACTGCCGAGCCGCTCCTATGCTCCGCCTGGATCCACGTGAGAGCGCTCTCATCACCCTGTTCCTCCCCACCTCGACGGAACGACAGAAAGGGCACTGCCGTGAGACGCAGAACCGGAGTCCGCATCGCCTTCTCCTGCTTGCTCCTGGTCGGCACCTGGGCAAGCGCCTCCCTCACCTCCACCGCCGGCGCCGCCCCCGCCCCCACCGCTCCCCCGGCATCCGCGGGCATGCTCACCGCCCTCCAGGAAGACCTCGGGCTCACCGCGAGCCAGGCGCGCGAACGCCTCGCCGCCGAGAAGACCGCGATGCGCGTCGACCGCGCGGCGCGACGGACGGCCGGATCGACATACGCGGGCTCCTGGTACGACGCGGGCACCGGGAAGCTGACCGTCGCCACCACCCGCGCGGACAAGGCCGACGCCCTGCGCGAGACCGGCGCCGCCGTCCGCGTGGTCCGCCACAGCGCGAAGGAACTGGACGCCGCCAAGGAGCGCATCGACGCGCTGGACGCCCCCAAGGGCGTCAGCAGCTGGCACGTGGCGCCGCGCGGCAACACGGTCGTGGTGAACGTCGTCGCGGCTCAGCGGAGAGACAACGATGTCCAACGGTTCCTCGACCGCGCCCGGCAGGCGGGCCCCGTCCAGGTCGAGACGGTCGGCAAGGCGCCGCGCACCTTCGCCGCGGGCACCGTGGGCGGCGACCCCTATTACACGGGCAACGTCCGCTGTTCCATCGGCTTCTCGGTGCACGGAGGGTTCGTCACCGCGGGCCACTGCGGGCAGGCGGGAGCCGGGGTGCGCGGCTGGGACGGCTCGAACATCGGCAGCTTCCAGGGCTCCTCGTTCCCCGGCAACGACTACGCGTACGTCAGCGTGGGCAACGGCTGGTGGACCGTGCCGGTGGTGCTCGGCTGGGGCACCGTCCCCGACCAGCTCGTCCGCGGCTCGGCGGAGGCACCCGTAGGAGCCTCGGTCTGCCGCTCCGGCTCCACCACGCACTGGCACTGCGGCACCGTCCTCGCCAAGAACGAGACCGTGAACTACAGCCAGGGCGCCGTCCACCAGATGACCAAGACGAGCGTCTGCGCCGAACCGGGCGACTCCGGCGGCTCGTTCATCAGCGGCGACCAGGCCCAGGGCGTCACCTCGGGCGGCTGGGGCAACTGCCGCGGCGGCGGCGAGACCTGGCACCAGCCGGTCAACGAGATCCTCGGGCGGTACGGCCTCACCCTGCACACCGCCTGACGGCGGCGTTCCGCGCCGGGCCCGCGGGAGGGCCCGGCGCGTGCGCTGCACCTCGGGGGCGCGTCCGGGCGCGAGGACGATCGTCCTCCCCGGACAGGCGTCAGCCCGGTGACCGTGATCGGTCACCGGGCTGACAGCGGCACTCTTGACGCAGCGCCTGACGCAGCGTCACATGCTCAGCCGCGTACGGACTCCAGCTCTCGGTCCTGGTCGTCCTCGCGTGCCGTGGGGAAGTCGCCGAGCTGCTTGTGCAGCTTCTCGCCCTCCACGTCGACGTTGGGCAGCAGGCGGTTGAGCCACTTCGGCAGCCACCACGCCTTGTCGCCCAGGAGGGCGAGCACGGCCGGGACGATCGCCATGCGGACGACGAAGGCGTCGAAGAGGACGGCGATGGCCAGGCCGAAGCCCATCATCTTGATCATGTCGTCGTTCTCCATGATGAAGCCGGAGAAGACGCTCATCATGATGACCGCCGCGGCGGCGACGACCCGCCCGCCGTGCGTGAAGCCGGTGACGACCGCCTCACCGGCCCGCGCCCCGTGGACGTACGCCTCACGCATGCGGGTCACGAGGAACACCTCGTAGTCCATGGCCAGGCCGAAGACCACGCCGATCATGAAGATCGGCATCATGCTCATGATCGGGCCCGGCTGGTCCACGCCGACGATGTCGGCGAACCAGCCCCACTGGAAGACCGCGACGACGGCGCCGAGCGCGGCTGCCACCGACAGGAGGAAGCCGAGCGCCGCCTTGAGCGGGACGAGAATCGAGCGGAAGACCAGCATCAGGAGCAGGAAGGCCAGGCCGACGACGAGTCCCAGGTAGGGAAGCAGCGCGTCGTCCAGGGTCTGCGAGAAGTCGATGGTCATGGCGGTCGCGCCGGTGACCAGGACCTCGGAGCCGGTCTTGTCCCCGAGACCGTCGACCGTCGAGCGGATCTCCTTGACGACACCCTCGGTCTTGTGGTCGCTCGGACCGGTCGTCGGTATGACGTTGAAGATCGCGGTGTCGTCGGACTTGTTGCCGTTCGCCGGTGTGACGGCGGCGACGCCGTCGATCTTGGCGATCTCCTTCCCGACGGTGCCGGCCGCGGCGGCGGCACCCTTGTCCTTGTCCGTGTCGACCGTGACCATCAGCGGGCCGTTGAAGCCGGCCCCGAAGGAATCGGACAGCATGTCGTACGCCTTGCGCTGCGTGGTGTCCGGCGCCGACGTGCCTTCGTCGGGCAGACCGAGCTCCAGGCTGGTGGCCGGTACGGCGACCACGCCGAGGCCCACCACGGCGAGCATCAGGACGGGGACCGGACGGCGCAGCACGAAGCGTGCCCAGCGCGTGCCCAGCTTCGGCTTGGCGTTCGGGTCCCGCAGTTCGCTCACGGGCTTCTTGCGGTCCTTGCGGCGCAGCACCTTCTTGCCCGCGAAGCCGAGCAGCGCGGGGATCATGGTGAGCGCGATGAGGACGGCTATCGCGACCGTGCCGGCGGCGGCCAGGCCCATCTTGGTGAGGATCGGGATGTTGACGATCGCGAGGCCGGAGAGCGCGACGATGACGGTGAGTCCGGCGAACACCACGGCGGAACCCGCGGTGCCGGTGGCGCGGCCCGCCGCTTCCTCCGGTTCGCGGCCGTCGGCGATCTCCGCTCGGTAGCGGGAGACGATGAAGAGCGCGTAGTCGATGCCGACGGCGAGGCCGATCATCATCGCGAGGGTCGAGGTCGTGCCGGAGAGGTCGAGGAGGCTGCCGAGGGCCGCGATGCCCGAGACGCCGATGCCCACGCCGATGATGGCGGTGAGGAGCGGCATGCCCGCGGCGACCATGGAGCCGAAGGTGATGATCAGGACGACCGCGGAGACCGCGATGCCGATGAGTTCGGCGGTGCCGCCCATCTCCTGCTCGGCCATGACGGCGTCGCCGCCGGTCTCGACGGTGAAGCCCGTCTTGCGGCTGTCGTCGGTGGCCTTGGTCAGCGCGTCTCGCGCCTTGTCGGTCAGCTCGGGGGCGGCCACCTTGTACGTGACGGACGCGTACGCGGTGGTGCCGTCCTTGCTGACGGCGTTGGCCTTGAAGGGGTCCGCGACCTCGCTGACCTGCGGCCCCGCGCCCAGCGTCTTGACCAGCTCCTGGACGTCGGCCTTGGGGCCGGACTCGGTGAGCTTCTCGCCCTCGGGGGCGCGGATGACGACGCGAGCGGTGGCGCCCTCGGCGCTGGCCGCCGGGAACTTCTCGTCGAGGAGGTCGAAGGCCTTCTGGGACTCCGTCCCCGGCATGGAGAAGGAGTCTTCGGGCGGTGCGGGCGCGGCCGACGCGGAGAAGCCGACGCCGGCCAGCAGCACCACCCACATCAGTGCCACATAGCGGCGTCGCCGGAAGGCGAGGCGACCCAGTTTGTAGAGGAACGTAGCCACGGCGAAGGGGCTCCCGTCGGTTTCGGCAGGCAGAGTGACACCCCCCGCGGCACTATCAGCGCACGTCAGGGCGGTCAGCAGGTTCCCTTCAATAGTCCAGGCACACTCCGGCCCGGAAGTCAGACTCAGAGTCGGACTATCGGCCCACGGGTGCTGTAGTGCCGTGCACGCCAGGTCATCCTCGGGGAGGAGAAGTGATCAGAATGTGTAGGACCCACACCGCACGCCCGATCACCGGAGGATTTGCCTCCGTACCTTGGGACACCTGCTCACCGGAGAACAACTCGCCCTCATACCACCTCAATAGGAGAGATAAGGTGCCGAGTCAGCCCTCAGATACTTGTCATCACCATCCAGGAGAACCTTCGTGACTCTTGCCATCGAGCCGTCCGAAGCAGCCCCGTCGTCGGACGTGTCCAAGCCGGTGGCCCGGGACGCCCGCGAGTTCGGTGCCTACGCACGGACCGGCGGCTGGGCCTTCGCGCTGAAGGTGGCGCGCAGTGTGCGCCCCGGCGGACAGGGCGCCGACGAGACGCCGAAGGTCTCGGCGAAGGAGTTCAGCGATCTTGCCGGCTGCTCCGCCGAGCGCGTCATGCGCTATTACAAAGCGTGGGACAAGGCCGCTGACGACGGCCTTGTACCCCACTTCGAGGCGCTCACGCCCGGCGAGGACATCGAACTTCCCGACTCCGACGTCTGGTTGACCTATTACGCCTCCCGCTCCAGCGCCCTCTCCACACGCGGGACCGCGATCACGCAGGCCGCCGAGGCCGAGGGCATCCGCCCCACCAAGGCCCTGGAGGTCGCCGAGAACCCCACCGCCCTGCGCGCCGCGATCCTCGCCGACCCCGGGACCGCCGAGGCGGCGCGGCGGGCGCTGATGGACCGGCTCGACGAGGACCCGGCGCTGCGCACCGAGCTCGTCCGCGACATCGTGCGGGCGGACGACCTCAAGAAGGCGGTCGCGGCCGAGGCCAAGGCGGGCGACCGCGTCGACTACGTACGCCAGATCGTCGACAAGGGTCAGGTCAAGACGGAGGCGGGCCAGCTGATCGACGCGCCCGCCGAGCTGAAGGAGGAGGCGGAGCGGCATCTGTCCCTCATCGACGAGCTCGACGAGGGCGAGGACTCCGGCGAGTGGGCCCGCGAGGCGTACGACACCGTGAAGGACCTGGTCGCCCAGACCGTCCAGAGCGATCCGAAGCTGCGCGTTCAGGAGCGCCGCGCGAAGTTCTACAGCAGCCTGCAGAAGGCGACGAAGGTCTTCGAGGAGCTGACCTTCGACGACGCCGAGGTCGACGACATCTACGAGGACGACATGCTGCTGCGCCTCGAGGAGCTGCAGCAGTCGATCGCCGCGTGCATCACGGCGCTCCAGGCCGCGACAGCGGGCTCGGCTGCCGCCGGCACGGCCACTGCCGCTGTCACCGCCGCTGCCGCCACTGACGCCGTCGCCGTCTTCGACGACATGCCTGTCTTCGACGACACGGCAGACGCCGCGCAGGACGCCGGCTGACGGCCGCGGGCCCCGCCCTCCCCGTACATCCCGATGATGACCATGGCCTCTCCCGTAGCCCTGGAGTCGTACGGAATGACCCATACGCGGAGGGATTCGCCGCGCCCCGCCTCGCTCGTAGCTTCTTGATCAACGTACGGAGACCGGCGTACGGAGTTGATCGAGAGGTCATGGATCTATGCACGGCAAAGCATTCGCGCCCGAGTATCAGGGCGAGCTGGGCGCGGCACTCGGGGTGAACTCCTCCTACGAGGAGGTGCTGACGGCGGCGGACCGCGCCCTCTCCCAGGCGGACACCGCACTGGAGAGGGCGCGCGCCGCTCTTGCCCTGGCCGAGGCCAACCGGCGGCTCGGTCAGGTGGACGACGCGGGCTCCGCCTGGCGGCAGAGCTACCGCAGCGCACGCGTCGCGGGGGACGCGGGCGCCATGGCCTGGGCGCTGTGGAGCGGCGGCACGCTGGCCCGCCAGTGCGGTCAACTACGGCTCGCGCGACGGCTGCTGGCCTGGGGCGTTGCGCTGGCCGACGACTGCGGCGAGCGGCTCGCACACGGCTACGCACTCGCGGGACTGGCCGAGACGGGACGCATCCAGGGGGACTACGCGGCGGTGGCGGCCCTGCACGAGCAGCTTCTGGAACAGGGGCGGAAGCACGGCGAGGCACGGCACATGGTCTGGGCGATGTCCGGCATCGCCCAGATGCGGCGGAACACCGGCGACTACACCGAGGCGCTCGAGCTGTTCGAGGAGTGCGTCAGGATCTCGACCGAAGCGCAGGACGCGCGGGGGCGCGCCTGGTCGTTGCGCGGGGTCGCCGACGTCCTCTCGCTGCGGGGCGAGACCGAGAAGGCGCTCGCGCTGCTCGCGGAGGCGGAGGTCGTCTGCCGGGCCATGGACCTGGCGAGCGCGCTCGCGTACAACCACAAGATGCGGGGCAACGTCCTGTACCGGGACGGGCGTTACGCCGCGGCACGCGAGATGTACGCCATCGCCCTGGAAGAGTTCGGCGCCATGCGGGAGCCGCGCGGTGTGGCCCTGTCCCGGCTCGGTCTGGTCAAGTCACGGGCCAGGCTCGGCCACGACCGCGGCGAGACGCTGGCCGAACTCGACCAGTTGGAGGACGACTTCGCGCGCATCGGGCTGCGGCAGGCGCGGGAGGCGGCGGCCGACTTCCGCGACGAGATGGCCGCGGAGCCGAGCATGACGTGACGCGGGGGCTCCGGGGAGTCGTCGCCCGCGGGTGTACCGAGTGTCACTCCGCCGGTGTGATGCGGATGCCGACCGTCCCGCTCGTACCGCGCCGGATCTTGCTGCCGAGCAGGGTGAGGCGGCCGATCAGGCCGTACTTGCGCGCGATGAGGGTGCGGTAGCGCGCGGTCACCTGCGGGTCGCAGATCTCGGCGGTGGCGGGGACCTGTTTGCCGGTGGGGTTGCCCCGCAGGTCACAGGGACCGATCAGAACGTCGGGGCGGTTGCGGATCCGCTTGACCTTCCAGGAGTCCGCGGCCGTCCACACCCCGAGCGCGGCACCGTCCTCGACGACCCAGACGGGGCTGGGCACCGGGGTGCCGTTCTTGCGGTAACTGGTGACCAGCAGGTACTTCCCGCCACCGAGCCGTGCCCGCGCTACGTCGTCCATTTGACCGCTCCAGACCCTCTTGTCGCTTTGCACGCACACCGCCGAAGGTTTGGATGCTACTCGCGATCACGTTCGCTCGGCGCGGGTGATGCGCGGGCACGCCTGCGGGGCCCGGACGGATCCGAGCCCCGCAGGCGTTGGCTGTCCGACGGTCAGGCGCCCCACGTGCCCTGGTTGACGGCGCAGTTCCAGCCGTTGCCGTGCACCTTGAACTTCACCTTGTACGACCTGGTGTTCAGCAGGCGCGTCTTGACCCTGACCCCGAGGCTGGCCTTCCCCTTCAGGCTCTTGTCGTAGACGGAGATGGTCTTCGAGGTCTTGTGCGTGACCTTGCCGCCCTTCGCCTTCGCCGTGCCGAAGCGGACGTTCTTGACGTTGCTGACCGTGAAGGTGACCTTCTTGAACGTCTTGGTGCTCTTGTTCTTGAGGCCGAAGTACAGGCCGTCGCCCTTCACCCATCCGCCCGGGCCGATGTAGAACCGGGACGTGTAGACGATGTCGATCGGGCAGCCGGCGCTCTGCTCCGCGGCGGCCGACGCCTTCGGTGCCTTCGGTGCGTCCGCCGCGGAGGCGGACCCGGCCAGGCCGAGCTGAGCGGCCGTGAGTGCCCCTGCCGTGGCCAGGACTGCGGCGGTCGTGCGTGCGTGGTTCATCAGGCTGGTGCCTTTCCCCCTGCGGCCCTCTCGGGCCCGACTGTCAGAATGATGCGATGGATGCGCACAAGACGGTCTGCGTCCCTGTGCCGCCCGTATTTTTAGCAGGCATACGGACATGAGTGAACGTCAGGTTGTCCGCGCGTACAGCACCGTGACGAAAGCCGGACATTCGCTCGGCGATCTGCCCACGGCCCCTCACATCGGCGGTGGCGCGGGCGCGGGGCCCAGCGTCGTCGTGCCCGGCGTGGTCCGGTGGGCGAGGCCGGTGCGGTAGGCGTCCAGGGCCGCTTCCGTGCGTCCCGTGCGCCGGAGCAGGTCGCCGAGGAGGCAGCACAGACCGGCCACGTCCCCCGCCGCGCCCGCGCGTTCGAGCAGTGGCAGGGCGGCGCGGTAGTGCTCCTCGGCGCCCTCCGTGTCACCGCACTCCTCCGCGATGAGGCCGAGCAGCCGGTGTGCGGCGCCCCTGTGCACCGCACCGCGTCCTGCCCGCAGTGCCGGGATCTCCGTGGGCTCCGGGCCGGCGGCCAGCAGCGGCCTGAGGAGGGCCTCGGC
Source organism: Streptomyces sp. NPDC050147 (assembly GCF_040660195.1). Lineage (NCBI taxonomy): Bacteria > Bacillati > Actinomycetota > Actinomycetes > Kitasatosporales > Streptomycetaceae > Streptomyces > Streptomyces sp. NPDC050147. Next base: position 2,777 of record NZ_JBFALJ010000007.1, on the reverse strand, counting down.
CGCTCCGATCCTGCCGCGTCGGCGCAGCACGTCCGCGAGTTCCACCTCGACCTGGTGGGCGTAGAGCGCGGCCCGCTTGGCGGTCAGCATGTCGTGTGCGGTGCGCAGTTCGTTCTCGGCGCGTTCCAGGTCGCCGTCCTGGGCGTGTACATAGCCGCGCATCCAGTGGCAGTGGGCGAGTTCGGTGCGGATGTGCAGCTGCTGGTAGAGGTCCTGGGCTTTGGCCAGCGACGCGTCGGCTTCGGCGATCCGGCCCTGGGCGATGAGCGTACGGGCCACCCCGCGGTGCATCCCGGCGAGCAGCGCGGGATCGTCCACGCGCGGCGCGAGCGCGAGGGCCAGTTCGGCGGCGTGCGCGGCGCGCTCATGTGCGCCCATGTCCATGTACGGGGCGATGGACGCCGAATAGAGGAGGAGCAGCGCGTCGGGGTCGTGCAGTCCCGAGGCGTTGAGCTGATCGAGAGCCGTCTCCAACAGATGGCAGGCGTACCGGAGTTCACCCGTGAGGCGGTGGGCGTTGGCGCGGCCTCGGATGGCGGGGACGCGGCGCGGCAGCGGCTCGTCGGCGAGCAACCGCTCCGCCGACACGAAGCATTCGTGCGCGTGGTCGAGGTCGCCGGATTCGAGGAGGCAGTCGCCGAGTCCGAGAAGCGCGGCGGCCTGCTCACCCGGCAGGGCGTGTTCGACCGCTTCCTCGCCCAGCCCACGGAAGAGGGTGGCGGCGACCTCGGGGTCCCCGGTGGCCAGGGCGCGCCGTGCGTCGGTGAGGCGCAGACGCAGCTCGGCTGCGAGGCGGGGCGGACGCCCCGTCGCCAGCTCCTCGGGGGTGACGCCGAGCCGCTGAGCCAAGTGCCGCAGGGCGGCCTCCGAGGGCCGTACCTTGCCCGACTCCAGCGTGGAGACGTAGGCGGGCGTGTACGCCGGCTCCGCCAACTGCCGCTGGGTCAGACCGAGTTCCGTACGCAGCCGCAGGACGCGACGCCCGATCACCGTCGGCTCGTCGAGCCGTACGCCGCCGGATCCGCTCTCCGCCATCTCTCCCTCTCCGCCAAGGGGCCACGCCCCATTTACGCCTGACAGGCGCCGACTTGGCCCGCTATGGCGCGAACTCCGCATTCCTGTCGCGCACCTTGCGCCTCAGGCATTGCCTGCCTTCCCCGCAGCCCCTACATTGAACCGCGCCTTAAGCTCCCTTAACCCCCCACTTACATCGCGGACTTGCCGACCCCCGCGTCCGGGTCCGCGCCGACTCCTCGGGAGACCCTCCATGCGTAGACACGCTTCCCGCATATCCCGCATGTCCCGCAAGCGGCTCGCCGTGGCCACCGGTGTCGCCCTGGCCGCGGCGCTCGCCACCACCGCTCCTGCCGCCGCGGACCAGGGGCAGGACGGCAGCGCGCCGGCCGCGCACGATGCCGACCGCGTCGAGGTCGAGTACTTCACCCGCCCCGACGGCCACCCCCGGCACACCGACGTCCCGGCCTCCACCCCGCTCACCAGGAAGGAGCGGGCCACGGTCCAGGACGACGGCGACGTCCTGCCGATCGTGGAGGCCGGAGCGAGCGACACCAAGGTCGACGTCGTGTTCATCGGCGACGGCTACACCGCGGCCCAGCAGGAGGACTTCCACACCGACGTGCGCGCCAAGTGGAAGGAGATGGCCGCCGTCGAGCCGTACGCCCAGTACGAGGACCTGTTCAACGTCTGGGCCGTCGACGCGCACTCGCGGGACTCCGGCGTCTCCGGCGACCCGACGAGCGACGTCCGCAAAAACACCGCCCTGGACTCAGCGTTCTTCTGCGACGGCATAGAGCGGCTGCTGTGCGTCGACACCAACAAGGTCGAGGCGTACGCGAGCAAGGCCGCCGACCCCGATCTCGTCATCGTGCTCAGCAACTCCACCAAGTACGGCGGCGCGGGCTACAACGCCATCACCTCGCCGTCCGGATACGACGGCATAGGCACCGCCTCCTCCGACCACCCGGACTCGGACCAGGTCGCCGTCCACGAGACCGGCCACTCCTTCGGCAAGCTCGCCGACGAGTACTGGTACGACGAGAGCGCCTACACCGGCCCCGAGCCGGGCGAGTCCAACCTCACCAAGCTCAGCGCCGACGAGATGGCCGCGCAGAAGGTGAAGTGGCACCGCTGGCTCGGCCAGGAATCACCCGACGGCGGCACTGTCGGCGCGTACGAGGGCGGCGGCTACCACGGGCGCGGCCTCAATCGCCCGACCGAGGACTCGATCATGCGCACCCTCGGCCGGGAGTTCAATCTGCCCGGACGTGAGGCCATGATCGCGGGCTTCCACCAGCACGCACCCGTCCTCACCTCCACCACCCCCACCGACCGGAAGGTGCGCCGCTCCCAGCGGATCAGGGTCGAGGTGTCTTCCCACGCCCGGCTGCGCTGGTACGTCGACGGCCGCGAGGTCCGCCATGCCCGGGACGCGGCCGACGTGACCCCCAGGGCGCTCGGCGTACCGGCCGACGGCCGCGCGCACACCGTCACGGCACGCGCCACCGACCCCAACAAGGCGGTCCGCGCACCGGAGTTGCGCAAGCTGATGAGCGGCTCGCTCAGCTGGCAGGTCATCCGCTGACAGCTCACCTGCTGGCAGGTCGCCCGCTGACAGCTCACCCGCTGGCCGAGCGAAGTGGCCGACCGCCTTGAGCAGGGATATACGCGTACGACCCGAAGAAGGCGAAGAAGCTTCTGGAGGAGGCCGGGGTCAAGGACCTGTCGGTCGATCTCATGGCGGTGAACGTGAGTTGGAT